>JACVRR010000126.1 GCA_014534345.1 Thermoleophilia bacterium | reverse complement strand
CGAGCTGGAACACTTCCGCATCGCCGGCCGGCCGCCGCTGCGCCGCGACCTCCACGTCGCACACCTCGCCCGACGCACCCTTTCGATGAGCGAACGCGGCTTCGTCGCGACCCTCACGCGCTGCTGCGCCAAGAACGAGCTGTACGCGGCCGGCTGCGTCGCCTGACGACCCGCCTCGTGGGACCTATTCCGGCGCGCAACCGCCGGCGAGCAGCGCAACCTTTCGGATCGAAGCTACGTCGATCCTCGACCGTCGCGTGGCGCGTTAGGGGCGACCCCCGCGGCCCCGCCCCGGCGGCGAAGAGTCGGGCGGTTTCTCGCCTCCCTTATCCGGCTTCTCCTTCTTCCCCTCGCCGGCCGGCTCGGCCTGCGGTTCGACCGGCGGTTCAGCCGGTGGCGCCTCGCTTGACGAGGGTTCGGAGACGGGCTGTTGGTCACGCTCGTGCGCCGGTTTCTCGGCGCCTCGCGCCCGCCCGTGCTTCGGAGGCGGACCACCCGGCGACTTCTTCTGCTTGACGGTCGGCGAGACGGATGGTGCTTCCGCCGGCGGCCGGACGTCGGCGGGCGGCTGGGTGACGGGCGGCGGGCTGTTGACCGGCGGCTGCGTGTTGACCGGCGGCTGGACCGCGACAGGCGGCTGGACAGCGACAGGCGGCTGCTGCCTCGCGGCGGGCTCGAGGGGCTCGGGCGGCCTCGCCGGGAGAGCCCGCGGCGACGCGACCGCGGTCCGCGACGGCCGGGGCGGCGCAGCAGCGTCCTCCGGCCGGACCGTCGGCGCCGCGCGTCGCACCGGGCGCGCCACGGTGCTTCCGCGCGACGAGCCCGCGCCCAACTGCCGGCGCGGCGCGCGCCGTGGCTCGGTCGCCTGGACGACTTCGGCCGTACGCGCCTCCGGCCGCTGCGTGATCCGTCCAAGCTCGAGCGTACCGGCCTCCAGAAGCACGAGCGGAAGCGCGACGGCGAGGATCGCTGCCGCGGCAGCGACGGGAAACTGGAGGATTTCGGGCGACGCTCTCATGAGTTTCCTCTGCGCCGCCGACAGAGTGATCACATGGTATTCCGGGTCGCCAGCCGCGGATATCCCCCACGCCGGGTGAAGCCGTGAGCGCCGTGCGCGCCCTCGCGCGCCCTGCCGCGGTGCCCGTCCGCGGCTTGCCGGGCCTCCGAACCGCGCTGCTCCTGCTTGCGCTGCTCGTGCCGGTCGCGTCGGCCACGTGGGCGTTCGCGGAGTACGCCGCCGCGCGCGAGCGCGAGCGGGGCGACGCCCACCTCGGCACGATGTTGCGCAGCGCGCAGGAGGAGTACGACGACGTCGTCGCGGCCGCGCGTGCGCGCGCGGCCCGTCTTGCCGCCCGCGCCGCAGTCCAGCGGGCGCTCGCCAGGCGCCGCACGGTCCTCCGCGGCGTACCGGGTGTCGCGCTCGTCCCGCGGGCGCACCCCGAACCGGCCGCTCCGGCGACTGCCAAGGTAGTGCGCGGCGACCGTACACTCGGTTACGTCGTCGTCGGTGTCGCGCTCGACGCCGCGCTAGTCCGACGGCTGCACGAGGCGTCCGCCGCGCGCGCTGCGGACCGCGTCGTCATCGCGCGGGCAGGCACCCGGCTCGCACGGCTAACGCCCGCCGCCGTCGACCTTCGCTTCGGCGGCCGCGATTACCGGGCCGCCGCCGCGCCGCTCGCCCGTGGCGCAGACGCGCCGCGTGTCGTCGCGCTGCTCGAGAAGTCCACCGTCGACGAGGCCGCCGTGGAAGTACGCCGCCGCATCTTCGGCGTCGGAGCTGGAACGGTCTTCGCCGTCGCCCTGCTCGCGTACGGGTTCGCGCCGCTGATCGCCCGCAACCGGACGGCGTTGCGCCAGCGCGCCCAGGCCGCGCGCGTCCTCTCGCAGCTGGCCGACGGCGTCTTCGAGGTCGACCGGGACGGCCTCGTGACGTTCTGGAACCCTGCCGCGACGACGATCACCGGCATCCCCGCCGACGACGTGCTTGGCCAGCCCGCGCACGAGGCCGTGCCCGGTTGGCAGGCCATCCACGACCTCGTTCCGGTCGCCGCGCATCCCGGCGAGCCGGGCGGCACGCGCAGCGACGCGGTGCTCGTCGAGCACGACGGCCGCGAGCGTTGGCTCTCGATGTCGGCCGTCGCCGCCGACGGCTCCGTCGTCTACGCATTCCACGACCTGACCGAGAAGCATCGGCTCGAGGAGATGCGCAGCGAGCTCGTCGCGACGGTGTCGCACGAGCTCCGCACGCCGCTCGCCGCCGTGTACGGGGCCGCGCTGACGCTCGGTCGCGGCGCGGAGCTCGAGGCCGCGGTGCAGGCACAGCTCGTCGGCGTCATCTCCGACCAGGCCGCGCGCCTGGCACGAATCGTCGATGAGGTGCTGCTGGCCAGCCAGGTCACTGCGGGCCGGCTCCATGTGAAGGACGACGCCTTCGACGTGTCCGCGGTCGTCGCATCGGTCGCGGACGACGCGCGGTCGCGGGCGCCGACGGGTCTGCGGATCGAGTCGGAGGCGACGGAGCCGGTGGACGCCGCGGGCGATCCCGAACGCGCCCGGCAGGTCATCGAGAACCTCGTCGACAACGCCGTCAAGTACTCGCCCGACGGGGGCACCGTGCGCATCGCCGTCGATGCCGACGACAGGGCGGTACGCGTCTTCGTGAGCGACGAGGGCCTCGGGATTCCCGAGGCCGAGCAGGAGCTCGTCTTCGAGAAGTTCTACCGCCTCGATCCGCAGATGAACCGCGGCGTCGGCGGCACCGGGCTCGGCCTCTACATCGCGCGCGAGCTCGCCGAGCAAATGGGCGGCCGCGTCGACGTGACCTCGACGCCGGGCATGGGATCCACCTTCGTCCTCGAGCTTCGCCGCCCGAGCGTCCACGGAAGCGTCGGATAGTTGGGGCGGGGGCGGCCCGGGAAGCCGCCCCCTCCGGGCACCGCTCAGCGAGCGGCGCCCTGCCCCTGGGCCTGCGGCGACCGCTGCGGCTCGGATCGCCGCAGACCGTCCTGGAGCGCGAGCTCGAGATCCTCGGCGCCACGCTGGGCGGCGAGCCGGCGAACGATGAGGTTCACCTGCTCCAGGATCGCGCGCTCGTACGCGAGGTTCTGCGCCATGAGGCCGAGCACCTCGCGCGCTCCGACTCCTTCGGCGAGGGCGATCAAGCCCTCGTAGGCATTCGTCTCCTGATGGCCGGCCGCCCCCGCGAAGCTCGCCGCCTCCGCGGCATCCGCGAACGACGCGTGCTCGAGCCGGAAACGCATGACGGCGGGATCCGCGAGGCGCACCGGCGTCATGCGACCGAGACGCCTGAGCGCATCTTCGACGTTCGCGACGTGAGCACGCGTCTCGTCGAGATGCCGCTCGAACGCGTTTGCCAGCCCCTCGTCGCTCGCGTCCCGACGGAGCTTCGCGAGCGTCCGCTCGATCGCCCGCTCCGTGAGGAGCATGACGCCAAGCCGGTGCTCGAGCAGATCCCGGAGATCGATCACCTCGCCCAGCCGTCCTCCTCGCTGCCTTCCGCGTCAGAACACCGCCCGCAACCTGCTCCGGCGCAGGGCCTGCCGCCCTGGGCGGAAACCAATCGCGTGTGGGGATCGACGCGGCCTCGGGAGCTCCGCGACGACATAGCCCTCCTTCGCTGGGACCGCTGCTGGACCCCAGCGGCCTTCCCGGGGCGCGCGGCGCCGAAACGTGCGCACGGAAGCGCGGGACGCCACCGGCCGGAGGGGCTCACCGTGTCCAGCAGCGACGCTTACCTCAGCGCCGGGGCGTCCCGCCTGAGCGTTATCTTACACCACTATGCGGGGTGCTAAACCTCCATTCGAGCGGGCGGAGATCGTGCCCGTCGAAGTACGCGAGGACGACCGGCTGTCGGGACGGCGCCGGGTAGACGAGCGCGTCGAGCTCGAGACCCGGGGGCCACCCGTCGTCAGCGTCGAAGCGACAGTCGGCGCTCGACTGGGACGCGTCGCGCAAGACGGGGACGTCGAACGGCGCGTCCCACGTCGCGCGTAGCCGGATCGCGCCGCCGGGCGCGGGAGCGGCCGAGACCGCGCCGGCTCGATCGGAACGCACGTACACGGGAGCGCAGGCGGCGACGCGCACGTCGCGCCGGCCCGCCCGCTCGAGTGCGGCGCCGAGCGTCACACCCGGGAAGACGTGCGCCGTCCGGTAGTTCTCCGGCACGGCGAGCACGACGAGCTCGCCGCCCGGCGGCGCCAAGCGCTCGGCCGACGCGACGACGCGGCCGGCGATCCGCTCGGCGGCCGCCCAGTTCGTCGCCGACCAGACGCACAGCGCCAGCGCGGCCGCGCCGGCGAGCACGAGCGCCGCACGCGCGGCGGGCGCGAGCGCGCCGAACGCGACCGCGAGGCCGACGGACGGGAGGAAGAGCAGCCGCTCCCCGTTCGCCAGGTTGAGATCGACTGCCAGGTTCAGCGCCGGCAGCAGCGCCACTGCAAACCAGAGGGCGCCGCCGGCCGCGACGCGCACACGTGCGCGGTCACCGGCGCGCCGGAGCGCACGCACACGCCAGAGCGCCAGCGCGAGGAGCGCGGCGGGCAGCACGAGCAGGGCCGGAAAACGCAGCAGCTCGAGCTGCGGCGGCGAGAGCGCCGCGGCGACGTACGAGGACGCCACGCCGCCGAGCCTCACCGGCGTCCACGGGTAATCCGCATAGCCGCCTGCACCGCCGACGACGGCGGTCCGTGCCGCGAGCACGAGCGCCTGGCTGACCGCCATGGCGGCGGGGGCGAGCCAGCGTCGGCGGTCGCGGCCGACGAGCCAGACGCCGACTGCCGCGAGCAGCGGCGCGACGAACGCGCTCTCCTTCGCCAGCGCGGCCGCGGCGGCGAGCGGAGCGGCCGCCGCCGCCCGCCTGCCCGGCCGCCAGGGAGCGATGGCGCAGAGCACAGCCGGCAGCACGAGCGCCGCAGCGAGGAGGTCCGTGCTTCCGGAGATCCACGCGACGGACTCGCCGTGCCGCGGGTAAACCGCGAACCCGAACGAGGCGACCCAGGCGGCTCCCTCGCCGGCGAGCCGCCGCGCGAGCAGCCAGACCTCCAGCACGACGACCGCATACAGCAGGAGGTTGCCGGCGTGGAACGTGCCCGCCGCGCCGGGCAGCGCATCCATCCCCACGTGCCACAGAACCCAGAGTGGCCGGTAGAAATGCCCCTCGTCCGCACCCAGGTCGTTGTGCGTGAACGCCCAGGCGACCCCGTCGAAGCGGTCCAGCGTCCGCAGCAGGATGAAGTCGTCGGCCAGAAACCCCGACCAGCAGGCGGGCACGAAGGCGACAACGGACGAGAGGACGAGAGCCGGCCATAGCAGGACGCTCGAGCGACGACGCCGGACAGCGTCCATCGCGCGAGAATAGAGCGGCGCGGGTTCTAGGAGCGCGGGTCCGTCTGGCGCGCGATCGCCTGCTCGCCGACGAGCTTCTCCACGCTCACGAACCGGTCGTGCTTCTCGACCACCCGCTCGACGTCGGGGATGACGTGCTCCGGCCGGACGGCGAACCGGATGGGGCTCGATCGCACAGCTTCGTACTCCGCCGCCGACATCAAGATCGTCTCCATGCAGCCGTCGACGCCGCACTCGCACAGATACTCGTCGAGCTCGCGCCGCTCGACGATCCCCTTCGCCGTGAGGCCCTCCTCGATCTGGCGCATGCGCTCGTTGACCTCGCGGTGGAGGGCCTCGTTCCGAGCGATCCGCTCCTCGCGACTCGTCATGGCACGACGAGCGTAGACGACCGGCGCCGCGACGCAAAATCCGGTCGCTTCGCTCGCACGGGCAGAGCGAAACATCCCTGACAGCGCCCGCTCGTGTCGGGCAGCGGGCGGTCCGGCCGCGACCGCTACGGCGGCCCGGTGGAGCCCGCGCCCGGGCGACCGCTCACTTCAACCAGGGCGCGAGGAAGCTCTCTATCTCGTCACAGCCCCTCGGCCTTCCGAGCTTGCCGCGCACGCGCTTGCCCTCGACGACGACGAGCGTGGGAACCTCCTCGATCGCGAAACGCGCGGTCAGGTCCGGCCGCTCCTCGTGCGCGACGCGGTAGACGTGGAAGGTCCGGTGGTTACCGCGCCGCTGGAGAACCTGGGCGAGGAAGCCCTCGACTCGCCGGGAAGGCCCGGAGCGGGGCGAGTGGAAGAAGAGCAGGCGCGGCCTGGCTGACCCGTTGGCTTCGGCCGGGGAACTCCCGTCGCGGTCCGACACGCTCCGAACGTACCGCCGCGCGCGTTTGTGGCGGACCGCGGCTCTCTGGAGATTTGCTTACAGAGTTACCGGCCTTCGAGACGTCGCCCGTGCGGTCGCCGGTGGCCCGCAGCGGGGCCGCCCACGTGCAATCGGGAGCTGCCGGGCGGCGGACCGGTTGCCCCACCGTCCTTCGGTCCGCCGCCGGCTGTCTTTGACCTCCGCACACGGGAGGAGCTCGGACGGCCGAAGGTTGTCACACAGCCCGCCGAGCTCCGTTTCGGTTCGCTGCAGGTTCATGTGGATCCGGAAACACGCGGTGGCGGGGTAGGCGAGTACGATCACGCAGCCGCCACGACCCGTGCGGCGCATTCGGGCCGCCGTTCGGTATGAGCCGCCTGACGAATTCGCACACTGACGATCAGAACGGGCGCGGTGTAGTGCCGGAGCTCGAGCCGCGCGGTGATGCACGGAAGGCGGAGCTTGACCCGGCGGAGGAGTCCGTCGAGGCACCCGACGCGCTGCTCGAGACGATCGTGGACCGCATCCCGGCCGGGCTCATCGTGGCCGCGGCGCCCTCGGGGCGAATCACGCGGATCAACGACCAGGCCAGGGCGGTGCTCGGCGCGGTGCCACTTGCCCAGAGCGTGTCCGACTACTCCGCCTACGCCGGCTTCCGCCGCGACGGCTCGCCGCTCCAGCCGCACGAGTGGCCGCTCGCGCGGGCAGTCGCCGGAGAAACGATCGAGCGCGAGCAGATCGAGTTCGTGCGCGCCGACGGGACCCGCGTGCTGCTCGAGGTCAGCGCGACACCCGTCCGCGATCGACGCGGCGACATCATCGCCGCCGTTTGCCTGTTCGGCGACGTGACCGAGCGTGAGCACCAGGAGCGCATGGCGCGCGAGTTCACGACGAACGCCGCGCACGAGCTGAGAACGCCGCTCGCTGCGATCGTCAGCGCCGTCGACGTGCTCCAAGCGGGCGCGAAGGACCTGCCCCACGAACGCGACCGGTTCCTCGCTCACATCGAGCGCGAGGCCGACCGGCTCTCGCGCCTGACCCGCTCGCTGCTCGTACTCGCGCGTGCGCAACGCCGGACCGAGGCCGCCCGCCTCGAGGTCGTCGAGCTGTGCTCCCTGCTCGGCGACGTCGTGGCGGAGCTGCGAACGGCCCCCGGCGTCGACGTTCAGCTGCGATGCGAGCCGCAGGTTGCCGCGCTCGCCAACCGCGACCTCACCGAGCAGGCGGTGGCGAACCTGGTCGCCAACGCCGCGCGCTACACGGCGCGGGGCCGGAT
>JACVRR010000004.1 GCA_014534345.1 Thermoleophilia bacterium | reverse complement strand
GCGAGCCTGGGCCGGCGTGGGCGCCCGCGGACGCGGCGCGCGCCGCCGCGCGGGCCCGCTGCGCGCGCTCCCGCTCGGCCGCCGCGCGGTCGTGGTGGTCGAGGAGCTCGTAGAACAGCGCCGCCCGCTCGTGCAGGCGGGCCTCCTCCTCGTTGCCTGTCTCGTTCCGCTGCCGCATGCCGGACCGCAACCCGGGTCGTCCGCTTCGGCTTGCCCGCGAGCGCTGCGCGGCAAACGCAGCGCGCGACGTACCAGCAGGGCCGGGTCCGCTCAACGGCCCGCATGCGGTCGCCTACGATGGCTCCTTCGCATCCCGGCCGACGTGAGCCCGCCTCCCGATCACTTCCCGACCGACCCGACCGGGCTCCCCGCGGCCCGCGCGCCGGAGGTCCTCGAGCTCGCCGACGGCGCCGATTTCCGGCTGCGGATCGCCCCGGTCGCGAAGCAGCTCGGCGACGCGACGGTGCGGATGCTCGCCTACAACGGCTCGATCCCGGGCCCCACGCTCCGCGTCCGGGAGGGGTCGGAGATCGTCGTCGAGGTCGTCAACGAGGGCGATCTCGACGCGACCGTCCACTGGCACGGCCTGCGCCTCGACAACCGCTACGACGGCACGGCGCACACGCAGGCCCCGATCCCGGTCGGCGGCACGTTCACCTATCGCGTCGCATTCCCGGATCCGGGCGTCTACTGGTACCACCCGCACATCCGCGAGGACTACGGTCAGGAGATGGGTCTGTACGGGAACCTCGTGGTCGTTCCCGCCGACCCCGGGTACTGGCCGCCCGCTCACCGCGAGCTGGCGCTCACGCTCGACGACGTCCTGCTCGAGGGCGGGAGGGTGGCGCCGTTCGGCCGCGCCGAGACCACGTACGTCGCGATGGGCCGGTTCGGCAACGTCCTGCTAGTGAACGGCGAGCCGGAGCCCCTGCTCGCCGCCCGCCGTGGCGAGGTCGTGCGTCTCTACCTGACGAACACGGCGAACACGCGCGTCTTCAACGTCCGCCTGCCCGGCGCGCGGATGAAGCTCGTCGGCGGCGACAGCGGGCGCTGCGAGCACGAGGCGTTCGTCGAGGCCGTGCTGCTCGCGCCGTCTGAGCGGGCGGTCGTCGACGTGCTGTTCGAGGAGCCGGGCTCGCTGGCGCTCGAGCACCGCACGCCCGACGCGACCTACCCCCTGGCGACGATCCAGGTCGGCGAGGAGCGCGCGGAGCCCTCGCTCGCTCGGGAGTTCGCCGTGCTCCGCACGAGCGCCGACCTGGCGGCAGAGCGCGAGCGGATCGCTCCGTTCCTCGACGCCGAGCCCGACAAGACGCTCGCCCTCGTGGCCGAGATGGACCTCGGCGAGCCCGACGTGCCGCCCGGCGGGACGATCGCCTATGTCTGCCCGATGCACCCGGAGGTGATCGCCGGCGAGCCCGGTCGCTGCCCGAAGTGCGGCATGAAGCTGCTCGCGACGGCGACCGCCCCGATCGCGTACGCCTGCCCGATGCACCGCGAGGTGCGGAGCGACGCGCCCGGCCGCTGCCCGAGGTGCGGGATGAAGCTCGTCCCGGCCCAGCTGGTCGCGCACGGAGCGGCCGGTTCCGCCGACCACGGCGGCCACGGCGACGGCGGGCACGGCCACGACGCCGGCGGCATCGAGTGGGAGGACGACATGGTCGAGGTGAACCGGATGACCACCCCGGCCAACACCCGCTGGAAGCTCGTCGACCGGGCGACCGGTGCGGAGGGCGCCGCGATCGACTGGCGGTTCCGCGTCGGCGACCGCGTGAAGATCCGGCTCGTCAACGAGCTCGACTCCGACCATCCGATGCACCATCCGTTCCACGTCCACGGGGCGGGACGCTTCCTCGTCCTCGCCCGCGACGGCGTCGTCGAGCCGAACCTCGTCTGGAAGGACACCGTCCTCGTGCCGACCGGCCAGACGGTCGACCTCCTGCTCGACGTCACCAACCCCGGGGTCTGGATGGCGCACTGCCACATCGCCGAGCACCACGAGGGCGGGATGATGCTCGCCTTCACCGTCGACGAGCGCGGCGCCGGCGGCAGCTAGCTAGTCGACCGCTCGAAGTCCCACTCGTACACGACGGCGGTTCCGCGCCCCTCGTACAGCCTCCACCTCCCGACGCCCCGGAGCTCGCCGCGCGCGCGGCCCTCGAGCAGGTGCGGACGCTCGACCCGCGTCGTCTCCGACTCGAACTCGAGGTCGTAGGGGAGCCGGCTGCGCCAGGTGAAGCGCCAGAGCGCGCCCACGCCGTCGTCGTCGCCCTCCCGCAGCTTCGTCGCGCGCACGACGCCCCTCCACCAGCGGGGCCACGCGGCCGAGTCGTAGATCGCATCCCAGACCGCGCCGATCGGGGCGTCCAGGCATGCCGCGCTCGTCGGCGTCTGGCACGCGGACGCCGGGCCGCCCGTCCGCCATTGGCGAGCGAGATGGGTAGCGTGAGCGCCGTGGACGGCACGAGGCGTCCCGTGGTCGAGGCCCGCGGGCTGAGCAAGCGCTTCGGCGACTTCCTCGCCGTCGACTCGGTCGACTTCGCCGTCGTCGCGGGCGAGACCTTCGGCTTCCTCGGGCCGAACGGAGCCGGCAAGAGCTCGACGATGCGCATGATCGGCGCCGTCTCGCCGCGCGCGGGCGGCGAGCTGCTGGTGTTCGGGCTCGACCCGGCGGCCGACGGCCCGGCGATCCGCCAGCGGCTGGGGGTCGTGCCCCAGCAGGACAACCTCGACCTCGAGCTGACGGTGTTCGAGAACCTGTTCGTGTACGGGCGCTACTTCGGCCTGCCCGCCAAGCTGGTGCGCGAGCGGGCGCAGGAGCTCCTCGAGTTCGTCCAGCTCGCCGAGCGGCGCGACCACCGCGTCGAGCCGCTCTCGGGCGGGATGAAGCGCCGGCTGACGATCGCCCGCGCGCTGGTCAACGCCCCGGAGCTGATGCTGCTCGACGAGCCGACGACCGGCCTCGACCCGCAGGCGCGGCACGCCGTCTGGGAGCGCCTGTACCGGCTGAAGCAGCAGGGGGTCACCCTCGTCCTGACGACGCACTACATGGACGAGGCCGAGCAGCTCTGCGACCGCCTGGTCGTCATGGACCGGGGGCGGATCGTGGCCGAGGGCTCGCCGCGCGAGCTGATCGCGCGCTACGTCGAGCGCGAGGTCGTCGAGCTGCGGTTCGCGGCGGGCGGGGACGGACGCGCCGGCACGCTGGACGGCGTCGGGAAGCGGGTCGAGGTGCTGGCCGACCGGGTCCTGATCGGGACGGACGACGGCGACGCGACGGTGGCCGCCGTCCACGCGCGCGGCGTCGAGCCCGACAGCGTGCTCGTCCGCCGCAGCACGCTCGAGGACGTCTTCCTCTCGATCACCGGCCGTACGCTCGTCGACTGACGTGACCGCCCTCGCCGCCCGCGCCCCCGCGCCCGCACCGGGCTCGCTCTACCGCGCCGCGATGGTGCTCGCCTGGAACGCGCGCACGTACCGGCGCACGTGGCGGGCGACGGTCACGATCTCGTTCCTCAACCCCATCTTCTTCCTGCTCTCGGTGGGCGTCCTGCTCGGCGACCTCGTCGACCGGCGCGGGGCCGACCTGGGCGGCCTCAGCTACCTCGAGTTCGTCGCGCCCGGCCTGCTGGCGGCGACCGCGATGCAGCTCGGCGCCGGCGAGGGCGCGTTCCCGGTGATGGCCGGGCTCCGGTGGGTTCGCAGCTACCACGCTATCGCGGCCACCCCCGTCCGCGTGCCGGAGCTGCTCGCCGGCGTGCTCGCGTGGGCGTGCCTGCGGCTCGCGGTCGGCACGGTCGTCTTCGCGGCGGTCGCGGCCGCGTTCGGCGCCTTCACGTCCCCGCTCGCCGCGCTCGCGCCCGCGGCGGCCGTCCTCTGCGGGCTCGCGTTCGCCGCCCCGCTCGCGGCGGTCTCCGCCTCCGTCGACAGCAGCCTGGCGCTGACCGGGATCTTCCGCTTCGTGCTGCTGCCGATGTTCCTGCTCTCGGGCACCTTCTTCCCGCTCGAGCGGCTGCCGGGGTGGCTCGAGCCCGTCGCGTGGGCGACCCCGCTCTGGCACGGGGTCGCGCTCTGCCGCTCGCTCGCCGCCGGCGACGTCGACGCGGCCGCCGCGCTGGTGCACGTCGGCTACCTGCTGGCGCTGCTGGCGCTCGGCGCGGTCCTCGCAACGCGTGCCCTCGAGCGGAGGCTCCGCCAGTGACGACCACGAGCGCCGCGGCCCGCCTCGTCGCCGCCCCGCCCGCGCACGGCCTCCTCGCCTGGCGGCTCGTGCAGCGGAACGTCCTGTCGGGCCGCCGCAACTGGCTGCTGGTCGTCTCCGGGTTCTTCGAGCCGGTCTTCTACCTGCTCGGCTTGGGCGTCGGCGTCGGCGCGCTCGTCGGCGGGGTCGAGGTGGACGGGCGCACCGTCAGCTACCGGGAGTTCGTCGCGCCCGCGATGCTCGCGGCGGCGGCGATGTACGGCGCCGTCTACGAGTCGACGATCAACGTGTTCGCGAAGCTGAAGTTCGCGCGGACGTACGAGGGCGTGCTCGCGACGCCGCTCCGCGTGCGCGACGTCGCGCTCGGCGAGCTCGTCTACGCACTCATGCGCGGCGCGCTGTACGCGACCGGGTTCATGGTGGTGATGCTCGCGCTCGGCCTGGTCGAGTCGCCCTGGGCGGTGGCAGCCGTCCCGGCGGCGCTGCTCGTCGGCGCGGCGTTCGGCGGCGTCGGGCTGGTCGCCGTCACCTTCGTCCGCTCGTGGGCCGACACCGAGTTCGTCAACGTCGTGACCTTGCCGCTCTTCCTCTTCTCGGCCACCTTCATCCCGCTCGCCAGCTACCCGGAGTCCATCCGCTGGGTCCTGCCGCTGACGCCGCTGTACCACGGCGTGGAGCTCCTCCGCGGCCTGACGCTCGGGATGGTCGGGCCCGGGCTCCTCCTGCACGCGGCCTACCTGCTCGCGATGGGGGCGGCCGGCCTCGTCGTCGCCGACCGGCGGCTGGAGCGCCTGCTGCTCAAGTAGCGCTCGCCTCGCGCGCGAGGCGATGCGCACGCCCGCCGGGCCGGCATCGACGCGGCGTCGACGATCGGCTCGCGCTCGCGACCCGCGTCGCCGCTCCCGCGCATCCGACGCGCTACCGTTCGTCCGATGGCGGTGGCGTTCTTCGCCGAGTGGGACCGGCTCGCGAGCGAGTGGTTCGAGGGGATTCGGTCCGGCCCGCTTACCGCGACGTTCGTCTTCCTCTCGGCCTGGTGGGTGAAGAGCCTTCTGATCGCCGCGGTCGGCGGGGTCGGCGACATCCGGGCGCGGCGCCGCCTCCCGACCTGTACGACCGCCGCCGCGGTCGCCGTGCTCCTGGCCGGGATGGGGTCGGGTCTGCTGAAGGAGCTGTTCGAGCGCGCGCGCCCGCCGCTCGCGGATGCGTCGGTGAGCGCGGCCGTCTCCCTGCCGGAGGGGTACTCGTTCCCGTCGGGGCACGCGACGACCGCCTTCGCAGCCGCCGCCGCGGTGAGCGCGTTCCATCCTCGCCTCCGGTTGCCCCTGTTCGGCCTCGCGGCGCTCGTCGCGCTCTCGCGCGTCTACCTCGGCGTCCACTTTACGACCGACGTCCTCGTCGGCGCGGTACTCGGTACGACGATCGGCCTCGCGTCCGCTGCGCTGACGCGTCGCGTCGTACCGAGGCTGCGCGCCGCGCGATCGGCCGCGCGGGAGGTCGCGCCGCGGCCCATCGGCGGGACGTCTGCCGCAGACAACGGGTCGGCCGGGCTAGAGACCGCGCTCGGGGGCGGCCGCCGACGCCGGCCGGGCCCTGAGCTCACGTAGCTGGCGACGGTCCGGGAGCGGCGCGCCCCAGACGCCGATCGTCTCGAGGAGCGCGTCCACGAGGCGGGCCGCTGCGATCCCCACGATCGCTCCCGTGAGCACGTCGAACGGGAAGTGCGCGCCGAAGAGCACACGTGTGAACAGGATGGCGCCGAGGTAGAGCCAGAGGGGGGCGGTCAGCCACGGGCGCACGCCCATCCGGACGAGCCCGAGCGTGATCGCGGTCACGAGCGCCGCCGTCGCGCCGGCATGTCCGCTCGGGTACGACTCGAACGGCGCCCAGCTGTGACCGGCGAGATGCGCTTCGGCGCCCAGCGCCTCCTCCGGCCGGTCGCGCGCGAAAAGCCAGTAGATCGACTCCATGAGGAAGATCGCCAGGCCGAACGAGAGCGCCGCGAGCGCCGGCAGGTGCAGCGCGTAGCGAGGGCGGATCGCGAGCGCGAGCGCGAACGCGAGCGTCACGAGGATGACGTAGTTCCGTGTGTTCGGGTTGAAGATGTCCCAGAGCCAGTCAGGGCCGTGGCCGAGACCGTTGACCGCCAGGAAGAGCCGCTCGTCGAGCTCCTGGAGGGGCGTCGGGTCGAGGAGCACGCCGAACCCGAGCACGGCGAGCCAGACCGCGGCGCCTGCTCCCAGCCAGCTCCACCAGAAGCGCGCGCTCCCTAGCCGGCGCGGCAGCGACAGCCCCGGGACGACCCGGGTTCCGAGCCAGCACGCACGAAGCAGCGGGACGAGCGCGGCCAGCGTGACCAGCCCTCCGAAGACGAACAGCGCGCGATAGCTGTCCGTCACGGCGATCGTCCAGCCGGCCGCCGGGAGCGCGACGGTCGCCGCCAGCGCGCGGACGGAGTGGTAGAGCGCCGAGTAGGTGCCCTCTTCGCCCCCCCGCGTGAGCGAGACGAGCAGCGGGAACGCGAGCGCCGAGATCAGGCCGAACCCCACCGCCGCGGGGATCAACCCGAGCCCGACGAGCCACAGCTGACTGGAGAACGCGACCAGCAGGAAGCCTCCGCCCATCAGCGCGACGCCGAGCGCGAGGAGCGGAGCCTGCCGGGCGGGCTCGCGCACCCGGCCGCCGACGACGATCGCCGCCCCGGTCGCGACGCCGAACCCGGCGAGCCAGATCGCGGCGGTGGCGGGGCTGAGACCGAGTACACGGTCGGCGTAGAGCACGAAGAACGACGGCAGCGCCACGTACCCGGCCGTCCAGAGCACCTCCGCGACGAGGAAGTTGCGGACGCCGGGGCGCCGCGCGGCGGCGAGGTAGGACCGCGCAGGCCGTAGCTCGGGGCGCGAATCGACGGTGGTCGCGGGCTCGCGGACGCGGAGGAGCGTCGGCACGGCCAGCAGCGGCACCACGAGCGCCGCGACCGCGAACGGAAGCCAGCGGTCGACCTCCACGAGAAGGCCGCCGGCCGTGATCCCGACGAGGCTGCCCACGAGGATGGCGATCTCCTGCGCGCTGTTTCCGCGAGGCCGCCGCTCCGGCGGGAAGCAGTCGGCCACGAGCGTCCGGTGGACGGTCTGCAGCGCGTTGATGCCGACGTAGGCGAGCAGGCCCGCGCCGGCGAGGACGAGGTAGCTCGTCCCGTGCCCGAGCGCGACGGCGAGCAGCCCGCCCGACGCGAGCAGGCTCCCGCCGAGGATGAAGGGCAGGCGGCCGCTCCGCCCGCGGGCGCGGAGGCGGTCGCTCCAGATGCCGGCGACGAGCGGCACGACGGCGCCCGCGAGCGGGTTGATGAGCATCACCGTTCCGATCAGCCCGGGCGCGTCACGGATGTGCTCGAGCACGAGCGGCAGGTACACGGTCGTCACCGAGCGAGCGAGTCCGGCCGCGATCGACGCCGCCGCGAACGCGATCAGCGCGAGGACCCCGGCGTCGGCGAGCGGGATGGAGGCCCGGCGGAACGACAGGGAGGTCATCGGCTCAACCCGCAGGTACGACGACCGTCAGGGCACCGGCCTCGACCTGGAGCTCCACGGGCCCGGTCCCGAGGTTCGTGGAGTCGCAGATCACCGGCGAGCGGCCCCCGGTGTCGATCCGGAGCCGCGGCGCCCGCCAGACGTCGACGCCCGGCCGGCCGAGATGCGAGCCGCGCTTCAGGCGGGCGAGCATCGGCACGAGCGACAGGCGGCCTCTTCGGCGGATCGAGATTACGTCGGCCAGGCCGTCGGACGGGTCGGCGTGGGGGGCCACCTGCAGGCCGAACGCGTACCGGCGCAGGTTGGCGACGAAGAGCTGGTCGACCGGCCCCGAGACGCGCCGCTCGTCGGAGTCGACCTCGACGCACGGGGCCCGGAAGGTCACCATGACGCCGAGGCCGGCGCTTAGCGCAGCCCAGATCGCCGTCGAGTTCTCGCCGCGGTAGCGGGCGCGCGCCATCGCCTGGAAACCGACGCTGACGCCCTCGATCGCGGCGTAGCGCTGCTCCGGCGTCGAGGCGACGATGCGGTCGAGCGGCCGCGTCACGCCCCGGACGGCGTTCTCAGCCGCGGCGCGCAGGTCGAGCGGGACGCCGAGGCTCTGCGCGACGTTGTTCGCCCCTCCGACGGGGAGGATCGCGATCTCGTGCTGCGGGCAGGGGAAGAGGTTCGCGACCGCGTGCAGCGTCCCGTCGCCGCCCAGCAGCGCGATGCGCCGACCGCAGTCGAGCGGGTCGAAGCTGGCCTCCAGCTCCTGCAGGTTCCGGGGGACGCGGAGCTCGACGCGCGCGCCCGCGGCCTCGAGCAGGCGGCGCGCTTCCGCGATCTGGTCGCCGTCGCGCAGTCGGGTCGCGTTCGGGTTGGCGACGAGCAGGATCTCGTCGTTCGCGGCCGGGACGCGCTCGCGCGCAGGGGGGAGCGGGGCCGGCTGGGTGAAGAAGGGCTCGCGTGGCGTCATGCGTCGCTCGGCTGGATCGCGGTCGCGGAAGCGGGGGAGGGCGCCGGACGCGCGCCGGTCGGCGTAAGGAGCGCCGCGAGAACCCGCAAGCTGTCGACGACCGGCCGGAACGAGCTCCGCTCCCGTCCGTAGATCGCCGGGATCGCGACCCAGGTGACCCGGACGCCGTCGGCCAGCGCGCGCTTCAGGTGCCGCGTCTCGGCTTCGTAGCTCCCGTCGGGGAGCGAGTCGAGCGCGCGACCGCGCAGGAGCCGCATCCCGTTCTGGGTGTCGCGCACGTCGTGTCCCGTGACGAGGGCGAACAGGCGGCGCGTCAGACGGTTGGCGATCCGGCGCTGGACGGGCATCGCGGAGAGATCGCCGAGCCGGTCTCCGATCACGAGCTCGGCGTCGCGCGCTGCGGCGACGAACGCGGGGATGGCCGCCGGCGGGTGCTGGCCGTCCGCGTCGACGACGAGCACGGCGTCGTGGCGGCCGGCTAGCCGGCGGGCGCCCGCCCGGACCGCGGAGCCCTTCCCGCCGCGCGACGGGAGCCGGAGCAGCTCGAGCCCGAGCTCGGCCGCGAGCCCGTCGAGCCCGCGCGCCACGTCGCGGTCCGAGCCGTCGTCGACGAGCAGGAGCGTGTCGACGTGGTCGAGCACGCCGCGAAGGAGCGAGCGGGTCGGCACGTCGTTGTACGAGGGCATCACGGCAGCCAGCGACAGACGCCCGGGCGGGGTCTCGAGCGCAGCGTCTCTCGTCGGTGAGCGGAGCGGCAGGGTTCGATGTTCGCACGCCGGGGCGCGTTCACCAAGCGGGCGCTCGTGCGCGGGCCGGGTGGTCACGGGTCCCGCCGCCCGAGCGCGCGGTCGAAGAAGCCGACCACCCGCCGCTCGTACTCGGCCGGGCGCTCGCGGATCGCTGCCGTGTGCCCGACGTCGGGCAGGTCCCACATCTCGAACGGCTCGCGCGCCGCCTCGGCGTAGAGGCGGTTGACCTCGCGCTCGAGCGGGACTCCGCGGCCGGCCGCGATCAGCAGCAGCGGCGTCGGCGACACACGCCGGACGAGATCGACGAGCGGCGCGCCCGGCCCCGCGCCCGAGAGGACGCGCGCCGCCGTGTACAGCGACCACCAGTACGGCGCCGCGGAGTCGATCCCCTGCAGGTTCCGGTAGTCGGCGAACGAGCGGGCGGTCGTGCCGTCCGCCACGACGGCGCGCAGGTCGCGTCGCTCGGCGGCGACCTCGATCAGCACGTGCGCGCCGGTCGAGAGCCCGAGCGCGCCGATGCGACCGGGCTCGACGTCGCGCCGTTCGCGGACGAATGCCAGCGCGCCCGCGACGTCGTTCTCCCATCCCCAGCCGGGCGCGCCGGTGGGGCTCCCCTCGCTCTCGCCGCGGCCGCGGGCGTCGTAGAGCAGGACGCCGTAGCCGTGGCGCGCGAGCAGCTCGGCGTGGCGAACGGCGCCCGTCCGGTCGCCCCCGCCGCCGTGCACGAGGATCACCGCGGCCCCGTTTCCCGACGGCCGATACCAGCCGGACAGGCGCAGGCCGTCGGCCGACGTCAACGCGACCGGCTCGTAGGCCGCGCTCGGCGGCTGCCCGATCGGCTCGCGGTACTTGTGCGTGAGCGCGATCGCCAGCGCCGCCGGAAGGACGACCGCGTACGCGAGCAGTGCGCCGGCGAGGACGGCGACGACGCGCCGGGCCCAGCGTCGCCGGCGTGTTGCCGCGCGCTCGCCCCGGTGGCGGAGCGGAACGACGACGCCGAGCCCGAGCAGGACGGCACCCGCAGCGACGGCCAGGACGCCGGTCAGGTCGCTTCCGGCGATCTCGGCGACGGCGACGTGGGCGACGTGCATCGCGCCGTTCACGGTGGCGAACACCCCGAACACGAGCGCGACCCCGGCCCGCAGGCCAGGTCGGAGGCGCGGAAAGGCGACGCCCGCCCCGACGCCGGCGGCGAGCGTGACCGCCGCGGCGAGCGCGTGCTGACCGAGCGGGACGCCGGGCTGGCGGTGGAAGAACGCGTCGTCGAGTGCGTGGACGAGCGCGACCGCGGTCGCGCCGCGGAACACCAGCGTCTCGCCGCCCCACTCGCGGGCGAGCGCCAGCGGGTGCGTAGCGCCCGCCGCCGTCATTCGTACTGGAGCGCCTGGAGGACGTTCAGCCGCGACGCACGGCGGGCGGGCAGGATCGCCGCGATCACGCCCGCCGCGATCGCGACCGCGACGAAGACGACCAGCGTGACGTAGGGCAGCGCGAACACGATTCCCTGGTCGGACAGCGTCCGCGTGACGAGCGCGGCGAGGAAGACGCCGACCGCGATGCCGAGCGCCGCCCCGATCAGGGCGGTGACGATGCTCTCGTGCCGGATCATCCGTCGCACCTGGCGACGCGACATGCCGATCGCTCGCAGCATCCCGAGCTCGCGCGTGCGCTCGAACACGCTCAGGACGAGCGTGTTGACGATGCCGAGCAGGCTGACGATCACGGACAGGGCGAGCAGCGCGTAGAGCGCGTTCAGCACGGCGTCGAGCTGACTGAGCTGCCGATCGCGGAACTGGTCGCGCGTCTCGACGGTCGCCTCGGGGAAGGCGGCGACGGCCCGCTCGAGCGCCGCCGTGTTCGCCGCCGTCACGCCCCCGCGCATGTTCACGAAGGTGAACTCGCTGTCGCGGCTCGTGAAGGAGCGGTCGAACCTAGCGCTCGACACGGCGATCTCGCCGAACGGCGAGCCGCCGGTCGGCTCGGCGAACACGCCCGCGACGCGAAGCGGCACGACGTCGCCGGTCGGCGTCCTCAGCGCGAGCCGGGAGCCGATCCGCAGGCCGTGCTCCTCGGCGTACTCGTCCTTCACGAATGCGCCCGCGGAGCCGAGCTCGGCCGGGACTCGGTCGGAACCGCTTTCCCACGTGAGCTGGAGGACCTCTCCGACGTTCGGCTCGACGCCGTTCACGTGCACGCGCTCGCCGAGCGCCTGCGCGTCGTCGCCCCGGATCGCGGAGACGACCTCGACGCCCTCGGCGCGCGCGGCCGCCCCCGCCGCCGACCGGTTGAGCGGGTCGTTGCCGGCGTTCAGCGAGTAGTCGGCCACGAACAGCTCCGAGACGGACTCGCTGAATGACGTACGCAGTCCCTGGCCGAGGATGGAGACGAACGTGACGAGCGCGAGCCCGACCATCAGCGCGGCCGCCGTCGTCGCGGTCCGGCCCGGATTCCGCGCGGCGTTCTCGCGCGCCAGCCTCGCCGCGACGCCGCCCAGCCGCGCGCCCGGCCAGCCGAGCAGCCAGGCCAGCGGGCTGACGAGCCGCGGCGCGAGCAGCGCGACGCCCAGGAACAGGAGCAGCGTCCCGCCCGCGATCGCGAGCAGCCGGGCCACGGTCGCCAGCCCGTCGGCGAACACTCCGTAGGCGAGCAGCGCGACGGCCACTCCGACCACCGCGAGGGCGACAGGCAGGCCGAGCCTGGCGAGTCGCGACGCGGGGAGCACGGCGCCCTCGCGCACGGCGGCGATCGGCGGCACCCGCGTCGCGCGCAGCGCGGGACGGAGGCTCGCGGCCACTGCGATGCCCGTCCCGATGAGCACGCTAACGACCACCGTGCGCGGCGCGAGGACCAGGCCCCCGCTCGGAAGCTCGATCCCGAGCGCGGCCAGCAGCTCGTTCAGCGCCAGCGCGATCGCCAGCCCGACGAAGAGCCCGACGACGGAGGCGAGGAGACCGATCAGCGCCCCCTCGAGGACGACCGACCACAGGACCTGGCGTCGCGACGCCCCGATCGTCCGCAGCGTGGCAAGCTCCCGCACGCGCTGCGTGACCGTGATCGAGAGCGTGTTCGCGATCACGAAGCTGCCGACGAAGAGGGCGATCCCGCCGAAGGCGAGCAGGACGTACTGGATGAAGCCGAGCCCGGAGCGCGTGTCCTTGCTCTGCTGCTCGGCCTGCGCGGCCGCGGTCCGCACCCGCGCCGTCTCCGGCAGCAGCGGACGGATCTCGGCCGCGAGCTCGGCGGACGCGACGCCGTCGACGCCTGCGACCTGAATCGCGTCGAGCCTGTCACGCTTCGCGAACAGCGCCTGCGCGGTCGCGAGATCGAAGACCGCGATCGTCAGGCCGCCGATCGAGGTCGACGAGCCGAACTGCACGATCCCCGCGATGCGGTAGTCCCGGACCGGACCGTTCGCGACCACGCCGATCGAGTCCCCGACTCCGAGCCCTTCGCCGTCCGCGCTCCCGGCGTCGATCGCGACCGTCCCCGGCCCTTGCGGCCACTCGCCCTCGAGCAGCCTCAGGGGATTCAGCTCGTCGTTCCGCCCACCGTCGACCCCGAACGCGAGGCTGCTGTCCACCGCTGCGAGAAGCTCGCCCTGCGCGCCGACGAGCCGTGCCTCGTCCTCGATCGAGGGAAGGGTGGCGGCGACGGCGTCGAGGCGCTCGACCTCGTCGAGCACGGTGGCCGGGAAGGCCGGCGCGTCTCGCGAAGCCGACGACGAGGTCGCCTCCTTCGCGCTCACCACGACGTCGGCGTTCTCGAAGGAGTCGTCGAAGATTCGATCGAAGCTGCGGCCGATCGTGTCGGTGAGGACGAAGCTGCCGCTGACCATCGCGACGCCGAGGACGATCGCGAGACCCGTCAGCAGCGAGCGGAGCTTGCGCCCGGCGAGCCCCCTGAGCGCGACGCGCCTCATCCGCGGGAGACCTCTTCCAGCACCGCGAGGACGTCGCGCGCACTGCAGCGGCCGATCTCCCTGACGATGCGGCCGTCGGCGAGGAAGAGCACGCGATCGGCCACCGCGGCCGCGTTCGCGTCGTGGGTGACCATGACCGTCGTCTGGCCGTAGGCGTCGACCGAATGGCGCAGCAGCTCGAGGATCTCGGCGCTCGTCGACGAGTCGAGGTTGCCGGTCGGCTCGTCGGCGAACACGACCGTCGGGCGCGAGACGAGCGCCCGTGCGATCGCGACGCGCTGCTGCTGTCCGCCCGAGAGCTCGGAGGGACGGTGGTCGCGCCGCGCCGCGAGGCCGACCCGCTCGATCAGCTCGTCGACCCAGGCTCTGTCGCCGTTCGCCCCGGCGAGCTCGAGCGGCAGGCTGACGTTCTCCCCCGCGGTCAGCATCGGCAGCAGGTTGAAGAACTGGAAGATGAACCCGACGTGCGCCCGCCGAAGGGCGGTGAGCTCGGCGTCGCCGAGCTGCCCGATCTCGGTCGAGTCGATCCAGACCTGGCCCTCGCTCGGCCGGTCGAGGCCCGCGAGGATGTGCATCAGCGTCGACTTGCCCGAGCCGGACGGCCCCATGACGGCCGTCAGCTGACCCTCTTCCACGGCGAGCGAGACGCCCCGGAGCGCGTCGACGGCGGTGTCGCCCGCGCCGTAGCGGCGGGTCACGTCGCGGGCGGCGACGCGGACCGGCGGTCCCGACGGGCCGTTCGCCGAGGCGGGGGGCGTCTCCACGTGCATCCTGGTCACCTTTCGCTCGCTGGCCGGGGTCAGCGAACGACGCTACGACGCGGCAGGCCGCATCTCGTCGGCGCGGGGCCTGATTTCGGCTCGCCGCGGAGGCCGATATCGGGGGCCGCGTTTCTCCGACGCGCGGTGGAGTGGTGATCAGACGCTGGTGCGAGGGGGATCCTCGCCGAGGTGGATGCGCGGGCGGCCGGTCCGGTTTACCGTGGGTGCGTGCGCACGCGCTCGCTGCTCGTCCGCCGCGGGATCGACGCCCTCGTCGTCGCGCTGGCGGTCGCGGCGCAGGCCGAGCTCTGGTTCGAGCCGACCGAGACGCCGCACCTCGTCGCCGCGGTCGCCGCGCTCTTCTGGAGCCTCCCGCTCCTGCTGCGCCGCCGCTACCCGCTCGGCGCTCCGGCGATCGTGCTGGCCACGCTCGCGGCCGAGTCGTTCCTGCCCGGGGAGACCGTCGTCCAGTCGCAGGTCAACGTGATCGCCGTGCTGGCGGCCTTCTGGGTCGCGGGCACCCATCCCGACCTGCGGCTGGCGATCGCCGGCGCGACGCTCGGGTACGCGACGATCGCCTCCGTCTTCGTGAACGACTTCACCTCGCTCGCGAGCCTGTTCCTGATGTACGTGATCGGGACGGCGTCGTGGGCGCTCGGCCGCGCGGTCGGCGAACGCGGGCGGCGGGCGGACGAGCTGGAGCTGCGTGCCGAACGCCTGCAGCGGCGGCACGAGTCCGCGGTCGCCGAGGAGCGCGCCAGGATCGCGCGCGAGCTCCACGACGTCATCGCCCACAGCGTGAGCGTCATGACCGTCCAGGCGGGGGCCGCGCGTGTCCTCCTCGACGAGACTCCCGAGCGCGCGCGAGAACCGCTCCTGGCCGTCGAGGAGACGGGCCGGCAGGCGCTCGCCGAGATGCGCCGCCTGCTCGGCATCCTGCGAGGCGACGAGGAGCCGGCCGCGCTCGTGCCCCAGCCCGGTGTAGCGGAGCTCGGCTCCCTCGTCGAGCACGTGCGCCGCGCGGGCCTCCCCGTGCAGCTGGTCGTCGCGGGGGAGGCGCAGCCGCTCCCTCCGGGCGTCGACCTCGCGGCGTATCGCGTCGTCCAGGAGGCGCTGACGAACGCCCTCAAGCATGCCGGGCCTGCGCGGGCCGAGGTCGCCCTCCGCTACCTGCCCGGCGCGCTGGAGGTCGTGGTCACCAACGACGGCCGTGTCGCCGCGAACGGCCGCGCCGGCCACGGGCTGGTCGGCATGCGGGAGCGGGTCGCGCTCTACGGCGGCGAGCTCGAGGCGGGTCCGCGGGGCGAGAACGGCTACGCCGTCCGGGCGACCCTGCCGCTGGACGGCGCTCCGCGGTGATCCGCGTCCTGATCGCGGACGACCAGGCGCTCGTCCGCGGCGGGTTCCGCCTGATCCTCGACTCGCAGCCCGACATCGCCGTCGTGGCCGAGGCGGGCGACGGCCGGGAGGCGCTTGCGCGGGCTCACGAGTCGCAGCCCGACGTCGTGCTGATGGACATCCGGATGCCCGACCTGGACGGCCTGGAAGCCACCCGGCGGCTGCTCGCGGACAGCGGCGGACCCCGCGTCCTGATGCTGACGACGTTCGACGCCGACGAGTACGTCTACGAGGCGATGAAGGCGGGCGCGAGCGGGTTCCTGCTCAAGGACGTGCGCCCCGAGCAGCTGGCCGAGGCCGTCCGCGTCGTCGCCGCGGGCGACGCGCTGCTGGCGCCCGCGATCACGCGCCGGCTGGTGGAGCAGTTCGTCCGGCGCCCCCCGCCCGGCACGGCGAAGCCCCCTGAGCTCGCCGGGCTGACGGAGCGCGAGCTGACCGTGCTCGCGCTCGTTGCGCGCGGGCTGTCGAATGCCGAGATCGCGTCGCAGCTCGTCGTCTCCGAGGCGACGGTCAAGACGCACCTGACGCACATCCTCACCAAGCTCGACCTCCGGAACCGGGTGCAGGCTGTCGTGCTCGCCTACGAGACCGGCCTCGTCCAGCCGGGCGACCGGCGCGCGAGCGACGCGTACTCCTAGGGCTTCGCGAATGCGGCACGTCGTGCGCCGAGGCGCACGAGGCTCCGTCCCGCGATGCGATCGGCGTGGAGTGGAACGCGCGCCGAGCCGCGCGCGGCAGGCGGCGCCAGGCCGTAGTGCGTCGCACGCCGGCGGCTCGCGCTCCACCGACCGCGCGCGACCGTCGAGGCGCTTCCACTCGGCAGAGCGGTACGAAACCGGCGAGGGCAGGACGGGGCGGCCCGTTGCGGAGCGAGGGCGCGCGGCTCACCGCGGCACGGCAGCGCCCCGCCCGGCCGCGTCGGCCTCGCGGACGAGGCGCGCCAGCGTGTCCGCGTCGTACGCGCCCTCGTGGCGGCGTCCGTTGACGAAGAAGCTGGGCGTCCCGGTGACCCCGCTCGCGTCCGCGCTGTCCACGTCCTCGGCCACGCGCGGCGCATGCGCCCGACCGCGGAGCTCGTCCCAGAACCGCTCCTCGTCGAGGCCGATCTCGCGCGCGTACCGGCGCAGGTGGGGAAGCAGCAGCGCATCCTGGTGGGCGAGGAGGCGGTCGTGCATCTCCCAGAACCTCCCCTGGGCACTTGCCGCCTCGGCCGCCTCCGCCGCGAGCTGGGCGTTCGGGTGGACGTCGGTCAGCGGCAGGTGGCGCCAGGCGTAGCGCACCTCGCTCCCGTGCTCGCGCAGGAGGAGCCCGATCGCCATCTCTGCTTGCCCGCAGAACGAGCACTGGTAGTCGCCGTACTCGAGCAGCGTAACCGGCGCGTCGGCGCCGCCGCGGACGTGGTCGCGCGCCGGATCGACCGGCAGCGCGAGGTCGGTCAGCGGAGGGGCCGCGACGAGCCCGCTGCGACGCAGGGCCGACTCGGGGATGCGGGCGAGCACCCGGAAGACCGCGAACGCGAGCAGCGCCGCGCCGATCGACGCGCCCAGGATCCCGACCTTCGCCTCCTCGAGCGTCGGGCCGTCGAAGGCGAGCCCGGCGATCAGCAGCGAGAGCGTGAAGCCGATCCCCGCGACGGCCGCCCCGCCGAAGACCGGCGGCAGCTCGACCGTCAGCGGCAGCCGGAACAGCCGCGGGTGGGCCGCGACCAGGGTAGCGAGCGAGATGCCGAGGAACTTCCCCAGCACGAGGCCGAGGAGGATCCCGAGCGTCACCGGCGAGCGCGCCGCGCGCGCGAGCAGCTCGCCCTCGAGGTGCACACCCGCGCTCGCGAGCGCGAACAGCGGGACGATCACGAAGCTCGACCACGGGTGCAGCCCGTACTGCAGGCGCTCGTTCGGCGAGACGGCGCCCAGCAGGCGGCGGCGGGCGGCGCGGGCGACCTTCGCGGTCGGCTGCTCGCGGAGCAGCCGAGTGACCGCGGTCACCTCCTCGAGCTCCTCCCGCTCAGGCGGGCGCGCGGTGATCGACAGCCCCATGACCACTCCGGCGATCGTCGCGTGCACGCCCGACTTCGCCGTCGCCAGCCAGACGCCGACCGCTAGCAGCGTGTAGAGCGGCGGCCCGCCGATCCCCAGGCGCCGGCAGGCAGCGAGCGACGCGTACAGCGCTGCCGCGGCCGCCAGCGCGGGCAGCGAGAGGTCGCCGGTGTACGCGAATGCGATCACCAGCAGGACGCCGACGTCGTCGGCGATCACGACGGTGAGGATGAACGCGCGCAGCCGCTGCGGCGCCCGCCGCCCGGCGACCGCCAGGACGCCGAGCGCGAACGCGGTGTCGGTGGGCATGACGATGCCCCATCCGCCGACCGCCCCCGTGCCGCCGGTGGCCAGCAGGTAGATCGCGATCGGCACAGCCATGCCGCCGACGGCGGCGACGAGCGGCACCGCCGCGCGGCGCCGGTCGCGCAGCTCGCCCATGTCGAACTCCCGCCGAACCTCGAGGCCGACGACGAAGAAGAAGATCGCCATCAGGCCGTCGTTGATCCAGAAGTGGAGATCGCCGCCGACCGACCAGTCGCCCAGCCGGAGGACGAGCTCGGTCGACCACAGCGCCTCGTAGCTGGACCCCCACGGCGAGTTGACCCACGCGAGAGCCGCGAGCGCCGCGGCGAGCAGCACGAGACCGCCGCTCGTCTCGGTGTGGAGGAACGCCCGGAGCGGGACGGCGACGTTCCGCGCCCAGGCGGTCCGGCCGGCCGGCGCGTCGGTCGTCGTCGTCACGCCGGGGTGACCGCCCGTCGTGCGCAGCCGGCGGGCACGGCCGAGCTGCGGGTGGGGTCAGCGCTCGTCGACGACCACCCGCGTCCGCGCTGCGGACGCCCTCTCGTTACGGCCGGGCCTCGCCCGTCACGACGCCGCGGGCGGGCGCCCGCGCGTGCGCTCGCAGCTCGACGCCCGCGGTCGTCGCGAGACGGACGGCGGGGGCGGCCGGCACCGGCATCCGCTGGATCTTGTCAGAGCGGCCGGCCGGTCGAGCGGCCGGCGGCCGTCGCATCGCCGCCTAGTCGAGGCCGGCGTGCTGGCGCTCGGCCGGGCGCCCGCGCGGCGGCGCGACCGGCTCGAGCGGCGGCGGTGACGGGCAGGCGAACTCGTGCGGCGCGCCGGCCGCGAGCGTGAACCGCTCGCCGCGGTGCAGCAGCTCGAGCGGCTCGCCGGCGAGCAGCTCGTACGCGGCGCGGTCGCCCTCGATCTCCACGCGAACGCGCCGGCCCCGGTACGCGAGGCGGAAGGCGAGCCGCCCCAGTGTGGGCGGGAGCTGCGGGGCGAACGCGAGCGTCCCGTCGTGGTCGCGCAGCCCGCCGAACCCGGCCACCGCCACCAGCCAGGCGCCCGCGTGCGCCGCGAGGTGGACGCCGTCCTCGGCGTTGCCCGAGAGGTCGCGCAGGTCGACCAGCGCGGTCTCGCGGAAGTACGCGTACGCGAGCTCCAGGTGACCGACCTCCGCCGCGACGACCGCCTGGACCGAGGCGGACAGCGAGGAGTCGCGCACCGTGAGCGGCTCGTAGTACTCGAAGTCGCGCCGCTTCTGCTCGGCGTCGAACCGGTCGCCGCAGGCGTAGAGCGCGAACACGAGATCCGCCTGCTTGACCACCTGGCTGGAGTAGAGGAGGTAGTACGGGTAGCGGAGCATCAGCGGCTGGTCGCGCGGCGGCTCGGCCTCGAAGTCCCACGCGCGGTAGCGCGTGAAGCCCTCCGCCTGCTGGGTCACGCCGAGCTCGCCGTCGAAGGGGATCGCGATCGCGCCGGCGGCCGTCCGCCAGGCGCGCCGCTCCTCCTCGTCGACGCCGAGCTCCGCCGCGCGGTCCGGGTGCCGCTCGGCCGCGTCGGCGGCCGCGACCAGGTTCCGGGCCGCCATCAGGTTGGTGAAGACGTTGTTGTCGGCGAGGGCCGAGTACTCGTCCGGCCCCGTGACGCCGTCGACGCGGAAGCTGCCCGCGGCGTCATGGTGCCCCAGCGAGCACCACAGCCGTGCCGTCTCGACCAGGAGCTCGACGCCGGGCCCCTGCTCGAACTGCCGGTCGTCGCTCGCGAGGACGTAGCGGCGAACGGCGTCGGCGACGCCGGCGTTGACGTGGAAGGCCGCCGTCCCGGCGGGCCAGTAGCCGGAGCACTCCTCGCCGCGGATCGTCCGCCACGGGAAGGCCGCGCCGGCGAGCCGCAGCTCGCGCGCCCGCGCGCACGCCTTCGGCAGGGTCGCGTGCCGCCACAGCAGCGCGTCGCGGGCGGCGTCGGGCGCGATGTACGAGAGCGCGCGCAGCGTGTACTGCTCGGTGTCCCAGAAGGCGTGCCCGTCGTAGCCGCGGCCGGTCAGCCCCTTCGCGGGGATGGCCGTCCCCTCGGCGCGGGCGGCCGCCTGGACGACCTGGAAGAGGGCGAACCGGACCGCCTGCTGCAGCTCAGGGTCGCCGTCCAGCTCGACGTCCGCCCGCTCCCACACGTCGTCGAGGTAGGCGCGCTGCCCCGCGCAGAGCCCCTCCCAGCCGTCGCGCCTGGCGGCGGCGAGCGCCGCGTCGACCTGGTCGCGCAGGGCCGGCAGCGAGCGCCGGCTCGACCAGCCGTACCCGAGCAGCTTGACGAGCCGCAGCGTCTGCCCGGGCTGCAGCTCCGTGCTGACCGTGACGCGGGCGAGATCGTGTTCGCTCTCGGCGGCGGTGACGGTGCGGTCGGGCCCCTCGACCATGTGGTCGAGCGCGGCCGCGATCCGCAGACCGCTCGCGCGAGCCCGGTGCCCGAGCCCGACCTCGAGCCCGCGGTGGGTGTGGTACTCGGGAACCAGCGGCGAGCGGAGCGCGGCCGCCTCGCGCGGATCGTCGGTGCGGCGGGGCACGGGCTCGTTCGCGACGAGCGAAGACTGGACGACGACCCGCGCGGGCACGCCGACCGGCTCGACCTCGTACCGGACGGCCGCGATCGCGCGGTGGACGAACGAGACGAGCCGGGTCGAGCGGATGCGGACGGTCTTCCCGGGCGGCGTCGTCCACTCGACCTCGCGGCGCAGGACGCCGTCGCGCAGGTCGAGCACGCGCTCGTGGCGGCCGAGCTTCCCGTAGGCGACGTCGAAGGCGGCGTCGTCGACCAGCAGGCGGATGAGCTTGCCGTTCGTGACGTCGATCAGCGTCTGCCCCTCCTCGGGGTAGCCGTAGCCGCCCTCGGCATACGGCAGCGGCACGCTCTCGAAGAACCCGTTCAGGTAGGTGCCCGGGATGCCGTGCGGCTCGCCCTCGTCCAGGTTCCCGCGCAGCCCGAGATGGCCGTTCGAGAGCGCGAACAGCGTCTCCGTCTCCGCGAGCAGATCGAGCCGCAGGTCGCGCTCGGCGACCGCCCACGGCTCGACCGAGAGGGTGCCCGGGTCGATCACCGCTCGTGCAGGAGCTCGGAGAGGTCGGCGACCACGACGTCCGCGCCGCGGGCGCGAAGCGCATCGCCGTGGCCGGCGCGGTCGACCCCCACGACCCAGCCGAACGGCGCTGCGCGGCCGGCCTCGACGCCGGCGAGCGCGTCCTCGAAGACGGCGGCGCGGGCGGGCTCCACCCCGAGCTCCTCGGCGGCGGCGAGGAACGTGTCGGGCGCCGGCTTGCCGCGCAGGCCGCGCTCGCCCGCGACGACGCCGTCCACGCGCGCCTCGAACAGCTCCTCGATCCCGGCGGCGGCGAGCACCGCGCGCGTGTTCCGGCTCGCGGAGACGACCGCGCGGCGCAGCCCCGCGTCGCGCGCCGCCTCGACGAAGCGGACCGACCCCGCGTACACCTCCACCCCGTCGCGCTCGATCAGCTCGAGCACGAGCTCGTTCTTGCGGTTGCCCAGCCCGTGCACGGTCTCGGCGGCCGGCGGGTCGTCGGGCGAGCCGTCGGGGAGGACGATCCCCCGCGAGGCGAGGAACGAGCGGACGCCGTCCTGGCGCAGCTTCCCGTCGACGTGCGCGGCGTAGTCGCCGGGGAGCTCGAACGGGCGGAAGGGCTCGTCCGTCCGCTGCGACCGCTCGCGCAGGTACGCGTCGAACATCTCCTTCCAGGCGGCCGCGTGCACCCGCGCCGTCGCGGTGAGCACGCCGTCGAGGTCGAACAGGCAGGCCGTGATGTGGTCGGGGAGGGTAGGGACGGGCGCCACGACCGTTCCGCTACCCGCGACGCGGCCTCGCTACGCCGGGCGGCGTCGCGTCGACCGGCCGCGCGCGTACCGCGGCGCGGGAGCGGGTAGTGGACGGCCGTGGGCGACCCCGTGGTGCTCGAGGTCGGGGACAACCCGGCGCGGGAGCGGTACGAGCTCCGCCTCGGCGAGCGCGTGGTCGGCTCGCTCGACTACCGGACCGAGCCGGGCGCGCTCCTGCTCGTCCACGCCGAGATCGAGCCCGCCAGCCGCGGCCACGGCCTCGGCTCGCGGCTGGTCGCCGGGGCGCTCGACGACGTCCGCGCGCGCGGGCTGACGGTCGTCCCGCGTTGCTCGTTCGTCGCGTCATTCGTCGCGCGGAACCCCGAGTACGCCGACCTGGTCGCCCGCCACGCCGGCGGCCACTGACGCGGGCGGGCCCCGCCGGCCGGCCGCCCGCCGCTACCAGACGACGACCCGCGTCCCCATCGTCGCGAAGCGGTAGACGAACGGCGCCTCGACGATCGGGACGCGGACGCAGCCGTGCGAGGCCGGGTAGGTCGGCACGTCCGGCGACTCGTGGAACGCGACGCCGCGGACGAAGTAGCTCGCGTAGGGCAGCCAAACGCGGTACGGGTACGACCACGACCGCAGCTCCTTGCGGTAGACGCGGTACGTCCCGCGCGGCGTCTCGAAGCCGCGGGCGCCCGTGGAGACGTGGATCGCGCGTACGACCGCCGGCCCCTGCACGAGCAGGGCGACCTGCCGGGCGATGCTGACCTCGATCCGGCGCGCCGAACCGGCGCGCGGCCGCGGCGGTGCTGCGCGCTGCAGGCGGCCGAGGAGCGCGCGGGTCGCCCGGCCGTCGCGGGGGACGCGCTCCCAGCCCTGGAACGCCAGGATCGCGTGTCGTGTCTGCTGGCCGAGCAGGCCGTCCGCCCCGCCGGCCGGCAGGTAGCGGAGCGCGACGAGCCGCTCCTGGACCTGCAGCACGAGCGTCGAGTACGCCGGCGGCGGGGGCGGAGCCGGCGCACCGCCCGCCGGCGCCGGGGCGAAGACGTCACGTCCGACGGCGCCGCCGAGCTCGAGACCGCCCAGCCGCCGCCGGACGGCGCCCTCGACCTCCAGCCGCACGCGCTCGACGCCGTCGACGGCCGTCGCGGTGAACACCACCTGCGCCAACCGGGCGTGCAGCGACGGCCGCCCGCCGAGCGTGAACCGCCGGGAGACGTCCACGGTCGCCACCCGATCGCGAACGACGACGCTCCTCAGCACGGCGGCCGCCGGGATGTTCGTCCGGAAGCCGCGGCTCCGCTCGGCGTCCGTCGGTCCCTCGAACAGCGCGCGCAGCGCCGCCTCGACAGGCGCGCGCTCGCCGGCCTGCCGCTGGACGGCGGCGAGCTGCTCGCCGCGGGTGAAGTAGACGGACACGCGCGGGTCGGGCGCGGAGGCGGCCGCGGCCGTGCTCGCGAGCGCGAGCAGGGCGGCGAGGAAGGCGAGCGGCGAGCGGATGCGGCCGAAGACGGCGCGCGCGGGTCGGTTGTTCGGGGCCGGCATGGCAACCTCGCGATCGACGGACTACGTGTTCGCGGACGCCTCGGGCGTCGTTCCGTCACGATCGCTCGCGCCGGAGTCGCAGCGTAGCACCCGATCCCGAAGCCGGACGGCGGGCGCGGGTGGAGTTTTCGCCCGCGCGCGCCGGGCGACGACCGACGCGTGCCCGCGCGCGCGCAGCCCGACGGGTGGGAGTCGCCGCGGGCGGAGTGGCATCGCGTTTCCCGCTACGTGTCGCGCCGCGGAGCGGCGACGGTCGCGCGCGAGCTGGTCGCGGCAATCCGGGACAACGACCTGCTCACCTACGCGAGCGCGATCTCGTACCAGATCGTCTACGCGATCATCCCGACGGCGCTCGCGGTGCTCGCCCTGCTCGGCTTCCTCCAGCTCGGCGACATCTGGTCGGAGCAGGTGGCGCCGCTGGCCCGCGAGCGGCTCTCGGCCGAGGCGTTCGCGCTGCTCGACCGGGCCGCGACGCGCATCCTCGGCAGCGGGCAGGTGTTCTGGCTGACCGCCGGTGCCGCGATCGCCCTCTGGCAGGTCTCGGGCGCGGTGCGCGCGACGATGGGCGCGCTGAACCGCGTCTACCGGGTCGAGGAGGGCCGCGCACTCGGTCGGCGACTGGCGATCTCGCTCGGGCTGGCGGCGCTCGTCTCGACGGCGGTCACGCTCGCGCTGCTGCTCTTCCACCTCGGCCCCCGGCTCCTGAAGATCACCGGGCTGCCCGAGGCGCTCGGCTCGGTCGCCCGCTGGCTGCCGGCGGCGCTGCTCCTGCTCGTCGCGGTCACCGCGCTCGCCCGCTACGCGCCGGCGCGGCGGCAGCCGGCGCCCTGGATGGGCCTAGTCGCGCTCGCGATCGTCGCGTCCTGGCTCCTCGCCTCGCTCCTGTTCGGCCTGTACGTGCTCCGCGTCGGCACGTACACCTCCGTCTACGGCAGCCTTGCCGCGGTCATCCTCGTGCTCACGTACGTCTACCTGTCCGTCGTCGTCTTCCTCGCCGGCCTGCAGCTCGACGCGCTCGTCCGCGGGGGCGGCCCGCGCGCTGGGGAACGCTGAGGCCGGCGCTCAGTCAGCGCCGCCGCAGTCCGCGCAGGCCGAGAGCGGACAACGCGCCGCCGGCCGCGGCCACAATCGCGTCGCGGTGCGTGGTCAGCCAGAAGTACCGGTCGGCGGCGCGCGCCCGCTCGCCGAAGCGCCCGCGCGCGCCGTGGTCGCCGGGAACCGGCTCGAACAGGTTGTCGGGCCGGTCGGGGTCGACGGGCTGGCTCGTCTGCTGCGAGGAGATCCCGCTCCGCCCCAGGTAGAGGTCGCCGAGCCCGGGGGCGAGCTTGTCGCCCGTGATCGTGACCCGGGTCGGGAGCCCGACGTTCACCTCGCGGCGGCGCTGCCGCGCCGCCCAGACGACGCCGCGCGCGGCGACCTCGGGCTGGTAGATCGGCGGGACGGGCTGCGGCTGGCTCGGCATCCGCGTCCGCCCCCACTCGAACTGTGGAGTGTTCAGCGCCGGCAGCTGCACCATGGTGAGGTGCACGTCCACGCGGTCGTGCAGCAGCTCGCAGCGCAGCGCCTCGGTGAAGCCCTGGATCGCGTGCTTCGCGCCGCAGTACGGCGACTGGAGCGGAATCCCGCGGTAGGCGAGCGCCGATCCGACCTGCACGATCGTCCCGCGGTTACGCGGCGCCATCCGCCGCAGCGCCGCCCTCGTCCCCCAGACGTACCCCAGGTAGGTCACCTCGGTCGCGCGGCGGAACTCTTCCGGCGTCACGTCCAGGAAGCGGGCGAAGATCGTGGCCATCGCGTTGTTCACCCACACGTCGATCGGGCCGAGCCGCTCCTCGGCGGTCGCCGCCGCCCGCTCGACGGCCTCGTGGTCGACGACGTCGAGCGGCAGCGCGAGCGCCTCGGCCCCGAGCCGCTCGACCTCGCGGCGCGCGCCCTCGAGCCCGTCCTCGCCGCGCGCGAGCAGCGCGATCCCGGCCGCCCCCTGGCGCGCGAACTCGACCGCCGTCGCCCGCCCGACGCCCGCGGACGCCCCCGTCACGACGACGACCTCGCGCTGCCTCATCGCGCCCAGGCGCCGTTCACGGCGCGCCAGCCTCGCTCGCTCGCCACACTCCCCCGTCTACCCGCGCGCCGCGCGCGGGACGCATCGGGCGGTCGCGGGGCGGCTAGAGGGCGGAGCGTCCGTCCATGTCAGATGAGGTGATGAGCGGTCAGGCGCGCGGCGACGCGACGCTCGCCGCGATCGAGCAGGTCTACCGGCGCGACCTCGAGCGGTTCCTGCGCGTCGCGGCGGCGCTGCTCGGCGACCGCGACGCCGCGCGCGACGCCGTCCAGGAGGGGTTCGCGCACGCCGTCGCCAGGCGGGATACGTACTCCGGCCGCGGGCCGCTCGAGGCGTGGGTGTGGCGGGTCGTCGTCAATCGCGCGCGCAACTACCGCCGCGACCGCGGCGCGCCGACGGCGCCGCTCGAGCGCGAGCTGGTGGACGTGGCCGCGACGAACGGCGCCCGCGAGACGGGCGCGCTGCGCGCCGCGCTGGCAGCGCTCCCCGAGCGCCAGCGGCTCGTCGTCTTTCTCCACTACTTCGCCGACCTCGACTACCCCACGATCGCCGGGGCGCTCGACATTCGACAGGGCACCGTCGCCGCGACGCTGAACGCCGCGCGGACGAACCTGCGCCGCGCGCTCGAACAGGAGGTACCGCAGCAATGAACCCGCCACTTACGCAGTCGCTCGACCGTCTCGTGCCGGCGTTCGCCGACGAGCCGCGGCGCTGGGACGACGTCCTCCGCCGTGCGGAGAGCCTCTCCGGCGAGCCGCCCGCCCGCCGGCCCGCGCCCGTCGCGTCGCCACGCCCGGGCCGTGTCCGGATCGCGCTCGCGTTCGCGCTGGCCGCCGCGCTGCTCGCCGTCGCCGCGCCCGCCTTCGGCCTGCATCGCACGCTCCTCGACTTCTTCGTCGCCGAGCCCGCGACCGAGCGGACCGTTCTCCACTTCGAGTCGCTCGACCGCGGAGCGCCCGAGGGAATGGAAACGGGCGTGATCGCGACCGAGACGCGCGCGGTGACGAGGGCGCGGTTCCGCGGCGCCGAGCGGACGCTCTGGGTCGCGCCGACGCAAGAGGGCGGGTACTGCGCGCTGTGGGAGCGGCACGGGGGCGGCTGCGACCGGCTCGGCACCGTCCCGCTGGACGTGACCTGGGCAGGTCCGGAGGTCGCTTCTGCGGACACCGCCCCCGATTCGTGGCAGCTCGTGACCGGCCACGTCGACCTGGAGTACGTCGCAACTGTGGAGGTGCGACTCAGCGACCGCACCGTCGCCCGGCCGCCGATCGTCTGGGTGTCCGCCCCGATCGAGGCCGGCTTCTTCGCCTACGAGGTCGCCGAGGAGCGCGACGCCACCATCACGGCCGTCGTCGCGCTCGACTCGGAGGGCCGGCGCATCGCCGAGTCGACGCCGCTCGGCCATGAGCCGGGCGTGCCGCGCGACGCCCTCGTCGCGGAGCGCTCGGCCGCCGTGCTCGTCGACACGCGAAGCGGCGAGGCCGTCGTCTGGGCCGCGCCGACGCGCTACGAGGGGCGCTGCGCCTGGCTGGAGGTCGCCGGGCGTGCGACCGCGGTCGCGCCGTGCCTGCCGAAGGGGTACGACCGGGTGGCGGGGGCTGGGTTCCGCTTCTACCCCACGCACGAGACGGTGCTCCTGGTCGGGCGGTTCGGCGAGCGCTACGCCCGCGTCGAGCTGACCTTCGCCGACGGGACGCGCCGAGCGTACGAGCCGCGCGACGGCTATCTGCTCGCCGAGGTACCCCCTGAGCAGCTCGCCGGCCGAAGCGCGGTCAGCGAGCTCGCGACCTACGACGCGGCCGGCCGCGAGATCTTCCGCGTCCCGGTGGACGAGACGGGGAACCGCTGTCAGACGGCGCGCCCGCTGCCCGCGGGCCACCCGCCCTGCCCGTAGGCGGCTCGCACGCGAGCGAGAGCCGGCGCGGGTGGAGTCCGCGCCGGCTCTCGTGGGAGGCGCCTGCGAGTCAGGCCTCGCTCGGCCGGGGGCGCGCGGCCGGCTCGGCGCCGCGCACGCGCCGACGCGCCTCGCCGTCGTGCGGCGGCTCGATCGTCACGTTGGGGAGCGACCGGTCGAGCCAGGCCGGGATGTACCACGACCGCTCGCGCAGCAGCGTGAGCAGCGCCGGCACGAGCGTCATGCGCACGATCAGCGCGTCGGTGAGGATGGCGACGGCGAGCAGGAGGCCAAACTCCTTCGGCACGCGGTCGGCGCTCAGGACGAAGGCCGCGAACACCGTCCCCATGATCACGGCCGCGGCGACGACCACCCGCCCGATCGCCGCGATTCCGTGGTCGACGGCGGCGCGCGTCTCGAGGCCGTGCACGTGCTCCTCGCGGATCCGGCTCATCAGGAACACCATGTAGTCCATGGAGAGCCCGAACAGGATCGCGAAGGCGATCGGCGGCACGAACGTCTCGATCGGACCGGTCCGGTCGAGACCGGTGAGCCCGAGCAGGTGGCCTTCCTGCACCACCAGCGTCAGCACGCCGAAGCCGACGAACGCCGAGAGGACGGTGGTGATCGCCGCGGTCGCCGAGACGACGATCGAGCGAAAGGCCATCGCCAGCACGACGAACGTGACGCCGACGATGAAGAGCAGGAAGAGGGGCAGCCGCTCCATGATCCGATCGGCGATGTCCTTGAACGCCGCCGTCTGGCCGGAGACGTAGGCGACCGCGTCGCCACCGTCCGTGGCGGCGGGAACGACCTCGCTGCGCAGACGGTCGACCAGCTCGGCGGTCGCGTCGTCCTGGGGGGCGGACGTCGGCGTGACGAAGACGATCCCGACCGTCTTCTCCTCGTTGAGCTGCGGCTCGCGCACCGAGGCGACTCCCTCGAGGTCCTGCAGCCCCTCGTAGACCCGCCGCGGCGCCTGCGGGTCGGCGTTCACGTCCACGACGATCGGGATGGGGCCGTTGAACCCCGGGCCGAAGCCCTCGGCGAGCAGGTCGTACGCCCTCCGGCTCGTCTGCTCCCTCGGCTGCGTTCCCTGGTCGGCGGCGCCGAGGCGCACGAGCGCCGACGTGGAGGCCAGGCCGAGGATGACGAGCAGGACGACCGGAAACACGATCCGGGCGTTCGCGGTCACGAACCGGCCCCAGCGGGCGACGAGCGTGTTCTCGCGGGCGGCCTCCGAGTCGTCCACTCGCGCGAGGAACGGGACCCTCACCCGGTCGATCTTGTGCCCGAGCAGCGCGAGGACGGCCAGGAGCAGCGAGTTCGCGATCAGCACGGTGGTGAGCACGCCCAGGGCGCTGCCGATGCCCAGCTTGGTCACGAAGTCCAGCCCGAAGAAGGCGAGGCCGGTGACCGAGATCGCGACCGTGAGCCCGGCGAACACCACGGCGCGCCCGGCCGACGCCCCCGCCTCGGCCGCGGCGTCTCGCGGAGAGAGGCCCTCGTGCAGCAGCTGGCGGAAGCGCGTGACGATGAAGAGGGAGTAGTCGATTCCGACGCCGAGCCCGATCATCGAGACGAGGATCGGCGTGATCGTGTTGATGTCGGTCAGGCCCGCGAGGATGAACAGCAGCAGGAACGCCGTGGCGACGGCCGTGATCGCGAGCGCGATCGGGATCAACATGGCGACGAACGTCCGGAAGACGACGAGCAGGACGAGGATCGCCGCCAGCAGCCCGAGCACCTCCGAGGCGCCCTGCTCGACGGGCGGGAACTCGGCTTCGCCGTTGAACTCGACGGTGACGCCGGCCGGCGCGACGCTCGCACGGACCGCCTCCTGCACCGCGACGACGGCGTCGCGGTCGTCCTCGTAGATCGCGCGGTCGAACTGCGCCTCCGCGTACGCGATGCGCGCGTCGTCCGAGACCGTGCCCCCGCCGAAGGGGTCGCCGACGTTCACGAGGCCGGCCTCGTCCGGGGTCGGCGCGAACTCCTTCGACCGCAGGCGCGCGATCGCCGCTTCGATCGTCGCGCGCCGCTTCGGCGTGTCGAGCCGCTCGCCCGCGGGCGCGGCGAAGACGACGTTGAGCACGCCGCCCTGCTCCGAGGCGAACTCGGACTCGATCAGGTCGATCGCCCGCTGCGAGTCCGAGCCCGGGATCTGGAACTCGTCGCGCAGGCCGCCGCCGACCGCCGCCACCAGGACGATCAGGGCCGCGACGATTCCGACCCAGCCGGCGACGACGCGCCACGGGTGGCTGGCGAACGCCCTCGTCAAGCCGGCGAGCGCCCCCGTGGAACGCCGTTCGTGGGCGGCTCGGCGCTTCGCGTCTCCGTTGTTCGCTCTCTCGCTCATCTCGTGACCTCGCTTCGTCTCGTTCGCGGCACTGCGGCCCTTGAAACGGCACGATCGCAGCGCTCGGGTCGCGGCGGAATGCGGGCAGCAGGCCTCATCCGGTGCGGGTGACCGCACCTCCCGGCGGCCGCGCGGCTACGCCCGCAGGAAGGCGAGGACCGCGAGCACGCGACGGTGATCCTCAGCCGCCGGCGGGAGGCGGAGCTTCCCGAAGATGCTCGTCACGTGCTTCTCGACGGCACGCGGCGTGATGAAGAGCCGCTCGCCGATCGCGTGATTCGACCGGCCCTCCGCCATCAGCGCGAGCACCTCCCGTTCGCGCGGCGTCAACTCGTCGATCGGGTCGTGCTTTCGCCGCCGCCCCACGAGCTGCGTGACGAGCGTGGGATCGAGCGCCGAACCCCCTTCGGCGACCCGGCGCACCGCGGCTGCGAACTCGTCGACGTCCGACACCCTGTCCTTGAGCAGGTAGCCGACGCCCTCCGCGTTCTCGGCCAGGAGCTCCATCGCGTACGCGGGCTCGACGTGCTGCGACAGGACGAGCACGCCGACATCCGGGTGCTTCTCGCGGATCTCCTGCGCGGCGCGCAGCCCTTCGTCCGTCTGCGTCGGCGGCATGCGGATGTCGACGACCGCGACGTCGGGCGCCCAGCTCCGCACCTTGAGCAGGAGGTCCTCGGCGGTGCCCGACTGCCCGACGACCTCGAAGCCGGCGTCGGCGAGCAGGCGGGCGATCCCCTCGCGCAGCAGCACCGAGTCGTCGGCGAGGGCGACCCGCAGCCTCCGGCCGTCCCTGCCGGAGCCTCCCCCGACCGGCTCGGCCTGCGCGCCGGTGCCGATCCCGCCGACGTCGCGAAGCGGCGGGAACTCGTTCTCGCCTCCGGCCCGGACGAGCTGGTAGACGCGCTCGCGCTCGGGGAGCCCCTTGAGCTCATACGCGCCGAGGTCCCTGACCTCGACGTCGTCGACCGCGTCGACGGTCGCCTGCGAGAGCAGCACCTGGCCGCCGTGGGCGACGGCGCACAGCCGCGCGACACGGTGCACGTCGATGCCGACGTAGTCGTCGTCCTCGATCGCGGGCTCTCCCGTGTGGATCCCGATCCGCACCCGGACGGGGCGCCCGCCGCTCCAGCGATGCGACTCGTGGGCGCGCTGAATCGCGAGCGCGGCGTCGACGCCGTCCTGCGCGCTCTCGAAGGCCAGGAAGAACTCGTCGCCGCGAGAGTCGATCTCGTACCCTCGCCACTCGCGGACGGCCGCGCGCACCAGGCTGCGGTGCTCGCCGATCACGCGGCGATAGCCGTCACCGAGGCGGTAGACGAGGCCGGTCGAGTCCTCCAGGTCCGTGAACACGAACGTCACGGTCCCCGTCGGCAGCTCGGCCATGCGGCGAGTCTAGAGCGCGGGGACCGCCGACCGGAACGGACGCACCCGCGAAGCAGTTCGGGCTTCGCCTACCGAGTCGCGCGGACGAGAAGCGCGTGGGCGACGGGGCCGGCGGCCGGCCTCATCCGAGGAGCGCGGACAGCGCCGCACCCGAGAGCTCTGCCTTCGGGACGAAGCCCCGCGCGCCGCTCTCCTCCACCAGCCCGCCGTAGTCGCGCGCGTCGTGGCTCGAGATCATGACGACGGCCGCCGCGTCGCCGCTTCGCCGCAGCCTCGCGGCGACCTCGAAGCCGTCGATGTCGGGGAGGTGAACGTCCAAGAGGACGACGTCCGGGGCGAGCGCCTCGACCGCTTCGAGCGCGGACGCGCCGTCGGCCGCTTCGCCGACGACGTCGAATCCCTCGCTCTCGAGAAGCGCGCGCGCGGTCCGCCGAAAGCTCGAGTGGTCGTCGACGAGGAGAATGGTCGTCATCGAACCGGATGGTGGCAGGCAGAGCCGGGTCTGGCGGTACGGCTGGCCACACTCTTTCCGTCGCGTCCGCCGTGCGCTAGCGAATCCCCGCTTCGCTCAGCCGCACGACGCGCGCGACGTCGCGCTCGGTGACGAAGCTGGGCCCCGTCGGCACGACGGAGCCACGGGCAGGCAGCACGCCGTACAGCTCGTACTGCGTCAGCAGAACGACCGGGAGGTAGCCCTGCAGGAACGGCTGCTGATCGATCGCGAACTCCATCTCACCCGCGTGCACGGCGCGCAGCACCTCGGGGGACAGGTCGAACGTCCCGAACGCGACCTTCCCGAGGCGACGGGTCGCGCGGAGCGCCTCGAGCGCCGGCGCCGCCCCGCCGGGTCCCAGCGTGAGGATGCCGTCGACGCCCCGCGTGGAGACGGCCGCGGCGATGCGACGCCTGGCCGCTTCGGGGTCCTGGAGCTGAACCGTCACCACCCGCGCCGTCCCGCCCGACCTCGCGAGCGCCGCAGTGAAGCTCCGGCAACGCTCGCGGAGGCTCGCGACGCCCGGCTCGTGGTTCACGCACAGCGCGTTGCGGACGCCCTGGGACGCCATCCGCCGTCCAGCCGCGAAGGCGGCGTCGTCCTCGGGCTGACCGACGTAGAGCCGGGCCCCGAGGCGACGGTAGACGCCCAGCCCGGTGTTGAACGCGACGACCGGGATGCCGGCGCGCACGGCCTTCGCGAGTGCCGGCGCGAGGACGTCCGCGTCGGGAATCGTGACCACGAGCCCGTTCGGCCGGCTCGCGACGGCGACCTCGATCAGCTCCCGCATGCGGATCGGCTCGTACACGTCGGGCGCGCTGTACGTGACCGTCGCGCCCATGTCGCGGGCGGCATGATCGATGCCCTTCTTCACGACCGCCCAGAACGGGTCCGACGCTTCGCCGTGCGTGACGACCGCGATGTCGACGCTCCGCTCGAGCGGCCGCGCCGTCCCCGTGTCGGCGACCGTCCCGACCGGCTCGGCAGGCGCCGCGTCGGGCTCGCTCGAGTCGCCGCTGCACGCCGCCGGCAGCAGCGCGGCGAGGACAGCGAGCAGCGTGACGAGCGAGCGCGACCGGCTCACGAAGCGGCCGGCCCCGCGGAGGGGGACGGCGCGAGCGCGTCGATCGGGAAACGGGCGGCGATGCGCGTCCCACCGCCCGGCGGGCTGTGGACGTCGAGCGTGCCGTCGACGGCGACCGCGCGGTCTTCGAGTCCTCGGAGTCCCGAGCCGTTCGCGGGATCGGCGCCGCCGACGCCGTCGTCGACGACGTCCACCTCGAGCGCGTCGTCGACGCGCCGGACACGGACCCAGGCCTGGCTCGCCCGGGCGTACTTGGCGACGTTCGTGAGCGCTTCGGCGACGACGAAGTACGCGGCCGCCTCCACGGCCCGGGGTGGGCGCTCCTCGAGCTCGACCGAGGACTCGACCGGGACCGGCACGCGCGCGACGAGCGCGTCCAGCGCGGCGGGGAGCCCGCGGTCGGTCAGGATCGCCGGGTGGATTCCGCGGGCGAGCTCCCGCAGCTCGTCGAGCGCGGCCTGCAGCTTCTCGAGCGACGCGTCGGCGAGCTGCGCCGCAGCCGGGTCGGACGCGAGACGTGCCCGCAGCATCCGCAGGTCGAGCGCGAGGGCGACGAGCTGCTGCTGCGCCCCGTCGTGCAGGTCCCGCTCGATGCGCCTCCGCGCCTCGAGCCCGGCCTCGACGATGCGCGTACGAGACGTCTGCAGGGCCTCGATGCGCGCCCGGAGCTCGGCCTTCAGACGCTCGTTGTCGAGCGCGAGCACCGCGCCGCTGGCGGCGGCGCGGACGAGCTCCGGCCGGGCGTCGAGCTCGGCGTCGTGCACGATCGCGGCGACCCGGCGCCCCTCGTGGGCCACCTCCGTCCAGGCGCGGCCGGACGCGGGGTCGGGGAGCTCCACCGGCAGGCCGCGCTCGTCGACGAACGCCTCCCGCTCGGGCAGCCAGTACGCGAGCGCGAGCGTCCGGTCGCCGATGCGCTCGGCGAGCGCTTCGCGCACGGCGACGGCCGCGGTCGGTACCGAGGCGAGAGGGCGGATCACGAGCGCTCGCAGCGGTCCCCGCAGCTCGTCGAGCACCGCGAGCGAGACGACGCCCGCGGCAGCGGCGAAGACCCAGAGCAACACGCCGACGACGGGGCCGAGCGCCCACGGCCCCAGGTACCGATCGGAGGTGTTCCAGACGCCCTCGAGCCCGTAACGAGCCAGCTGGACCGTGACCGCCAGCGGGAGCAGGGCGAGGACGGCGACGGGAACGGTGAGCGGGAGCCGCAGCAGTATGAGGGCGAGCACACTGCGCGGGGGACCCCCGACGGCCTCGGCGCGACGGTACGGAAGCGGGGGGATGCGGGCGCCGAGCAGCCGGTTCGCCAGCGTCCGCTCGACCTCGGCCAGGCGCCACAGCGCGGCCGGAGAGACGACGGCGAGCGGCAGCAGCGCGACCAAGTGCACGACGCCGAGCGGCAGCGCGAGGAGGATGTAGACGGCGGTCCGAGCCGCGCCGGCTCCGTGGGCTCGCAGCGCGAGCTGGTCGCCGGCGACGGCTGCCGTGCTCACGAGCCCGCCTTGACGGTCACGTCGCCGCGACCGCTCAACGCCTGGATCTTCCACGGCGCGTCGTCGGCCGTGGCGATGCCGCGAACCGTCGCGCGGCCCTCGTTGGTGTCGGCGTCGACCTGGTAGCGCCCCGGCGGCACGACTGCCGTCACGTCGCCGCGTTCACTGCGGAGCTCGAGGCGCTCGGGGGCGCAGGCGGTGGCGACGTCGATGTCTCCCCGGCCCGCCGTCGCGTGGAGGACGAACCCGCAGAAACCGTCCACGGCGATGCCGCCTCGCGTCGTCGTGACATCGGCGGAGCCGCGGTAGCCGCGCAGCCGCACGTCGCCGTTCGCGGCCCGAATCGTCACCGAGACGTTGTCCGGGATCGCGACGACGTAGTCGGCCGAGCAGGTACCGATCACGAGCGACGCGCAGTCGGAGCGGATCTTCAGCACCCCGTCTTCCAGCGCGAGCTGCTCCCGCGGCCCGTGGTCGTACGCGTAGCGCTCCGTCCGCCTGACGTGGACGCTCGAGCGGCCGCCGCCGAGGATCTCGACGTCTCCGTGCCCGACCGCGATCTCGATCCCGAGCAGCGGCCCCGCGAAGGGATACGACGCCGAGCGCGTTCCCGACGTCGCCAGCCAGAGGCCGGCCATCAGCGCGACCGCCACGCCGAGCGAGGCGGCGGAGGCGGCGACGGCCAGCCGCCACGGCGACAGGCCGCGCACGCGGGCCCACGCCCCGCGGTGTGCGGTCTCGGCCGGCGCGGCGGCGTACCCGGTACTCATGCGAGTAAGGGTAACCCTCGTTGGACGCGATGGATAGTCGACGGCCGGGCGGGTACGTCCCGGCTACTCGAAGACGACGGCGTCCCGCAGCTCGAGCTTCATGCGGGCGACCACGGCGTCGGCGGCCTGGGCGGGGGTCATCTCGCCCTGCTCGGCCCGCAGCATGTGGTCGTAGATGATCGTGTTGTACTGACCGAAGTTGACGTCGTTCGGGATGAAGAAGGCACGGCCGTCCTGGATCATGTACGAGACGGACTCCAGGAACCGGTCACGCGAAAGATCCTGAGACTCCAGCCAGCCGAGATGCGCGCTTTCCAGCACCTCGGGCGTGCGGGTGTCCGGCGTCATCGACTTCGCGACGAGCGCACATGCTGCGTCGACCTGCTCGGGGCTCGCGCCGGAGGCCTGGCTGGACGTCACGAAGTAGGCGAGCGGACGCGAGAGCGTCCGCCCGCGTTCGCCCCGCACCCCGGTCGGCTGGACGCCGTACCCGACGAAGTCGAACAAGTGCGCCTCGGCCCTGTCGCCGATGTAGCCGGCGAGCCACTCGGCCCACATCCAGATGCCGCCGTTCCAGAACAGCGTCTCGCCGCCCGCCACGGTCGAGTGCCAGGTTTCCCACTCCGTGGGAATGAAGTTCCTCGGCGTCAGCTCCTCCTCGACCACACGGCGCTGGAACGCGAAGAAATCGCGAAGCGGGTCGCGGCGGACGACGAGCTTCCCGCGCTGCGCGTCGTGCAGCGTGCCCCCGTACGCGACGTAGTACTGCAGGAAGTCGAAGCCCGGCTGCGGCCGGTGCCAGTAGGCGAAGCCCTTGCGCACGACACCCCGGTCGATCGCCTGCCGGCTCGTGTGCACGAGGTCGTCGAGCGTGAACGTGCCGGCGTCCAAGCGGTCGGGAAGCTCGTCGACCTGCGCCTGCGACCACCCGAGCTCGCGCAGCTTGCGCTTGTGGAAGAACATCGGTCGCGCCTCGGGCTCGAAGGGCGCGCCCCAGACCCTGCCTTCGAACTCGACCGCGTCCCAGAGCCCGGGAACGAACGCGTCGAACTCGTCGTACCGCTCCCGGCAGTCGTCGAAGGGCTCGATCCAGCCCGCCGCGGACCAAGGCGCCGACAGCTCGTGGCCGGCGACGACGACGTGGGGCGCGTTCCGCGCCGAGGCAGCGAGCGTGAACCTGTTCAGGTACTCGGGCCAATCCTCCGCGAAGTTGCGAGCGGTCAGCTCGACCTCGAAGTCCTCGACATCCGCCACCGCGGCACGGAGCGCCCTCATCCGCCAGCGGTCGATGCGCGGGGTCACCTGTGACCAGGCGCGCAGGTCGACGGAGCCGCCCTGGGAGCCACCCGCGCACGCGGAAAGCACCGGCGCCGCGAGCGCGCCGAGACCGACGGCCGCCGCCCGGCCGACGAACTCCCGCCTGGTCATCCTCGCCGCCATGCCCCGTCCTCGCCGCTGATCCTACGCGCGCTACCGGAGAACACGACGACGGTGCGACCGCGATCAGCCTTGTACTGGTGTGGCTGCTCGAGCGGCCACCGTGGCGAGAAGCAAGGCTACGGGTTACCTCTTCACCGTGACCTCCGCGAACGATCCGTTCGAGTGGAAGTCGAACCACTGCCAGCCGAACCGTGCGCATTGGAACGTACGTGCGACCTCCTGCGTGCGATCGCGGCGCCGCGCCTCCTCGAGATCGCGCAGCCGCCGATCGGCACTGAACGAGCCGGCGCAGACGGAGGATCGTCCGCCGGACGGGCTCGTCGTTCACGCAGCGGCTTTGGTCACCGCGTCGACAAGTTCGTTGATCCGGAACGGCTTCTTGATGTAGCGGAGCCCTTTGCGGCGAGCCCGATCGAGGGCATGCCCCGTCGCGTGCGCGGACAGGACGATGATCCGGGAGGCCGGCAGCCGCTGATTCGACTCGAGCCATTCGAGCACCGCCCACCCGTCGACGCCGGGCATCCGGATGTCGAGGAGGAGGACGTCGGGCTCGTAGCTCTCGAGGATCTCGATCGCCTCCTCGCCGCTCGCCGCTTCGCGGACGCGGAAGCCGTGCGCCTCGAGGTTGAGTCGGGCGAGCAGGCGGAGGGAGGCCTCGTCATCGACGACGAGGACGCTTCGCGCCCCGTTCACGCCGACTCGTTGAGATGAGGCAGCCAGAGCGAGAAGCAGGAGCCTCGACCGAGCTCGCTGTCGACGCCGACGGAACCGCCGAGGAGGTCGACGTAACGGCGGACGATGGAGAGGCCGATCCCCGTCCCGCGTCTGCCGGGCACGACGCGCGTCTGGTGGAACCGCTCGAAGATCTTCTCCTGGTCCTCGGGCGCGATCCCCGCGCCTTCGTCGCGGACGAAGATGGCGACTCCGGAGTCGCCGTCTCCGCCGCCGACGGTGATCTTCGAGCCCTCCGGCGAGAACTTCGCGGCGTTCGTCAGCAGATTGACGAGTATCCGGTGGAGCGCCCGCTGATCCGTCGTTACCCGAACACCCTGCCGGAGGTCGATCTCGACGTCATGCTCGGCGAGAGCCCGAGCCGCGCCGCGGATAGTGGTATCGACGACGCTGCGCAGGTCGACGGGCTCGGGGCTCAGCGCGACCTTGCCCGCTTGGAGGCGGGAGAAGTCGAGCAGCTGATCGATCATCTCTGTCATCTCGTCGGAACTCTCGATGACCTGACCAAGAAGCTCGCGCTTCATGTCGTCTGGCAGCAGATCCGCTTGCGCAACGAGGGTCTGCGCGAACCCGCTGATCGTCGTGAGCGGCGTACGGAGCTCGTGCGAGACGATCGAGAGGAACTCGTCCTTGAGCTGGTCGGCCTCCTTCCAGGCAGTGACGTCCCGAATCGCGGAGATGACGATCCGGCCCTCCCGCGTCTGAACCGGGCTGAGGCTGATCTCGACCGGAAACTCGGTCCCGTCGCGGCGGAGGCCGTAGAGCTCGAGCCCGGCGCCCATCGGCCGCATCCGCGGCTCGGCCACATAGCCCGCGCGGTGTCGTTGGTGGTTCTGTCGGAACCGCTCCGGAATCAGCTCCTCGACCGGGTGGCCGAGGAGCCTCTCGCGCGGATGTCCGAACAGACGCTCCGTCTGGCGGTTGACCTGGCGGATGATCCCCTGCTCGTCCACGACCACCATTGCGTCCGGCGCCGACTCGAGCAGGTCCTGCGGGTCGAGGAGCACCGCGTCGCCGTTGGCGATCGTGGTCATGGAACCGATTATCGGGACACGCGGCCGCCGTCACAAGCGCGGGCTCGCTCGCAGTCGTCGCTATCGAGCTACGTGCACGTCGTCCGATCGCCACCACCTCCACACCGAGGAAGCGACGGTTCGCATCGAAGAGCGGCAGCGCGCCGCGACGGTTGGATCGTGCTGTCGTCGAGCATGGGGAACTCTGTTCGCGCCGATCCCGATCCTGCTCGGCCGAGGCGTATGCGTCTGGGACGGGCTGGAAGGCCTTGAGCAGGACTACGAGATCGAGGCCGCCTCCTCGCTCGGCGGCGTCACGCATGTCACGTGGAACCATGCGGTCGCAGCGGCCTCGGACACGCGCTGCCTCGTCAAACGCCGGAGCTCGGCGCGAACCCAACCATTGCGTACGACCCGTATGCGACCTGCAAGGAGGGACTTCGATGCAGGAGCTCGTCGTTGACTTCATCACCTCACTCGACGGCTACGGCGCCGCGGAAGGCTGGCCTGGCTGGTGGGGGCTCCAGGGCCCCGAGTATCTCGCCTGGCTCGGCCAGCAGCCGGAACGCGACTACACGATCTTGATGGGAGCGAACACCTACCGTCTGATGTCCGGAATTGCCGCCTCGGCCGGAACCCTGACCGATGAGGAGGACGCCGCCACGGCCGGGCTTGCCAGAACGTCCAAGGTGGTGTTCTCCTCGACGCTCCAGGCCCCGCTGGCTTGGGCCAACACCCGGCTCGTCAGCGCGGATGCGGTGGAGGCTGTGGCAGCAATGAAGCGGGACGGCGCCAGCCCGATGCGCACCCTCGGGAGCCTCACCCTGTGTCGGTCGCTGCTCGAGGCCGGCCTGGTGGACCGTTTCCGGGTGGTCGTCTTCCCCGTGATCACCGGAACGACCGGCCGAGACCGGATCTACGACCGCTATCCCGACGTCGCCCTCGACCTGCTGGCCAGCCGAACGTTCGACGGCAGACTCCAGCTGCTCGACTATCGCCCCACGGTGCTTGTCGTCCCACCCGGCACGCAGCCCGCTTCCTGAGCGCGCTCGCAGTCAGGCGGCGCCGCGCCCGGACGAGCGAGGCGCCCGCTCAGTGCGTCCCGCCCGCGTACCCGGCGAGCCGGTCGGCCAACCCGAGCGGGCGGTGGTTGATGGCGGCGTCGGGCTCGACGCCGAGGCCCTCGCCAGTGTGACCGCCCACGCCCACCGCCACCCCTTCGCAGACGCCGCATCCCGTCGCGCACGCGAGCACCAGAGCTCCTCCGGCATGCGACCCGGCGGACGACCAGGCGCGGTGGTGCTCCGGATCGTCTGAGATTTCCCGAGCCGGTCACCTCAGCGGCTTGCGGCGCAGCGCGCACTTCGGTGAGTTCCTCGCAGCGGTGAGGCAGGTCGTCGGGGAACACGCGGCAAAGGTCGATCTTCAACGAGCCAGCTCAGTCAGGATCTTGCGCTCTTCGTCGATCGTCCGCTCCCGCGCGATCAGGCGGCGGCGTAGCACCGCTGTGCGCGGCGAAGCGACCGTCGTACGCAGACGTTCGACGTAGCCAGGGCGTCGATGAATCTGCAAGGGAGCACTTTCACTTCAGGTCCTTGTTCGACTCCATGTCGAACCACATGGCGAACAGCGTGAACTGGGAGCCGGAGATGAGCAGGAGCGCGACCAGCACGGCGGTCCCGGCGGTGAGCTCGTTGCCCGAGACGATGCGGAGGATCGCGACGATCGTCCCGAGCGCGAGCCCGGCCGCGGTCAGCAGGAGGCCGAGCGCGTAGAAGAAGACGAGGGGGTGGAAGTCGCGGATCACATACTTCTCGCGCAGGCGCCAGAGGAACCGCTTCAGCAGCAGCCACGAGATGCGGGGGACGACCTTGCGGATGCGGATGCCCGACTGCTCGCCGACGCCGTAGACCGGGCGCGAGGGGACGTCGCGGACACGCGCGCTCCAGACGTTGAGGTGCACGAGCAGGTCGTTGGGGAACCCGTAGCCGCGGTAGAGGCCGTCGAGGTCGAGCCGGGCGAGCACGCTGCGGCCGATCGCGGTGAAGCCCGCCTGCGAGTCGGCCACGTGCCAGTACCCCGAGGCGATCTTGGTCAGCAGCGAGAGCGCCGCGTTGCCGAGGTAGCGCGTGCGCGGGATCACGTTCCAGGCTTCGCCGGTGAACAGCCGGTTCGCCTTCGCGTAGTCGACCTCGCCGCGGGCGACCGGCTCGACCAGCCGGATGAGGTCGTCGGGCGGCATCTGGTTGTCGGCCGCCATCACGCAGGTCACGTCGATCGCCTCGGCCAGCGCGCGCTTGTAGCCGGTCACGATCGCCGCGCCGACGCCCTGGTTGGCCGCGTGCGAGAGCACCTCGACGCGGCCGTCGCCGCTGGCCCGCGCGCGCGCCGCGGTCTCGTCGGTCGAGGCGTCGTCGACGACGAAGATGCGGTCGACGAAGTCGGGGATGCCGGCCAGGGTCGTGGCGACAAGCGCCTCCTCCTGGTGGGCCGGGACGACGACCGCGACCGACTTGCCCTCGACCATCGAACGCGGGTCAGGCGCGCCGGCGCACCGCGCCCGCGACCGGGTCCCAGGCGAGCGCCGCGACGATCCCGAGCAGCAGCCCGATCACGGCGCCGACGACCGCGGAGTTGCGCGGGCTCCGCGCGGTCGTCTTGACCGCCGTCGCCCGGTCGACCAGGCGCGGCTGCTCGACGTGCTCGGCGAGCGCGAGCTCGGTGCGCCGCCGGAAGATGTTGTCCCGCGCGGCCGCGCGCCGCTGCTCGTAGATGCCGGCCTGGCTGACGGCGAGCAACCGCTCGCTCGGCGAAGAGCCGGGGTCGTCGGCGACGGCGAGCGCGGCGCGGATCTGCCGCTCGGCGAGCTCGAGCTGCTCCCGCTCCGCGGCGATCTGCTCGCGCATCAGCCGGATCTTGTCCTCCACGTACGGCGAGGCACGCTCGACCACGGCCGTGGCGAGTACGTTCGCGGCCCGCGACACCCGCCGCGGCGAGCCCCCGGTGACCGTGATCCCGAGCAGGCTCGTCGCCGCCGCCCGGCCCGTCTGCGTCACCGGCTGGACCGAGAGGCCGGAGCGGAGCCGGCCGGGCGCGATGCCGACCTCGCCGGCGACCTGGCGCACGACCCGCTCCGAGCGGGCGATCTCTCGGCTCCTGGTCACCAGCGATCCGGGGCTCTGCACCGTCCCGCTCGCCCCCGGCGCCTGCGGGCTTCCGAGGTCGACGAGCGCCTGCGCGCGGTAGACGTCCGAGCCCCCGAGCGCCAGCGCGTACCCGACCAGCGCGCCCGCGACGAGCCCCAGCAGCGCGAGCCACCAGCGGGCCGCGAGCGCGGAGGCGTAGCGGGAGAGGTCGACCTCCTCCTCGGGTTCGAACTCGACGCGGGTGACGGGGCGCGCCACGCCCTACGCCTCGCCCGGCTTGGCGGCCAGGGCCCGGGGCAGCTCCTCGGCGAACGGCACGAGCGCGCCGTCGCCGTCGCGCAGGAGGCAGAGATCCGAGAAGAAGCGGGTCATCACGACGCCCTCGCGGAAGTCGCCCACCGCGGGCTCCGGCCTCGCCCCGGTGGCCAGCGCGAGCGCGAGCTCCGGATAGCGGCTCCCCGCGGCCAGCGGCAGCGGAAAGCCGCCGCCGAAGCGCGGGTTGACATCCGTCACCTCCAGCCCGCCGCCCGGCTCGCGGAAGCACTGCACGTTCGCCGGGCCCCAGATCGGGAGCGCCTCCGCGACCGTCCGGGCGAAATCGATCAGCTCCCAGTCCTTGATCGTCATCCCCTTGATGGATTCGCCGCCCTTCGACTGGATCATCGTGCGGGGAATCGCGTTGAGGCAGCGCCCCTCGAAGTCGCTGAGCACGTCGATCGAGAACTCCTCGCCCCGGCAGCACGCCTGCACCATCGAGTCGACCGGCGTGTAGCGGAGGAAGAAGTCGAGCTCGGCGCGATCGTGGGCGCGGTAGATGTGACGCGAGCCGAAGCCCGCGCGCGCCTTCACGAGCAGCGGGAAAGGCGGGTCGGCGGGGAGCTCCGCCGGCAGCCAGGTCGGCGGCGAGGCGATGCCGCGCTCGGCGAGGAAGGCGGCCGCCCGGTACTTGTCGGCCATGGCCTCGACGACGGGTGCGGGCGAGAGCAGCACGGGCGTGCGGAGGGTCTCTCGCCGCTCGGCGAGCAGCTCTTGGTCGAGGTCGGTCAGCGGGACGACGAGGGCGACGTCGTGCTCGGCGACCAGCTCGCGCAGGCGCGGGAGGTAGCCGGGGTCGTTCACGCGCGGGACGAGGGTGTGCCGGTGGGCGTGGTAGAGCGCCGGCGCCAGCGGGTCGACGTCGACCGCCACGGTGACCGCGCCGGCGCGGCCGAACGCCGAGACGATGTCGACGCGCTGGCCGGCGCAGGTGAACAGGACGGCGGTCACCGGGGCAGAGGGTAACGGCGGCGTGGACGGGCGCCAGCCGCTACGAGGACAGCCGGGCGCCGAACACGAGCGTGCCGCTGAAGGTCGCGCCGTCCTGCTGCAGGCCGAAGCAGCCGGGTGAGCGAACGAGCAGCCACGCTCGGTGCGGGCGGGCGCGCCGGGAGGCGGTGAACGTCAGCCGCAGCTCGGCGCGCGGCCGCGCGGTCGCGGTCGCGGCGAAGCGGAGGGGACCGAGCCGGTCGATCCGGCGGCCGCGGACGAGGACGTGGCCGGCGAGGCGGCGCGGCGCGATCCAGCCGACCCGGTACGCGAACCAGCCGTCGCGGCGCGGCCGCGCGCGCGACAGCGGCAGGTAGCCGCCGGGGAAGGGGTGGACCCACGGCGGTTCCTCGCCGAGGGCGTCGGCCACGCCCTGCCGCCGACGCACCTGCGAGAACGGGCACGGCTCGCCGACCGCGAGCGACGGCAAGTGAAGCGGCCGCCGGAGCGGCTTCCACGGGTCGCCCGCGGCTGCGTGTGCGACGGCGCCCGAGGCGAGCACGCAGAGCGAGGCGACGAGCGCGACGGGGGCCCGTCCCATCACCGGATCCTAGAACGGCGTCAGCGCGCGCGCCACCCCCCCGTCTCGCCCTTGTACGTCCCGGTGAAGAGCGCCAGCGGCGTGCGCAGCAGGATCTCGAGGTCGACGCGCGGCGAGCGGTGCTCGACGTACCAGACGTCGAGCTCGATCCGCTCCTCCCAGGGCAGCCGCGCGCGTCCATGCACCTGCGCCCAGCCGGTCAGCCCGGGTTTCACCTCGAGGCGCTTGCGCTGGCGCGGCGTGTAGCGCTCGACCTGGTAGCGCAGCGTCGGCCGCGGGCCGATCAGCGACATGTCGCCGCGCACGACGTTCCAGAGCTGGGGCAGCTCGTCGAGCGAGCCGCGGCGGAGCAGGCGGCCGACGCGGGTGATGCGCGGGTCGCCCTCGTTGACCGCCCACCCCGCGCCCTGCCGCTCGGCACCGACGACCATCGTCCGCAGCTTGAGGAGCTCGAACTCCTTCCCGTGGCGCCCGACGCGGCGCTGGCGGTAGAGGATCGGCCCGCCGTCCTCGAGCCTGATCGCGATCGCGGCGGCCGCGAGCACGGGCGAGGCGAGCGCCAGCCCGAGCGCGGCGCCGGCGATGTCGGCCGCCCGGTTCACCGCCGCCTCGTCCCCCGCGGCCATGACCGGTGCCTGGCACCGGATACGGCCGGAGCGCGGGACGCGCTTGTTCCGCAGCCGCGCGGGCGTTCGGACACGGCCGCGGGAGCCATGTCCGGTGCCTGGCACCGCATGCGGCCGGGCAGGACGGTCGCGCTCATCGCCCCTCCGCGGCGAGCCCGTCCGCCGGCGCCGGCGCGCGCAGCGGGAGGACGGCGAGCACCGCCAGCGCGGTCGAGGCGAGCAGCGCGAGCCCGAGGTACTGCCCGCGGGTCACCGGCACGGCGGTGTAGAGGTGGTGGAGCGAGGTCGCGGCCACCAGGGCGCCGAGCACGACCGCGAGCCGCCCGCTGTCCCAGGCCGCCGCCACGCCCGAGACGGCGAGCAGGACCCCGAGCGCGGTGGCGAGCGGGACGACGCCGAGCGCCGCGAGCCGCGTCTCGTTGCCGTGCAGCCAGAGCGGGTTGAAGACGAGCGGCTGGGCCGCGACCGCGCCCCCGACGGCGAGCGCGCCCCACCCCGGGAAGGGGACGGCGCCGAGCCGCCGCGCGCGGAGGAGAAGGGCGAGCACAACGGCAAGGAGCGCGATCAGCGAGGGGAACGCGATCGCCGCCCGCCCGACGTGCTCGGCGAGCAGCGACGCCGTCCCCGGCAGGTCGTCGAGGACCCCCAGGACGGTGAAGTCGCCGGCGGCCGGGATGTCGGAGGCGGGCCGCGCGGCGGCGACCGCGATCCAGGCGGTGAGCGCGGCGAGCGGGACCGCGACCGCGCCCGCGTACGCCGCCAGCGCGGCGCGCCCCGCCGCCCGCCATGCCCCTGCGCGCAGCACCCAGAGCGCCGCCACGACCGCGACCGGGAGCGCGCTCTGGCGGGCGAGCAGCGCGAGCGCGAGCCCGCCGAGCACGAGCGCCGCCCGGACACGGACGAGCCCGAGCAGCGCGAGCGCGGTCCCCAGGACGAACACCGCGTCTCCGAGCAGCCCCGGTGCGACCAGGTAGAAGCGCGTGGTGTACGGGTTCGTGAGCGCGATCCCCGCACACACGGCGTACGCCCCCACGCCCAGGCGGAGCGGCGCCAGCAGACGGTCGACGACCAGCACGAGCGCGGCCAGCACGAGTCCGGTCGCCACCCGGTAGGTCGCGTGGAGGTCGAGGCCGGTCGCGTCGCTCAGGATCCCGACGGTCCAGTGCACCGGCAGGCGCTGGAGGACGACCGCCGACGCCCCGCCCGGCGGAAGCCCCGGCGCGGCCTCGGCGACCGCCTCGTACTGCAGGACGTCGAGCGCGTAGCCCTCCCGCACGGGCTCGCCCCAGGCCATCCAGCGCGTCGTTACGAGCACGAACGCGACCCAGGCGGCGAGGACCGCCCCGCGCGCGACGGCGCTCACCGCGTGCCTTCCGCCTTGTCCCACGTCGCCGGGACGCCGCTCCGCAGGTAGCGCCAGAGGGAGGTCGCCGTCGCGGCGGTGACCAGGGTGTAGTAGCGCGGCAGCCCGGGCCGCGCCGCCGCGTGGGCGACGATTGCCGCCTGCGCGGCGAGCGCGCTCCGGTACACCCCGCCCGCCCCGGCCAGCCGCAACGTCGCCGCGAGCAGCGCGAGGTGCAGCAGCCCGCTGCCGTAGCGGAGCACGCGGTGCGAGAGGATCTGGACGAGGTAGAGCGGTGGCAGGCGCCGCAGCATCTCGCCCTCGAGCGTGATCGCCCAGCAGTGCTCGAACATCCGCACCTTGCGGCGGTACTCGCTCTCGATGGTCGGCGTCGGCTTCTCGAACGCGACGGCGGCCGGCTCGTAGACGGCGCGGCGGCCGCGCTGCACCATCAGGTACGGGAAGGAGAGGTCGTGCCCGAAGCGGGCGTCGACCTCGGCGTAGTCGTCCCGGCGGACGGCGTAGATCGCGCCGTTGCCGCCCGTGATCGAGCCGAGCAGCGACTCGCTCTCGCGCAGCCAGAGCTCGTAGCGCCAGTACGCGCCCTCGCGGTTCGTCCCGTCGGCCCGCTCGAGCTGCAACCGGCCGCACGCGTACGCCACGTCCGGGTCGGCGAACGTGCGGACGAGCGCGCGCAGCGCGTCCGGCGCCCAGGTGGCGTTCGCGTCGGTGAAGGCGACGATCTCGCCGCCCGTCTCGCGCACGGCCCGGTTCTGGGCTGCGACCTTGCCGCCCCGCTCACAGCGCAGCAACCGCACCCGCCCGTCGCGCGCGGCCACGGCCTCGACCAGCTCGTCCGTGCGGTCGCTCGACGCGTCCGAGGCGACGACGATCTCCAGCCGGTCGGGCGGGTAGTCGAGCGCGAGCAGGTTCTCGAGCCGCCGCTCGATCACGGGCTCCTCGTCGTGGGCGGCGACGACCACGGTCACCGAGGGCGTCCAGTCGGCCGCGCGCACCCGACGCGCGCGCCTCCGCGCGAGCGCCCGCGCCGCGAGCGGGTAGCCGGCGTGCGTCCACGCGAGCGCGGACGCGGCGCCCCAGAAGACCGCCCTAGCGAGCACCGGCCGCCGAGCGTACCTCCGCGAGCAGCGCCCGGTAGCGCGCGACGGCGGCGTCGCGGCCTCCGTGGGCGACGACCCACTCGCGCGCGCGCCGCCCGAGCTCGTCCAGATCCAGGGTCCGCGCCTCGCGCACGGCGGCGGCGAGCGCCTCCGGCTCGCCGGGCGGGACGACCAGGCCGCAGCCCGCCTGGCGGACGAGCTGCGCCGTCTCACTCTCCTCCTCGGCGTGGACGACGACCGGCCGCCCGACCGCGAGGATGCCGTAGATCCGGCTGGGGACGACGAGGCCGGCCAGCCCGCGCGCCAGGCCGACGGCGTGGACGTCGGCGGCCGAGAGCGAGAGCGGGAGGGCCCCGGTCGGCTGGTATGGCAGGAAGCGCACCGGCGCGCGCTCCCGCCGGGCGAGCGCGGCCAGGTCGGCCCGCCGGGCACCGCCGCCGACGACCACCACGCGCGCCTCCTCGCCGAGCAGCGCCGCGGCGCGCACCAGCGTCTCGAGGTCCTGCGCATAGCCGAGGTTGCCCGAGTGCATGACGACGAAGGCGTCCTCCAGGCCATGCTCGCGCGCCCAGGCGTTCCGGCGGGGGGCGGGCCGCAGCGCGCCGGTGTCGACCCAGTTCGGGATCACGGCCAGCCGTGCGGCCGGCACGCCCTTCATCTCGAGGCGGGCGCGCATCGTCTCGCCGATCGCGACCACCCGCTCGGCCCGGCGAAGCGGCACGGCCGCCAGCCGGCGCAGCAGCGCGGCGACGGCCGGCCGGGCGAGCTGCCCGAGCGCCTCGGCCACCTCGGGGAAGACGTCCTGGCTGACCGCCACGAGCGGGGCCCGATGCCGGCGAGCGACCGCCGCCGCGACCGCGCCGACGAGCGGCGGGTCGGTCATCGCCAGCACCACGTCCGGCCGGCGCTCGCGCACCCCCGCCGCGAGCGCGAGCAGCAGGTAGCTGAGGTAGTTGAGCGCACGCAGCGAGCGCCGCCGCCGTGCGAACGCCGTGGACGCGACCCGCCGCACGTGGACGCCGTTTCGCCGCTCGCGCCCCGCCCCCGCGGCGCCCGCGACCGTCCCCGCCACCACGGTGATCTCCCACTCGTCGGCGAGCGCCTCGCACAGCTCGGTCAGGACGCGGGCGGTCGCCTCGATCCCCGGCCGGTAGTACTGGTTCACGACCAGCAGGCGAGGACGCTCGACCGGCGCGCGCACGGGCCGCGAATCTACCCTCCGCGCCGTGAACGACGGGCCACTCAGGATCCTGTTCGCCGCGCCCGCCTACTGGCCCGCGCTCGCCTTCGGCGGCCCGATCTGGATGGCGCGCGAGCTCAACGACGGCATGGT
>JACVRR010000001.1 GCA_014534345.1 Thermoleophilia bacterium | reverse complement strand
GTGTCGGCGAGGGCAAGAGCGAGCGTGAGGCGGTGCGCTGCCTGAAGCGCTACCTCGCCCGCTCGCTGTTTCGGCTGCTCGAGCGTGTGGGGGTGGTGGCGCTCGCCTGCTGAACGCTTGACAGACATAGAAGCATCCCCCTGTCGGGCGGCCGGGACTGCGCGGCCCCTTCGAACCACTGCAGCGGAGGAACGGCCGAGCCGACACGCACGAAGCCCGCCCCGGGGGGCGGGCTTCGTGGTCGGACGGTCGGGGGACGGCGCTAGCCGGAGCCGACCGTGCGCACGCGCTCGCAGTTGACGTGCGTGTCCGACTCGTTCGGGTTGAGCACCACCACGTCGTTGCCGGGGCCGCAGTCGATCGTGTCGACGGCGTCGTCGTTCGCGGCCGCGATGATCCGGTCGTTCCCGTCGCCGCCGTTCGCCGTGTCGGCTCCCCGGCCGAGCGCGAGGACGTCGGGCGCGCTGCCGCCCTCGAGCGTGTCGTTCCCGGGCCCGCCGCGGAGGAAGTCGCGGCCGTCGCCGCCGCTCAGCGAGTCGTCGCCGGCGCCCCCGAAAATCCAGTCAGGCCCCGCGCCGCCGTCGACCGTGTCGTTCCCGCGTCCGGCGAGAACCAGGTCGCGGCCGTCCAGGGCGTTCACGGTGTCGTTCCCGGCGAGTGCGGCGATCTTGTCGTGCTGCGGCGTGCCGTTCAGCGTGTCGTCGCCCGGAGTCCCCTTCACGCGCGCGGCGGCGGCGACGCCGATCGCCGAGACGGCGAAAAGGGCAACGAGCACGAATACGAGCGTCTTCAGCTTCATCCAGCCTCCCGGTCGTCGGTACGGCTGGGAGCATGCTCCGTGCGCGTCAGCGACGCGTTCGACCGCCGTAAAACGCGTGTAAAGCGCGGACGCCTACGCGACGAGCCAGACCAGGACCGCGAGCAGGATCGCCGCCGCGACGAGCACCCCGATCCAGATCCGCCCGAGCCCGCGCCCGAGCCGGTCGCGCGCGGCCTCGGCCTCGGCGGGTACGGACTTGTCGCTCGGGCTGCGCGGCTCGTCCACGGCAGGTGTCTGGCCGAGCCCGGCCGCGGGCAAACCTACGGCGTCGGCGCGAGCTGCGTCTCGGGCTCGGAGGCGCCGGCCGGAGTCGGCAGGCGCACGGTGAAGCAGGCCCCCGCGCCGGGCTCGCTGTCGACCTCGACCGTGCCGCCCATCCCGTGCGTCAGCTCCTTCACGATCGCCAGGCCGAGGCCGCTGCCGACCGGCCGCTCCCGCCCGTAGCGCGAGTAGAGGTAGAACCGCTCGAACGCACGCGGCAGGTCCTCGCGGGCGAGCCCGGGGCCCGTGTCCTCGACGCTGATCGCGCCACCGTCGGCTGCGACCCGGACGCGTCCCCCGGCGGGAGTAAGGCGGATGGCGTTCTCGACGAGGTTCGAGATCACCTGCAGCACGCGCTCGGCGTCGGCGATCGCCGGCGCGGACGCGGGGCCTGCCGCCTCGAGCGCGACGCCAAATGCCCGCGCCTGCTGCTCGTGACGCCGTACGGCGTCACGAGCGACGTCGGCGAGGTCGATCGGCTCGCGGCGGACGGTGAACTCCCGTTTGCGCATCCGGCCGAGGTCGAGCAGGTCGCGGACGAGCCGCTCCAGGCGCTCCGCCTCCCGCCGGATCGTCTCCGCCGCCTCGCCGACCGGGAGCATCCCCTCGCCGAGCCCCTCGGCGTAGCCGCGGATCGCGGTCAGCGGCGTCTTCAGCTCGTGGCTGACGGAGAGGAGGAACGACCGTTCGGCGTCGCGCGCGCGGGCGAGCTGCTCGGCCATCTCGTTGAACGAGCGGGCGAGCAGGGCCAGCTCGCGCGAGCCGTGCACGGGCAGCCGAGGCGGCGACTCGTCGCGCGCGAGCGCCCCGGCCGCGTCCGCGACCCTGCGGACGGGCTGCGCGATCGCGCGCGCGAGCAGGAAGGCGGCCAGCCCGGCCAGGACGATCGCGGCGGCCGCGCCGACGAGGAGCCCCTCGAGCTGCGGCCGCCAGGCCGAGGCGACCACCTCCGTCGGGCGGAGGAGGACGAACCCCTTCTCCTGGACCTCGCGGGCGGCGAAGAAGTAGCGCGTCCCCGCCACGGTCACGGTCCCGTCCACCGCGCCGCCGCTCCGCACGCGCGCGGCCTGTTCGACGGTCAGGTAGGGAGACGATCCGTCGAGCGGGAGGTCGGGCACGATCGTCACGTCCTGTTCCTCCTGCCAGCGCTGCAAGCTGCCGATCCGGCCGAGCGGCAGCAGTGCCTCGCGCTCGCGCGAGGCGAGCAGGTCGGCCTGGGCGCTGAGGTCGCGCAGCGTGTTGCGCTCGACCGCGCGCCGGGTCAGCACGGCGCCGATCGCGACCGCCAGGGCGACCGAGAGGATCGCCACCACGCCGATCGCGGCGAGCAGCCGGGCCCGCAGCGACCGTGCCACGTCAGTTACGGGCGGCCTTGTAGCCCGCGCCGCGTACCGTCTGCACGAGGTCCGGACGCGCGAGCTTCCGCCGCATCTGCGCGACGTGGACGTCGACCGTTCGCGTTCCGCCGGGATAGGCCAGGCCCCAGACACGGTCGAGCAGCTGCTCGCGCGAGAACACGATCCCCGGGTGCTCGAGCAGGAACGCCAGCAGGTCGAACTCCTTCCCCGTCAACCCGACCGGCTTCCCGGCGACGGTGACCTCGCGCGCGCTCTTCCGCAGGACGACGTCGCCCACCGTCAGCTCGTCGCGCGGGTCGCCGCTGTCGACGCGGCGGAGGACCGCCTTGATCCGCGCCGCCAGCTCGCGGGGGGAGAAGGGCTTCGTGACGTAGTCGTCGGCGCCGAGCTCGAGGCCCGCGACCCGGTCCGGCTCCTCGTCTCGCGCGGTCAGCATCACGATCGGCACGCTCGAGCGCGCGCGGATCCGGCGGCAGACTTCGAACCCGTCCATGCCCGGGAGGCCGACGTCGAGCACGACCAGCTGCGGGGCCCGGCGGCCGAGCTCGAGCAACGCCTCCTCGCCCGAGCGCACCCAGGCGAGCCGGTAGCCGTCGCGCTCGAGGTAGCCGCGCAGCAGGGAGCCGATGCTCGTCTCGTCCTCGACGAGGAGGACGAGCGGCCCGCGCGCGGGCGCCGGGGGCTCGAGGCGGGCGGACGCGGAGCTGGTCATGGCCTCAGGACGTGCACCCGCGCGGCGGGCGCGTCGCCGTCGCGGACCGTCTCCACCAGCATGCCTCGCCGGAAGGACGGCGCGCTGCGGCGGCGTCCGCGGCCCGGGCCGGTGACCATCACGTCGGGCGCCAGCCGGATCGTCGCCGTGACGCCGTCGCGCTCGAGCAGCGTCAGCGAGTCGGGAGCGACGGCGACCACCCGGCCGCGGTCGACGCGGAAGAGGCGGACGGCCGTCGCGTCGGCGACGACGACGTCGGCGCGGGCGAGCGCGGGGCCGAGCGCGCCTCTGAGCAGCGGGCGCGGCAGCGTCCGGCCGCCGAGGACGGCGACCCGGTGGGCGGGCGCGCTCCCTTCGCGCAGCGTCGCGACCTGCATCCCGCGGCGGAGACGGCGAACCCCGCGCGGCCGGCCGGTCACGGACGCTCCGGCCGCGATCGGCACGGTCGTCGTCGTGCCGTCCCGCTGCAGCAGGACGAGCGAGCGCGCCGTCAGCGAGCGAATCACCCCGCGGTCGATGCGCAGCAGCTGCGGCTCCCCCTGGGGAGCGAGGACGAGCTCCGCGCGCGCGAGCCCCGGGCTGAGGAGGAGGTTCGCGAGCGGCCGCGGCGGACCGGCGGCCGCATGCGCGCCGACCGCGATCGCGAGCAGCGCAAGCACGGCGAGCACGAGCAGGCGGGCCGTCCGCATCCCGCGCATTGTCGCCGACGGGGATTAGCTCGACGTAAAGCGGCTCCCGAGGGCGTCGGCGACGCGCTCCTGGAACCAGACGATCAGCCGCTCGCTCTCGGGGAGGAGCGGGCCGTCGGGGACGGCTCCCGCCCGGACGCCGCGCTGGACGCCCTCGACGAGCTCCCGGTCCTCGTGACCGACCCGGTCGTCGAGCTCGAGCAGCTCGGCGACCCAGGCGTCGTCGGCGTCGGGGTCGAAGAAGTAGTCGAGGAACCCGCGGCAGCGCTCGGGGCCTGCGGGGAGGACGGGCCCGACCGAGAGGTTCGGGTGCCCGGGGTAGACGTTGAGCTTCAGGTTCGGCCAGACGAAGTGGAAGTGTCCCGCGGCCACTCGGCCGGTCTTGGCCGGCGCCCGGAGCGGCCCGAGCTGGCTCGCGACGCATCCGTCCGCCTCGAGGCGGTACGCCTCCCGGCGGACGTCGACGAGCGCACTGAAGCCGGGGTGCGCCGTCGGGCAGTGGTAGCACTCGAGGTAGTTCTCGCACGCGACCTTCCAGTTGGCGGCGAGCTCGTACTCGACTCGCCCGTGGAACCGGAGCCGGGCGAGGTCGACGCCCGCGTCCGCGAGGCGCTGCGGGACGTCGCCCAGGGTGTCGGCGAGCGGCGGCGCGTCTGCGGCGGGGTTGACGAAGAGGAGCGGACCCCAGAGGGCCGCCGTGGCGGGCACGAGCGTCAGGCCGGCGGTCTCGAGCTCCTCGGCGCGGGGAGCGGAGCGGAGCGTCCCGTCGAGGCGGTACGTCCACGCGTGGTAGCGGCACTGCAGCGTCTCACGTCGGCCCGCGCCGTCGGCCACGAGCACCGACCCGCGATGGCGGCAGACGTTCACGAACGCGCGGAGCGCGCCCTCCTCGTCACGCGTGATCACGACCGGGACGCCGCCGGCGTCGGTCGCCAGGTAGCTCCCCGGATCCGCGACCGCCTCGGCGCGGCCGACGTACTGCCACGCGCGCCGGAAGACGTGCTCCCGCTCGAGCCGCTCGACCTCCGGGTCCGTGTACCAGCTCCAGGGGAGCGAGCGCATCGCGACCGACTCTAGTCGCGGCTTCGGCGACGGCGTCGCGCGAGGAGCGCCCGCCCGCCGGGGCGTCCGCTCGCGGAAACCCGGTCTGCCGCGCGCGCCGCCGTCCCCGCGGGACGAGTCCGGCGCAGCCGGGCACGACGACGGCGGGCGACCGGCTCGATTCCGCCCTCTGTGGATCGATGCCTGCACTTCCGTGACCCTTCGGTCACGGTTCCTCATGGGTGTCCTGACACCCGGTCATCGCTGCGAGAGACGCGTCCCCAGGTACCGGGGTTCCCGCTCGGCCGGTCAGGCTCGCGTGCGCAGCGGCAACCGCGCCTGCGAGGGATGCGTCGCGAGCGCGATCAGGGTCATGGCGAGCGCGCAGCCGCCGGCGACGGCGAACGCGAGCTGCGTGCCCCCGATCTCCGAGAGCCAGCCGGCCAGCAGGCCGCCGATCGGCGCCGTTCCCGCGAAGGCGAAGAGATAGAAGCTCAGCACCCGTCCGCGCAGGTGATCGGGCGCCGCCAGCTGCAGCACCGACTGGCCGTTCGCGTTCCAGAGCGTGAAGCAGATGCCGCAGAGGAACAGCAGCGCTGCTGCGGGCGCGAACGCGCTCTGCGGAGCGAGCAGGAGCAGCGACACCCCGAACCCGCCCGTTCCCGCGAGCATCGCCTTCAGGCTCGCGCGTGCCAGCGAGGCCGACAGGAGCGCGCCGGCGAGCGCGCCGGCCCCGAAGCTGGCCGACAAGAAGCCGAAGGCGACCGACCCACCGCGCAGCGTCTGCGCCGCGAGTACCGGAACGAGCACGTGGAAGTTCACCCCGACCGTGCTGACGACGAGGGTGACGCCGAGAACGAGCTGGAGCCGCCGCGAGCGCCGGACGTAGCGCCACGCCTCGCCGACCCCGCGGACGAGGGTCGGCGGCCGCTCCGCGCGCTCGACAGGGAACAGCTCCTCCTCGCGCATCAGGAGCAGGGCGGTCAGCACGGCGAGGAAGCTGACGGCGTTGATCGCGAACGCGACGCCGACGCCCGCGACGGCGACCAGGACGCCCGCCACCGAGGGGCCGACGATCCGGGAGGCGTTGAACAGGCTGGCGTTCAGCGCGACCGCGTTCGGGAGCTCGTCCCGCCCGACCATGCGGAACGTCAGCGTGTGGCGGCCCGGAGCGTCGAAGACGAGCGTGCTGCCGAGCAGCGCCGCGAGCACGTAGACGTGCCACAGCCGCGCGGCCCCGGTGAGCGCGAGCGCGGCGAGCACCGCCGACAGTCCCATCGCGGCGCCCTGCGTCGCGATCAGCAGCCGCCGGTTGTCGAACCGGTCCGCGAGCACGCCCGCGAAGAGGCCGAACACGGTGAACGGGACGAAGCGGAAGAAGGCGAGCACGCCGACGGCGACGGGCGAGCGGGTCAGCTCGACGACGAACCACGCCAGCGCGACGTTCTGCATCCACGTCCCGGTCAGCGACACGACCTGGCCGAGGAAGAACAGCCGGTAGTTGCGGTGCTTGCGCAGGCTGGCGAACGTTCGCGCGCTCAGCGCGAGCACGGCCCTGCTCATAGGGCAACCTCCGCGCAGCGACGGCGGTGCAAGTGCGGAAAGGCGCAGGCGCGCATCCGGCCAACCCTGACCCAGAGGGTGCTCACGGCGAGGCCTCCTCGCCGAGCAGCCTGGCGAGCGGCTCGACCGCGGCGTCGATCGCCGCGCGCTCGTCGCGCGTCAGCTGATCCAGCCTGCCGGCGAGCCAGGCCGTCCGCCGGCGCTTCACCGACCGCAGGACGCCCTCCCCCGCGCGGGTGAGCGTCAGCCCGTGCCGCCGGCGATCGCTCGCATCCGGCGTCCGCCGCACCAGCCCGGCTCGCTCGAGCCGCGCGACCGCCTGGGAGATCCCGCCGGGGGAGAGGCGCTCCTGCGCGGCCAGCGCGCGGACGCCGATTCCGGGCGCCTGCTTGATCGCCACCAGCAGGGAGACCTGGTAGCCGCTCACGCCGAGCGAGTGCACCTCGCGCCGCAGCTCGCGGTTGAGCTTCAGCAGCACCGGCCGGATCCGGTTCGCAACCGTAAGCGAATCGTTAACGAGATGAACGTTCATCACTTAAACGATTGTACCGGGCGGGGTGGTTGTGCGGGCGGACCGGCCGGGTAGGGTTCGAGCGTGCCGACGCCGCTCGACGACGTTCTCCAGGGCCTGCGTGTCGTCGGCCAGGGGTTGCGGCGCGTCGCCGGCGCCGAGGTCGAGGAGCGCCTCGGCGGCGTGGTCGGCCGCCCGGAGCCCCCCCGGCCGCTCGCCGAGCTCCAGGCCGAGCTCGACGCGCTCGTCGGCCTGGAGACGGTCAAGGAGCAGGTGCGCGCGCTCGTCGCCTTCCTCCAGGTGCAGGGGCGGCGCAAGGAGCACGGCCTGCCGGAGGTGGCGACCAGCCAGCACCTCGTCTTCCTCGGCAACCCCGGGACGGGGAAGACGACCGTCGCGCGCCTGCTGGCCGAGATGTACCGCTCGATCGGCCTGCTCCGCCGCGGTCACCTGGTCGAGGTCGACCGCGCCGGCCTGGTCGGCGAGTTCGTCGGCAGCACGGCCCTGAAGACGGAGCGCGCCGTGCGGCGTGCGCTCGACGGCGTGCTGTTCATCGACGAGGCGTACGCGCTCGCGCCCGACGAGCCCGGCCGAGACTTCGGCCACGAGGCCGTGGAGGTGCTGCTCAAGCGAATGGAGGACTACCGCGAGCGGCTGGTCGTGATCGTCGCGGGGTACCCGCGGCTGATGAACCGCTTCCTCGACTCGAACCCGGGGCTGCGCTCGCGCTTCTCGCGCGAGATCGTCTTCCCCGACTACTCGACCGCCGATCTGCTTGCGATCACGCGCAAGTTCGCCGCCGACCACGAGTACGCGCTGAGCGAGGAGGCCGAGCACGCCCTCGCCGGCGTCTTCGACGGTGCGCGGCGCGGCGAGGGGTTCGGGAACGCACGCTACGCGCGGACGATCTTCGAGCAGGCGCTGAACGCGCAGGCGCTGCGGCTGGCCGGGCTGGCCGGCCGCCGCCTCGAGGAGCTCGAGCGCGACGAGCTGCTGCGGCTGGAGCGCGAGGACGTCCTCGCGGGCGCCCGCGCGCTCGGCGAGCAGCCGGCGACCACGCGCAGCGGCTGGTGGCGCCGGCGGGCGTCGTAGCCGCGGAGCAGCGGGCCGAACCAGCAGTACGCACGCCCCACAGTCATGGATCCGGCGACGTACGGGATTCGCGCGCGACCGAAGGCGCGGGCGAACGATGGTTTCCCGTGCGGGTCGGAGGGGCTTACTGCGCGGTCGCGGGTTCCTCCGCGCTGACCCGCTCGTTCCACCACTCGCGGAACTCGCCGCAGCGCCCGTCGTCGAGCGTGACGAGGAAGATCCCCTCGAGGTTGATCTCGGCGGCGCCGTCCGGCGTCTGGAACGTCACCCACCAGCGGGCGACGCCGGCCGTCGGGCGTCACCGCGAGCGGCTCCGAGCCGAAGCGGACGTCCTGCTGACCGCCGGTCGCCTCGGCGAACGCCCGCCGGATCGCCTCGCGCCCCTCCAGCGGCGGGTCGAACGGCCCCCACGCGTAGCGCGCCTCCTCCGTGAAGAGCTCCGCCGCCGCGTCGGCGTCGCGCGCCTCCCACGCGCGCCGGTACGCGTCGAGCCAGTCGGCGAGCTCGTCGAGCGTCATCGCGCCGATCATACGCCGGCCGACCCGCGTTCGTCCGGGCCCGCGCAGGCTCGCGGGTGACATGCGGCGAGCCGCGTGGACGGGCTCGGCGGACGAGCCGGCTGTCGAGCGCAGCGACGTTCGTCCGCCTGAGGATGGGGGACACGCGGGGTCCTGTCGCAGCGAGCCGAGGGAGCTCGCCGAATTCCGTCGCGGTCCTACTCCGGAGCAAGGCCTTTGCCGCGGAGCTCGGCGAGCGCTTCGTCGGACTTCTCCAGCGCGTCGAGCCCCATCCCGCGCAGCACCGACGGCGCCTTCGTGAACTGGACGTCGCGGTACTCGACGATCTGCAGCACGTTCCCCCACGGGTCGCGCACGTCGTTCCCGTGCACGTCTGCCCCCGCCTCGCGTGCCGCCGCGAGCGCTCGCACGGCGTCGTCGACGACCAGACCGAAGTGGCGGTGGCGATCGGGCCCCTGCGTGCGCCCCGCGGCGAGCGCGATGAACTGGTCGCCCATGTCGATGAACGCCATCGATCGCCCGCGCCCGCGCAGGCCGAACTCGAAGATCCGGCCGTACCAGGCGAGCGCCTCCTCCACGTCGCCCACCTCGATGGCCACGTGGTTCACGCCGACAAGGCGCGCCTTGCCCGAGTGTTCGTCCGCCACGCTGCAGAGTGTTACTCGCGGACGTATCCCGGCGGGACCGGTCCGGGTGTCTGACACCCGGACATGTCCGTTTGAGCCACGGCGGGTGCCGGGCCCGAAAACCCTTGGTTTCAGCGACCTGTGGGCCGATCCGCGCGCTTCCGTCACAAATCCGTGACAGTCGCGTGACGGTGTCTGGCACCGGACCACGACCGGACCGAACCTGGAACGAACGCCGAGACCGTCGCCCGCCACCAACGCCGAGCGCCGGTCCGTAGTGCGCTTACGGGGAAACTGGTTTCCCCGTGCTCGGCTGCCCCCCGCTAAAAGACGATTCTCTCCGTTTGCACGCCGCGGAGCACCTCCTCGACGTACGCGCGGGCGGCCTCCGGGAGCCCGACGTCCCGGCCCTCGCGCTCGGACAGGTACCAGCGGTGCTCGAGGATCTGGTGGAACAGCTCCGCCGGCTCGAGCTTGCGGCGCAGGTCGCGCGGCACGTGCAGGAGCGTCGGCTCGAACACCTCCTCGCGCCAGCGCCGCGCGGCGACCTCGTCGGCGACGGCACGCCCTCCGGCCTGCTCGAGCTGGGCCCGGAAGCCGGCGAGGTCGTTGAGCAGGCGGCGCGCCTGGTTCTCCTCGGTCCACAGGCCGGTCAGTCGCTCGAGCCGGCGCCGGTGGTGGCCGGGCTCGACGACGTGGGGGTTCAGACGGAGCCGGTACTCGCCGCCGGCGCCGAGCAGCTCGATCTCCTCGACGTCGAAGCCGAGCTCGTTCAGCCGGCGCAGGCGCTCGTGCAGTCTCCACACCTCGTCGCGCGCGAACACCTCCTCCTCGGTCAGCTCCGCCCACAGGCCGCGGTACGAGGCGACGACGCCCGACGCCGTCTCGACCGGGTCGACGTCGTCCGGGAGGGCGCCGAGCTCGGCCTCGACGTCGAGCAACTCGCCGACGATGTTCTCCTCCGCAATCGTGAGGTCGTGCTCGCGCTGGCCGCCCGTGAGCCTCGCGTGCAGCTCCCCCGTCTCGGCGTCGACCAGGTAGGCCGAGAGCGCGCCCGCGTCGCGGCGGAAGAGCGAGTTCGAGAGCGAGCAGTCGCCCCAGAAGAAGCCGGCGAGGTGCAGGCGGACGAGCAGCTCCGCGAGCGCGTGGAGGAGGTTCTCCCGCAGGTCGGTGACCGGCCGGCGCGCGAACAGCGCCCGGTACGGGAGGGAGAAGTCGAGGTGCTTGGTGAGCAGGACGGCGTCGTCGCCCGGCCGCTCGACCACCCCGACCGCGAGCACGGCCGGCATCCCCTCCGCGTTCAGCCGCCGCAGGAGCCCGTACTCGCGGTGCGCCGGGCGCGAGGGCAGCTCCTTCAGCGCGTAGACGCCCTCGTCGTACTCGACGAAACGGACGACGTGCCGGGAGATCCCGCGCACCGGCTCGACCAGCCGCTCGTGGTCCCACCGCTCGAGCGGCAGCTCCCAGGGCAGGTCGAGGAAGTCTGGGTGCCCCGTCCGGGCGACGAGCTGGAAGGGCGCGTGCACCGCGCCACCGTACCCCGGCCCCGGCGCGCTAGCCGCGCACGAGCCGCGCGTCGGCCACCGCGACGACCCCGCGGTCGTTCCCGGCCAGGCGATTGTCGCGGACGCGGGCCGTCGCCCCGAAGTGCGACTGGATCGCGTAGCCGGCGCGGAAGCCGTCGTCGGAGCCGCGGTCGGCGAGCGTGCCGGTGACGGTGTTGCGGCGGATGTCGCACACCGAGTAGTCGCCGCAGAAGATCCCGACGCCGAGCGCGCCGCTGACGACGTTGCGCTCGACCGTCCCCATCGCCATCTCCGTGACCGTGATCCCGCGCAGCGTCGTCCGCGCCACCCGGTTGCCGGCGAAGCGAACCTTGGCCGAGTGGGTGACGAGCCCCTCCTGGCCGCCCACGATGGTGCAGCCGCGGACGAGGCTCGGGCCGAGATCGATCGCGAACGAGATGTCGACTCCCTGGCCGTAGCGCGTCGCCGGCGAGGAGACGCGGCAGCCGTCGACCGCCACGGTCGCGCGCCGGACGCTGATCCCGTCGAGCTCCGCGCCCGTGACCTCGACGTCGCGGAGGACGACGTCCCGCGCGCCGTCGACCTCGATCCCGTTCTCGCCTCCGACCACGCGCACGCCCTGCACGACGACGGCGTCGGCGGTGATCCGGATGCCGCCGCGGACGACAGCGCCCGGCTCGCCGACCAGCTTCTGCGCCCGGTCGAGGAGCAGTGGGCCCCGGTGCACCCCGGCCTCGAGCCGGATGGTCGGGGGCGCGAGCGCCCAGGTGGCGCCCACGGGGAAGAGCAGGAGCACGGCGACGGTGGCGGCCGGCAGGGCGGCCAGGCGCGGCCGGCCGGGGAGCACGTGCCGGTGGAGGCCGAAGCCGAAGTACGCGACAACGACCGCGACGAACACCGCAGTGTTGAGCGCGAAGTGGAGCTCGATCAGGCTCAGGTCACGCCCGAGCGGCGGCCCGAGCCCCTGTCCGGCGATCCCCGGCGTGGGCGACATCCGCCCGTTCGCGAACCACTGCTCGAGCTTCACGACGTGCTCGACGACGTGGTAGCCCTGGATCGCGAACACGCCGAAGACGAAGCCCGCCCAGGCCGCGGGCGCGGCGCGGCGCCACGCCGGTTCCCACATCCGGTAGGCGACGAACAGCGCGGCGAGCGCGAGGAAGAGCCCGGTGTTGTAGAGGAAGTGGATCCACTCGACGTCGAACAGGAACCCGAGCAGCCCCCGGCAGTCGGTCGGGCAGGCGTTCCCGAGCGCGTCCTTCTCCATCACCTGGGCGATGTGCTCCGCCTCGTGCGCGGCCATGACCGCGACCGTGGCGAAGAAGAACAGGTTGAGCAGGCGGCGCTCGCGCACGAGCGCCTCCAGCCGCTCGCGGCGCCGGGTGGCCGGCCGGGCCCCCGCGCGCCGCACGCCGGCGGCGGTGGCGGTCACTTCACCGAGCCCGCGAGCAGCCCCTGCACGAAGTAGCGCTGGAAGGCGAAGAAGACGACCAGCGGGATGGCCAGGGAGACGAAGGTCGCCGGCGCGATCAGCTCGATGTTCGCGCCGAACGCGCGCAACTGCGAGAAGATCGCCACCGTGATCGGCTGCGTCTCGCGGCCGAAGGTGAGCGCGACCAGCAGGTCGTTCCACGTCCACAGGAACTGGAAGATCGCCAGCGAGGCGATCGCGGGCAGTCCCAGCGGGAGGATCAGCCGCAGGAAGATGCGCATCTCCGACGCGCCGTCGATCCGCGCCGACTCGAGGATGTCCTTCGGGATCCCGATGAAGAAGTTGCGCAGCAGGAAGATCGCGAACGGCAACCCGAAGGCGGTGTGGAAGAGGATCAGCGATCCGACCGTGTCGAAGCCGGCGAGGCTGCCGAGCAGGGGGATGTCGCCGAGCGAGTTGTAGAACTCGAACATCGGGATCAGCGCCATCTGCAGCGGCACCACGAGCAGCGCGATCACGAGGATGAACAGCCAGTCGCGGCCGGGGAAGTCGAGCCACGCGAACGCGTAACCGGCGAGCGCGGCGACGAAGATCGGGATGATCGTCCCGCCGACCGCGATCACCGCGGTCGTCCAGAGCGAGGAGGTGATCGTCTCGTTCGTGAGCACCGCGTCGTAGTTCTCGAACGTCAGCCTCGCCGGCTCGGAGAAGAGCTGCCACCACCCGCGGTCCTGGAAGTCCTCGGGTGCAAGTAGCGAGGTGAGCAGCAGGCCGAGCGTCGGGACGAGCCACAGGATCCCGACGAACACCAGCACGAGGTGGACGGGCGCCTTGCCGACCGCGCGCAGGATCCGCGCCGCGAGCGGGTCCCGCCGGGTGACCGGCCGCTCCAGGGCCGCGGGCTGCGCGGTCGCCATCAGGCCTCCCTCCGGAAGCGGCGGATGTTGAGCAGCAGGATCGGGATCACGAGCACGAAGATGAACACCGCGATCGCCGAGCCGACGCCGAAGTCGTTCACCCCGCTGAAGGCGCTCCGCCACATGGCGAGCGCGAGCACGCTCGCGTCGGCCTGCACCGAGCCCGGCGCGATCGCGAGCACGATGTCGAACACCTTGAGGACGTTGATCAGCATCGTGATGAACACCACCGTGAGCACGGGCGCGAGCAGCGGCACGGTGACGCGCCGGAACACCTGCCACTCGGTGCCGCCGTCCGTCCTCGCCGCCTCCAGCACGTCGCGCGGGATGGCCGACAGCCCGGCGCCGATCACGACCATCGAGAACCCGGCCCAGATCCAGATGTAGGCGGCGATGATCGCCGGCGTCACGAGCTTCTGACCGAGCCAGGCGACGCCGTTGAAGGGCTGCGCGAACGTCTCGGCGCCGATGGCGACGTTGTACGTCGCGTCGTCGAGCTCCTCGAACACGAAGGTCCCGTCGGCCTCCGTCTGCGCAGTCGCGATCGTCGACCCGCCGGGGTCGCGCAGCTCGACCGTGACGCCGGGGAGCCCGAGCTCCTGGCTCTCGACCTCGCCGGGCGTGCCGCCTCCCGGCCTGAAGTCGCGCCAGACGACGCCAGTGATCCCGCCCGAAGCGGCCTCCGGGCGGCGCGCCTCCTCAGCGTCGCCGGGAACCTCGCCCTGCGGGATGCGCGTCAGCCCCAGCAGCGCGACGTCGCCGGGCCGCACGGGCTCCGCGAGGCGGAGCCCTCCGCGTGGCGTCCCCTCGAGCGCGTCGGTGGACGGCGCGGCGTCCGAGAGGACGCCCGCCGGGCTCACCACCCCCTTGACGGACCGGATCGCCGCGTTCAGCGCGCCCCGCTCCGGCTCCTGGATGTAGACGATCCGCCAGGTGATGCCGGCGGCGAAGGCGGAGATCGCCATCGGCATGAACACGGCGGTCTTGAAGGCGACCGCCCAGCCCACGCGCTCGGTGAGGACCGCGAAGACGAGGCCGATCGCGGTCACCATCGCCGGCACGACCGCGACCCAGATCGCGTTGTTCTTGACCGCCGTCAGGAGGACGTCGTCGGTGAACAGGCGCTGGTAGTTGTCGAACCAGACGAACTCGTCGCCGTCGCGGTCGAAGAAGCTGCGGACGATCGTGCGGATCGTCGGGTAGACGATCCAGATCGCGAGGAAGACGGCGGCGGGCGCGAGGAAGCCCGCCGCGAGGGCGTGCTTCCTCCATGCGCCCGCCTCGGGCGCCGGTTGCCGGGGAGGCTCCCCGGTGATCGACGCGCCGGAGCCCACCGTCCGCTAGCCCGACGCCCGCTGGGCCGCCTGCTCCAGTTGCTCCGCGATCCCGTCCACGTCCTGCGGGTTTCGCAGGAAGTCCTGCAGCAGCTTCCACAGTCCCTGCCCGGTGGTCGCGCCGAACGCGGCCGGGACCATGTCCGACAGGTCGAAGCGGAACGTCTCCGCCTCGGCCAGCGCCTCGGAGGTCGCGCGCAGGGTCTCGTCGGTGTACGCGCTGCTCTCGACCTGCCGGTTCGGCGAGACGAACCCGCCGCGCTCGATCCAGATCTGCGCCGACTCGGGCGTGGTCAGGTACTGCATGAACGCGCGCACCGCCGGCGTGTCACGGAAGGTCACGAACAGGTTCCCCGACCCGATGACCGCCTCCGGCGAGTCGTTGATCGAGGGGAACCTGAACCAGTCGTAGCCCTCGCCCGGCTGCAGCTGCGTCTCGACGACGCCCGGCACGAAGTCGCCCTCGATCACCTGGGCGGCGCGCGGGTCGTCGGTGAAAACGTTGCTGACCGAGGTCGGGAAGTCCGTCTGCAGCGCTCCCTGCGTCCCACCCGCGATGTTGTCGCTGTCACTCAGGACCTTCGCCATCTCGCGCAGCGCCTCCTTGACCGACTCGTCCGTCCACGGGATCTCGTGGTTGGCGAGCTGGGTGTACTTCTCGGCGCCGGCCGTCCGCACGTAGATGTTCTCGAACAGGTCGGTGAGCGTCCATCCGTCGGCGCCCGCGATCGAGTACGCGGGGAGGCCGGACGCCTTGATCGTCTCGGCGCCCGAGAGGAAGTCCTCCCAGCTCTCCGGCGGCTCCACGCCGGCCTGCTCGAAGGCCGAGACGTTGTACCAGACGGTCGACTTGTTGTTCGTCTTCCAGAGCAGGCCGTAGAACGTGTCCTCGACCGAGCCGGTCTCGACCACCGACTCGCCGAAGTTCTCGGTCGCCGTGTCCCTGAGGAAGTCGAGCGACTGCAGGCGGTTCTGCTCGACGTACTGCTGCATCAAGCCGGGCTGCGCGATCGCCGCGATGTCCGGCGGGTTGCCGCCCTCGACGGCGGTGGAGAGGACGGTCGGCAGGTTGTCGCCGACCGGGTTGTAGTTGACCGTGACGTTCGGCTGCTGCTCGTTGAAGCCGTCGATCACGGCCTGGAACGACTTCTGCTCCTCGCCGACCCAGATGCCCATGATCGAGACCGAGCCGGACACCTCCTCCTGCGGGGCGGCGTCCCCGTCGTCCCCCTCGTCGTCGCCCCCGCAGCCGGCCGCGAACGCGGCGACCGCCACAGCGAGGAGAAATGCGAGCAGCGTCAGCAGACGCCTGTTCATGAACCGGCTCCTTTCGCTCCGTCTCCGTCGTAGATGCCGAGGCCAGTCTCGGCGTCGAAGAAGTGCAGTGCCCGGGTGTCGACCGCGACGTCCATCGTGTCGCCCTCGCGAACGCGAGAACGCGCGCCGAAGCGGCCGACGAGCGTCGCTCCCTCCTCGCGTTCCGCCTTGTCGGCGAGCTCCTCGGCGCCCGCGTCGCGGGCGAGCTCGCGCACCTCGTCGGTCACCGCCGCGGTGGCGTCGGTGGTGAAGTGCACCATGATCTCGGCGCCCAGCGCCTCGCGCAGGAGCACCTTCCCGCGCATGTGCGCGCCCTCGCCCACCTCCGAGGCGAGCGACGCGTCCTCGAGGTCCTCCGGGCGGATCCCCAGGATCACCGGCCGCCCCTCGAAAGCGCGCAGCGCCGGCCGCGCCCCGAGCGTCTCGTCGCCGAGCTCGATCCGCTGGCTGCCGGCGACGGCGACGAGGCGGCCGTCCTCACTCTCGAGCGTCGCCTCGAGCACGTTCATCGCCGGGCTGCCGATGAAGCCGCCCACGAACAGATTCACGGGCCGGTCGTACAGCTCCTGCGGCTGAGCGACCTGCTGCAGCTCGCCCTTCCGCATCACGGCGACGCGGTCGCCCATCGTCATCGCCTCGACCTGGTCGTGCGTGACGTAGATCGTGGTCACGCCGAGGTCGTCCTGCAGGCGCGCGATCTCGGCCCGCATCTGGACCCGCAGCTTCGCGTCCAGGTTCGAGAGCGGCTCGTCCATCAGGTACGCCTGCGGCTCGCGCACGATCGCGCGGCCCATCGCGACCCGCTGCCGCTGCCCGCCCGAGAGCGCCCGCGGCTTGCGGTCGAGGTACCCCTCGAGGCCGAGCACGCGAGCAGCGTCCTGGACCCGCTTGTCGATCTCCGCCTTCGGCAGCTTCTTCAGCTTCAGCCCGAAGGCGATGTTGTCGTACACCGACAGGTGGGGGTAGAGCGCGTAGCTCTGGAAGACCATCGCGATGTCGCGGTCGCGCGGCGGAACGTGGTTGACGACCCGCTCGCCGATGCGCAGCACGCCTTCCGAGATGTCCTCCAGCCCGGCGACCATGCGGAGGGCCGTCGACTTCCCGCACCCCGACGGGCCGACGAGCACCATGAACTCGCCGTCCTCGATCTCGAGATCCATGTCGTCGACGGCCCCCGTGCCGGCGGCGGAGATGTTTGTGACGTGCTCGAACGTCACACCGGCCATCTCGAACCTCCTCCGGCTGTCTCCGCTGGCCCCGCGGTCAAACGACGCAACCGAAATCATCCCAACAGGGGATTCGCGCTGCTCGGAGAACCCTCACCATGAGAGCGTTCTTTTTGCCGCGACGTATACGGGAGTAGACTGGGCGCAGGTGGGGGTGGCGCGCGTATTGGTGGCCGACGACCACCGCCTCATGCTGGCCGGGATCAAGCGCGCGCTGGCGGCGAGCGACGAGGTGGAGGTGGTCGGGGAGGCGAGCGCGGGCAGCCAGGTGCTGCCGGCGATCAACCGCACGCGGCCCGATGTCGTCCTGCTCGACGTGCGCATGCCCGACGTCGACGGGCTGACCTGTCTCGCGCGGATCCGCAAGCAGTACCCCGAGGTGAAGGTCGTGATGCTGTCGGCCGGGGCCGAGCCGGAGACCGTCGACGAGGCGCGTCGGCTGGGGGCCTCGGCGTACGCGGTCAAGACGATCACGCCGCTCGACCTGCCGGCCATCGTGAACGCCGTCCTGGAAGGCGCCGAGTTCGCGGTCCACGGCGCGCCCGAGCGCAGCAGCGAGCGCACCGCGGCCGAGGGGCTGAGCGAGCGCGAGCTGGCGGTCCTACGCGCGCTCGCCCGCGGGCTCTCGAACAAGGAGATCGCACGCGAGCTGTGGGTGACCGAGCAGACGGTCAAGTTCCACCTCCGTAACATCTACCGGAAGCTCGAGCTCGCCAACCGCACCGAGGCGGCCCGCTACGCGTACCGGCACGGGCTCGTCGACGCCCCGCCCGGCGAGCAGCGGGCGGCGCAGCCGTGACAGTGCGGCGAGCGCGGGTGGCGGATGCCGGCGCGCGCGCCCGCGGGGCCGCCAGCTCGCCGGCCGTCCAGCTGGAAGGCGCCCTCGGCGACGCGACCGAGCGGCGCCTGCTGCGGCTCGGGTTCGACCTCCACGATGGGGCGCTCCAGAGCGTCGTCGCGCTCGGCGCCGACCTGCGCCTGTTCCGCGACCAGCTCGCCGGCGTGCTCGCCGGCGGCCATGCCGGCTTGCTCCTCGGGCGCGTGGACGACCTCGAGGCGCGGCTGCTCGACCTCGAGCGCGAGCTGCGCGAGCTGGCCGGCTCGCTCGAGTCCACCTCGCTCGCCTCGCGGCCGTTCCGCGAGGCGATGCGGGCCGAGGTCGACGCGTTCGCGGCGCGCTCGGGCGTTTCCGCCTCCGTGACGCTGGCCGGCCCGTTGGACCAGCTGACCGCGTCGCAGCGGCTGGCGCTGCTGCGGATCGTGCAGGAGTCGCTGACGAACGCGCGGGAGCACGGCGGGGCGTCGACCGTGGCGGTCGAGGTCGCCGAGGATCCCGGCGGCGTGGAGCTGGTCGTCCACGACGACGGGTGCGGGTTCTCGGTCGACGACGCGCTCGAGGCGGCCGCGGCGGACGGCCGGCTCGGCCTGGCGGGGATGCGCCAGCGCGTCGCGCTGCTCGGCGGCGACTTCGAGATCGACAGTCGACCCGGCGGGCCGACGGTCGTCTCCGCGCGCCTGCCCCGGTGGCAGCCGGTGGCCGAGGTCTAGCCGCGAGGGGCGTCCCGGCGCCCGCACGCGTGGAGTTGGGTCCACGGTCTGGAATGCCGGGGAACGGTAGGCCTACGCTGAGTCGATGCTCCGCTGTGACGAGTGCGGACGTGAGGGGACGGGCGAGGTCGAGGCACACGGCTGGAAGGCGTTCGTCGTCGTCGCCGACCACGAGCCGGAGGTTGCGGTGTTCTGCCCGGTGTGCTGCGACCGCGAGTTCGGCGAGGCGAGCGACGGCGAGGAGGAGTAGGAACCGCGTTCGGCGCGCCGAACGTCGAGCTGCCGGCGGCGCGGCTCGACTTCGACGGCTTGGAGCGTGCCGCCGGCTCACGTGACCCGCGGTACGGGGCGAGCTGGTCCTTCGGGGGGTGTCACGCGGCGCGCGCGCTGCGATGCTCGCAGGCGTGCCACCGGCCGCTCCACCGGTCGCGGCGGGCTCGCGTGTGCTTCGCGTCGTGCTCGTCGACGATCATCCGCTGATCCTCGCGGCGCTCGAGCGTGCGCTCGCGCGGGCCTCCGACCTCGCCGTCGTCGGTGTGGCGCAATCGGGGCGCGAGGGCCTCGCCGTTGCCGAGCGAACGGACCCGGACGTCGTCGTGCTCGATCTCCGGATGCCCGACCTCAGCGGGCTGGAGTGCGTCGCGGAGCTGAAGCGCCGCCGGCCGGGTGTCCGGGTCGTGATGCTCTCGGCGGTCGCCGACCCGGCCGCGATCCGAGCCGCGCTCGAGGCAGGGGCGGACGCCTACGTCGTCAAGAGCGTCAACCCGATCGACATGCCGTCGGTGATCCGCCAGGTGGTCGACCGCGACGCCTTCACGCGTGTCGTGGACGACGGTGTCCCAGGCGTCGCCGGCGCGCTGAGCGAGCGCGAGCTCGCCGTCCTCCGCGCGCTCGCCGCGGGCGACTCGAACGCCGCGATCGCCCTCAAGCTGTGGGTCAGCGAGCAGACGGTCAAGTTCCACGTGCGCAACATCTTCCGCAAGCTGGGCGTGTCGAGCCGGACGGAGGCCGCCCGGCGCGCGCACGAGGCGGGCGTCGTCGCCGGCGGGTAGCCGGCGGGCGGGCTCGGCGCCGACAGCGAGCCGGCCGGGTACGCGAGACGACCCACGAGAGTCCGAACGAGCGCCGTTCGTCGCGCCGCGCCGCGCCCGCTCGCGGGCGCCGCGATCAGCGACGCTTCTCGGCCCGCAATCGCGTGAGCATCCACAGGGCGCGGACGCCATCCTGCCAGGTGAGCTTCTTGCCCTCCTCGCGTGACCGCGCTGCATATGAGATCGGCACCTCGTACGGCCGAATCCCGCGCCGCAGCAGCTTCGCGGTGATCTCCGGCTCGATCTCGAACCCGTCCGACTGGAGATCGAGCGACCGCCACAGCTCGACCGGCATGACCTTGTAGCCGGTCTCGAGGTCGGAGAGGTAGCTGTTGAACAGCAGGTTGTTCCAGAGATTCACGAGGCGGTTGCCGATCACGAACCAGAACGAGTACGCCGTGTGCGACGAGAACGTCCGCGTCCCGTACACCACCTGCACCCCACGCCGCTCGAACGGCTCGAGCAGCGCCGGGTAGTCGGCTGGGTCGTACTCGAGGTCGGCGTCCTGAACGAGCGCCACGTCGCCGGTCGCGGCCGCGATCGCGGTCCTCAGCGCGGCGCCCTTGCCGCGGTTCACCTCGTGGCGGAACAGCTGCGTCGGGACCCGGAACTCGCGCGACGCGAGAATTGCCGCCGTTGCGTCCGTCGAGGCGTCGTCGACGATCACGAGTTCGCCGACCTCGGGCCGCGCCTCGCCCGCATCGAGCACGTCCGCAAGCGTCCGCTCCTCGTTGTGGACCGGGATCAGGATCGACAGGGTCGCCATGCCACCTCGAACTCGGCGACGACGACGATGCCGCCGCCCCTGCTCCCGATGCGCGCGGGGTCGCGCCCTACACTGAACGCGTGCCGGCGCGAGCCTCGACGAGTCGCGCTTCGCCGGCCGCTGCTCGCTCGGGTGCCTGGAGCGACCGGCTCGCGCACTCGGCCGAGGCGGACGCGTTCACGCTCGTCGCGGTCGCGCTCTACTCGCTTGCGCTCGTCACGGTTCTACTCCCTGCCTTTGTCGTACAGGACACGTGGCTCTCGCTCGTCGCCGGTCGGGAGATCGCGAACACCGGACTCCCTAGTCACGAGACGCTCACGATCTGGGGACGGGGATCCGAGTGGATCGACCAGCAATGGCTCGCCCACCTCGTCCTCTACGCGTTGATGGCGACGGGCGGGATCCAGCTGCTGGGATCCGCCCTGTTCTCCACGCTGATCGGGACATACGCAGCCGCGCTCGTCGCTGCGCGGCGAAGGCCGGCGTCATCCCGCAACGTCCTTCTCGTCGCCGTCCCCGGAATCTTGCTGGTGCCGCTCAGCACGGCACGCGCGCAGGTCTTCGCGCTCCCGCTCTTCGTCGCGGTCGTCTGGCTGCTCTCGGACGACAACCGGCGCCCCTCGCGGCGAGTGTTCGCCGTTGTGCCGGTACTCGCGCTGTGGGCGAACGTCCACGGCTCGGTCGTGCTCGGTGTGGCGCTCGTGCTCGCTCACTGCCTCATTGAGGCCTCGCGCGACGTGTACCGTCGGCGTGGCGCTCGCTCGCTCGCGAGGCACGCGTTGCTCGGCGTAGCGAGCATCGGAACGGTGTTCGCGTCGCCGTACGCCCACGGACTGCTCGGTTACTACGAAGCGCTGCTCATCGACCCGCCCTTCGGCGACCTCATCCTCGAGTGGCGTCCACCGGCGCCGTCGCTCACAAACGCGCCGTTCTTCCTCGCTGCGTTCGGAGTCGTGTGGCTGCTCGGACGCGCAGGGGGGAGGGTGCCCGCGTTCGAGGTCGCTGCGCTCGTGATCACGCTCGCCGCCGCACTCACGGCGCAGCGGAACACCATCTGGTTCGCGCTCGCCGCGATCGTGCTCGTCCCGGCCGTGCTCGAGCACCTTCTCCCCGCGACCCGGGCGACGAACCCGGCGGTCAACTTGGCGACCGGTGTTGCGGCCGCCGTCGTCGTGGCCGGCTGCCTCGCGTACACGGCGACGCGGCCCGCAGGCGCATGGCTCGGTAGCTGGTCGTTCGCAGGCGCGGACGCGGTCGCTCGCGCCGCCGAGCGAAGCGACGCGAGCGTCATGGCGACCGATCGCAACGCCGACTTCTTGCTCTGGACTCATCCTGAGCTGCGAGGGCGCGTTGCGCTCGACGTGCGCTTCGAGCTCTACTCCGAACGGCAGATCGAGCAGTACGTCGACTTCAAGGCGGTGTCAGGTCCGGACTGGCTCTCCGCAGCGGACTGCTGTCGGCTCCTCGTGCTCGATCCGCGCGACGACCATGATCTCCTGGCCGCGCTCGAGCGCGGCGAGTATGCGACGGCGATCTATCGAGACGAGTTCCTCGCCGTCGTCGAACGGACGCGCTCGTAGCGGGCCGGCCCGAACTACCCGCTGCTGCGAACCACCGCGGGTCGCACGCGAAGCGACGAGAGCCCGGCTGGGCCGCGCGCGACAGCGAGCGCCAGGCCGGCGAGCGTCGTCGGCACGTACCAGACGGCATGGAACAGGACGGAGAAGGCGAACGCGTCGACGCGGTCGACCGCCAGCAGCCCGAGCGTCGACACGCACAGCCACTGGTACGTCCCGACGAAGCCCGGCGACGACGGAATAGCGACGCCCAGGTTGATCACCGCGGCGGCGAAGAGAATCTGGGGAAGCGTGAGCGTGATCCCGAGCGAGGACGCGACGAGCCAGGCAGACGCGCACCAGGCCGCCCACGCGGCGAAGCTGTAGGCGGCGACGACCGGAGCGTCCCGCCGGTTTACGGCGGACGCCATGGTCGTCAAGCCATCCGACACCTTGGCCCCGAGACGGGAGCGTGCGCTCCTGTCCCCGCCGCGCGCGTGGTGACGAGCGGCGACCAGAAGCGCCAGGAGGACAACGCCACCCGCGGTGGCTACGACATGGATCCGCCCGAGCCACGCCGGGTGAGGCGTGATGGGCAGCGTGAGCAGGAGGAGAGCGACCAGGGCGAGCAGGTCGCTCGAGCGGTCCACGACGACGGTCCCGAACGCTCGCGTCCGCGGGATGCCCGCGCCGCGCGCGAGCCAATGGACACGCAGGAGGTCGCCGACCCGGCCCGGGACGAGGTTGTTGCATGTGAGGCCTCCGACGACGTAAGCCAGGAAGCTGGTGACCGGCTGGTCGCTCTCCCGGCGTGCGATGAACCGCCAGCGCGCTGCTTGCAGGACGTACATCACGCCGATGAGCGCGACCGCGGCGGCGACCCGCCCGGCGTCCGCAGGGGCGAGTGACTCGCCCACCTGGGCGAATTCCACGTTGCGGGCGGCCAGGTACAGGAAGACGCCGCTGAGCGGGACGCCGAACCCGAGTCCGACGACCGCGTGCCGGCGCGGGATACCTGCGGCCAGCTTCACGGGGCCGGCCGGCGCGCGCTCGAAGTCGTGAACGGCCGCACGCGCCCACCCTCCCGGCCGCGCGCCCCGACGACCTCCCCCGGAAGGGGGGTGGCCGCTAGCCGAAGATTCAGTGAGCGTCGGCGCCCGCGTCGCTCGGACGCGCAGCACCCTACGCGGGCGCCGTGTTCGCCTCCGTGCGCCGCGCGATCGGGAGTGGGCGCCGCCACCGTCGGCCGCCGCCCGGCTCGTCGGGGAGCAGGCGCTCGCCGCTGTCGCGGAGCGCGAGGAAGAGCATCAGGCCGCCGACGGCCAGCGGGATCGCTGCGAGGAGGTTCGGGCCGTCGAGTCGGGCCGGGCAGATCCACAGCCCCAGCGGGAAGAGCCAGAGCGGCCCGAAGGTCGGGCGCAGGATCGCGAGCGGCACGAGCAGCAGCGCGAAGTAGTGGAGCCACACGAGCGGTGAGAACAGGATCGCCGCGGCGATCGCGAGCACGAGCGCCTTGTCCGCCCGCCCGTGTCGTGCGAACCAGGCGCTTCCGGCCAGCACGGCGCCGCCGATCACGAGCCCGAGGGCGTGAGCACCACCCTCGGGAATGCCGAGCTGTAGCGCCACGGCGAACGGTGTGTATGCCTCCTCCCGCATCAGCCGTGTGAAGACCCTCATGGTCGCCGGGTACTCACGGAGACCGGCAAATCCGATCGCCGCCCATGCCCCGAACGTGAGCGCCGCGCCAAGCGCGACGGCTGCCGCCGCGGCGCGGTAGCGGCGGGTGAGCGCGAGCCAGACGACGAGCGGCCACAGAAACAGCTTGCTCGCGACGACGACGGCTGTCACCGTGGCAGCGACGGCGAAGCGGTCGCGGTGGCGCCATACGACGGCGAGGCCGAGCACCAGCAGCAGCGTCACGTTCGCGGTCTGGACGGCCGAGAACACCGGGGCCCACAGAAACGTGACGCCGTAGCACCGCGGATCGCGTACGCCCAGCGCCCAGAGGGCGAGCAGTGCGCTGGCGACGAGGAGGGCGGTGAACAGCGCGTCCCCCGCTGCCGCGGGTACGAGCGCGAACGGCGTGAGCACCACAGCGGCGACGGGGGGATAGACGAACGCGGCCCCGCTTGCGAGTTCGGACCCAGCGTCGAGGTACGGCGACCGACCGTCGAGAACGGCTGCGGCCGCAGGTCGGAAGCTGTGGTGGAAGTCGACCGCGAATGCGTCGAGCCTGATGGCGGCCACCAACACTTGTCCCGTCACGATGACGGGGAGGACGGCGAAGAAGAAGAGCTTCAACGGCGCTCCGACGCGGTCGAGCAGCCGCGCGTTTCGCTCGCCGACCCCGGTGGAGACGTTCACCGGGCGCCCGTGGGCGTCTCGGCGGAACGGACGACGCTCGCCGCCAGGACCTGTGTCAAGAACAGGTAGACGAAGATGGCTGGGAATGCCAGGGGAAGGACCGGGAACACGGTCGCCATCAGCAGGCGACGGAGCTCGGCGTGCGCGGCGTGCAACCCCGCCGCCGGGTGGTACGGCGTCCGTGCGTCGGCCGGCGCGATTCCGCCATCACGCGCACCGTGCCACCTCGGCGGGTCAGGAGCCTCCCCCGAAAGGCTGGCGAGCGCTAGCTAGCCGGCGAGGATGCCGCTTCCCCTTCCGCACGCTGCCGTGAGCGTCGAGCCGGCGCGGCGGAAACTACTCTGAGCGCAGCTCCGTGGCAGCGGCGAGCCCCCGTTCGAGGAACAGCTGGGACGTGAACGCCTCGATGTCGCGGCTCGGCACGCCGTCGGCGCTCGTCATTCTGACCGTCGTCGCGGCGGCGTCGCTCGTCGGCACGCTCGGTGCGGACAGCCGCTGGGTGGCGGCGCTCGGGCGTGCGATCGTCGACGACGGCGGTATCCCGGACGGCGTTCCGTACGCCACTGCGCCGTCGGCCGGTTGGCCGAACGTCCTCGGGCTCGCACAGGTGATCTTCTGGGCATTCGAGGCCGGACTCGGTGACCGAGGCCTGCTTCTGATCCACCTCGCCGCCGTCGCCTTCGGTCTCTCGCTCCTCGCGCACAGCGCGTCCCGCGCGGGCGCGTCGGAAGGCGCTACGGCGCTCGTTCTGGCGGTCGTCGCGGCCGGCGCCCTCGAGCACGTCGTGGTCGTCAGACTGGAGCTCTTCTCGCTCGTTCTCTTTCCGCTGCTGCTGGCGCTCCTTCACGCCGAGGCCCGCGCGCCGTCCCGGCGCATCTGGCTCCTGGTGCCGCTGGTTGCGCTCTGGGGGAATCTGCACGGCGCCGTGCTGGCTGGCCTCGCCGTCGCGGGTGCGTACCTCCTGCTGGAGCGGGGCAGGCAGGAGCCGCTCACGGCGCTCGGTGTGCTGACGGGCTCGGCGACCGCCCTCCTGCTCAACCCCGCGCTTCACCGCGCGCCCGAGTACTACGTCGGTGTGCTCCGTAGCGAGGCCGCGCGCCGGGGCTTCGGACTATGGGAGGCTATCTCGCTGACGTCGCCGTTCGACGTCGTATTCCTCGCGGGGGCCGGTGTGCTGCTCGTGTTCGCGCTCCGCGCGCGTCCGGCCGTATGGGAGGCCGTCGCGATCACCGGGCTCGCCATGCTGACCGCGAAGGCGGCGCGGAGCGGTGTGTGGCTTGCCTTCGGCCTCGCCGTTCCGGCCGCGCGCGGATTCCACCTACCCGGGATGGTCCGCCGCCGCATCGTATGGACGGCGCTCGCCGTCGCCGCTGCCGCGGCCGCCGTCGGGCTAGCGACCGGGCCGATCGCCACGGGCGTCGACGACGCCATGCTCCGCGACACGCTGAAGCGGGCGCGCGGAACCCCTGTCCTCGCGGAACCGCTCGCGGCGGAGCAACTGGCGCTCGCCGGCGGCCGCGTATGGATCGCGAACCCGCTCGATGCCTTCTCGCTTCGACACCAGCGGATCTACCTCGACTGGCTCCAGGGCCGGCGGGCGGGCGACCGCGCGCTCGCGCTGACGCCCCGTGTCGTCCTCGTCGATGCGGGAGGGCCGGCGGCGGAGCGGATCGCACGCGACCGCTCCTTCGTCGAGGTGCGACGCGAGGACGGTGCGGCGCTCTATGTCAGGCGCCAGCCGGCCGGGTGATGCGGAAGGACCAGAGCTTGTTGCCCACGAAGCTGAGCGGCGTCACTAGCAGGATCGCCGCCGCCTGGCCGTGGAGCGGCGCAGCGCCGACCGAGACGAGGAGCTCCAGCAGGGCGACGTTCGCGCCCAGGGCCACGACCGAGACGGTCAGGTAGCGGAGCCCCTGGCCACCGAGGTCGCCGCGGCTGTCGCAGAACGTCCATAGTCGGTTCCAGGAGTAGTTGTTGGCGACCGCGACGAGGAAAGCGGCGACGGCCGCCCCGCGGTAGTGGACGCCTAGCCCGAGACAGGCGCCGAACACGATCAGGTTCACGAGGTAGCCGCTCAGTCCGACGAGACAAAAGCGGACGAACTGGAGCCAGTTGCTGAGCGACGTCAACGCGACGGTGGTCCTCCGCGCGCCGAGCGGAGTGCGCGCTGCGACAACGCCGAGCGCGTCGACCCTGCCGTCGGCCCTCGTCTGCGGCGAAAGCATGTCGCCCATCGAAGCGCCTGCGCTACGCCCTCGCGCGGGCCAAAGGGGTAGATCGAACCCGTCGCTCGAACGGGCCGCGAAGAGCCGCGCTCTTCCGTTGGAAGGGATGGCCGCGACTACTCGTTCGGTGAGGCGCGCGGCTGCCGGCGTGAGCCACCATCAGCTCGACGGCGGCGGCCTGCCGCCGACCGACCCTGCGCGTGTCCGCGAGCCCCCGTCCCTCCACCGCCGCCCCCGCGGTCTCGCCGCGCCCGCCGGTTGCCGCCGCGACGCTCGCCGCTGCCGCACGCCGGGTCGGCTCGCTGCTCGTCTTCGCGGTCGGGCCCGTGGCACTGACGGTCGCCGTCCTCCAGAAGGCGACCTCGCTCGGCGTCGGTTTCGGGCTCGGCTTCGACTACGGCGCGGTCTGGCGTGCGGGGCGCAGGATCCTCGACGGCGCGTCGCCGTACCCAGCTCCCGTTCCGGAGCACTTGATCGCCGAGGACCAGTACGTGTACCCGCCGATTACGGCGATCGTCGGCTCGCCGCTGAGTCTGCTGCCGTTCGACGTCGCCGCCGCCGCGGTCTCTCTCCTGCTGATCGGCGCCGTGGCACTCACCCTCTGGGTGCTGGGCGTGCGCGACTGGCGCTGCTACGGAGCGGCGTTCCTCGCCGGCGGAGTGCTCCACGGGATCCGGCTGGGCGCGATGAGCGCGCTGCTCGCACTCGGCGTGGCGCTGGCCTGGCGCTACCGCCACCGTACGCGCGTCGTCGCGCTGACCGTCGCGCTGCTCGTGGCCGCCAAGCTGTTCCTCTGGCCGCTCGGCGTCTGGCTGCTGGCGACCCGCCGATACGCGGCGGCGGCGCTGGCGGCGCTCGGCGGGCTCGTCGCCGTCGTCGTCCCGTGGGCCCTGATCGGCTTCGACGGACTGCGCGACTATCCGGAGCTGCTCCGCGTCCTGACGGAGGTCCTCCAGTGGAAGGGCTACTCGGTAGCCGCGCTCGGCCTCTCGCTCGGGCTGGGCGCCGGCGCCGCGAAAGCGCTCTCGTACGCGCTCGGCGCTGCACTACTCGCCGGCGCGCTCGTCCTCGGTCGCGGTCGCGACGGCGACTTCCGTGCGTTCGTCGCGACGGTCGGGGCGGCGTTCGCCCTGACCCCGATGCTGTGGGGACACTACTTCGTCGTCCTGCTCGTTCCGATCGCGATCCGGCGCCCGCGACTGACGCCGCTCTGGGTGCTGCCCATGGTGTTCTGGCTCGCGATCCTCCAGAGCTTCGGCGACCCGCTCGAGATCGGCTCGATGCTCGCGGCCGCGGCCGTTGTCCTCGCCGGCGCGGTTTTTCGCCCGGAGACGGCCGCCTCTACGTGCGCGGGCCGGCGCGGGCACCATCCCGCGCCCGCAGCGAACCGCGCTAGGTAGATCGCGCGATCGCGTGCGCCGGCGAGCGGGAGCGCCGCTTCGGCGCGCTAAGACCCGGAAACGCCCAACGGGTGGCCGGAACTAACCCTTCGGTCGGTTCCCGGTCGGCGCACTTAGTCGACTATGGGCCGCGGGAAACGGGCCTGTCGGCGATCGGCAGGCACTAAGCGATCCGGGCGTAGAGGTGCCCGGAAGGAGGAGGAGCCGTATGACGGCCATCTACGATTACCTGCTCGACCGGATGCAGAAGCGCGAGGAGGGCCAGGCCCTCGTCGAGTACGCCCTCATCCTCGGGCTGATCTCGGTCGTGGCGATCGGCGCGCTCACGCTGCTCGGCACGAACATCAACACGATTCTCAGCAACATCGCCGGCAAGGTCTAAGGCGACGGTTCGTTGAGAGCCGCGGGTTCCCCAGACGCCGCCTGGCAGTCATCGCGGGCCGATACGCCGGCTTCGACGGCGTCTGGGGATTCCCAGGGCGTTGCTGCGCGACGATTCGGCCAAGCACTTCGCCGATCCCGCGTGATTGGGCTGGACGTACGAGCGCGGTAGGGGCCTTCCCAGCGCGCAAGACCGACGGGGGCGTCCCCCAAGGAGGAGAGAAGCCGAAATGGCGACTATCTACGATTACCTGCTCGAGCGGATGCGCGAGCGCGAGGAGGGCCAGGCCCTCGTCGAGTACGCCCTCATACTCGGGCTGATCTCGGTCGTGGCGATCGGCGCGCTCACGCTGCTCGGCACCAACATCGACACCATTCTCAGCAACATCGCCGGCAAGGTCTAAGGCGACGGTTCGTTGAGAGCCCGGGTTCCCCAGACGCCGCCTGGCGCTCATCGCGGGCCGATACGCCGGCTTGGACGGCGTCTGGGGAATCCCAGGAAGATGGACGTTCTTCACGACGATTCTGGCCAGGCGCTTCTCGAGTACGCCGTGATCGTGATGCTCGTCGCGCTGATCTGCGTGACGGCGCTCACCTCGATCGGCGGCACGATCAACGGTTTTCTCAGTTCGGTCGCGACAAAAGTCTGACTCTAACTGTTCATTCACGAATGAAGCTCCTACGGGCCAAACCAATCGTCTCGAAGCCGGTGCGGCGCTGCTTTCGTTTCGGCGAAGAGCGCGGCGCAGCGGCCGTCGAGTTCGCACTCATTGCCCTGCCACTCTTTGTCACGTTGATGGCGATTCTCGACTTCGGGCGGATGCTCAACTATTGGCTTGACGCAAACCACCTTGCAAGCGAGGGAGCGCGTTTCGCCGCCGTCAATCGGTGTCCGACTGGAAGCCCAGGCGGCTCCTGTATTCAGAATTACCTCAAGCAGCAGGCCAGCACGGACGAGATGCGAAGCACGATGTGCGTTCAAATCACGCCCGAAGGATCGACCGGTGCCCCCGTCAAGGTGGATGTGAGGTTCACTTTCACGTGGATCCCGCTGCTCAACCTCGGCCCGCCGAAAGAAGTAACGGCATCCGCGCGGATGCGGCTCGAAGCCGCTCCGGCGTCGTACTCAGCGAATTGCGTGTGAGATCCGGTGCGATGCGCGGGCGAGTCGGCGACGAGCGTGGGGGCGTCCTTGTGCTGTTCGTCCTCTGGGTGCCCATCCTCATCTTGATGCTCACGTTCGTTGTCGACGTGGGGAACTGGTTCACGCACAAGCGACATCTACAGCTGCAGGCAGACGCTGGCGCTCTCGCCGCGGGCCAAGAATTCCGTTTCCCTTGCACGAATTCGCTGATCGAGGCGATGGCGCGGCGCTACGGCGGCGATCCAGGCGCGAATCCGAAGTACAACGAGCAGGTGGGCGGGTCGCACCAAGGCGCGATCACGCTGTTGATCAACAGTAAGACGTTTGCCGCGGGGAGCGGGCCACCGGACGACACGGACACTCGCCCGCCCTGCGAGTCGCTGATGGTCGACGTCAAGCTCACCGAGGCGAACCTCCCGTGGTTCTTCAAGCTCGCGGGGAGCTTCGTGCCCGCGATCAACGCCCACGCCCGCGTCCAGTGGGAGAAGGTCGGTTCACTCGCGAGGCTACGCCCCCTCGGCATCCGTGACGTGAATCCGAAGAGCGGCGCGGTGCTGTTCGTCGACAACGAGACGGGCGCCGTCCTCGAGCGAAAGTACTTGACCAAGACCGGGACTGGCGGCGGTCTCAACACGTGGAGCAACGAGGCGGATCCGGCGACCGTGACGATGCCGCCGGCCGACGTTTCGCCGTTCCCTGCGTCTGGCACTCCGATCAAGAGCGGCGTCGGGGCCGTGCTCGCATTTTCGAACCGCGACCAGGCGGAGTTCGATCTCACGGGTGACCTCGCGACGATCTGCGCGCCGTCCGATGTCGACTGCTACGACGATCCCGACCGGCGCGGCGTCGTGTTCGCGCGGAGCTGGCCGGGCGCCGCGACGACGCTGCCCGTCGCACGCGACGTCCACCTCGTTCCCGGGAGCTCTCAGGGGCAGACGCCCGCGTGTCCTGATCCGTACTTCTTCAACCGTTCACTCGGCTCTGGCTGCTACCTGAAGATCCTCGCGAAGATAGACAACTTGCCGACTGGTTCGGGCGACGCGCGCGTCGGTGCGATGGTCGGTGCTGGAAGGCCATGTCCCGCCGCCGGAAACCTCCAGGGTGGTGCCGACATCGGTCTGACGTTCGTTTCGGGGTACTGGGTCGTTCCATCGAACAGCAGCGGATTTGCTGTCTCACCGGACGCAGGTCCGGTCCCCATCTTGCTCTGTTACGAGCAGCGTTCGGGCGCGATCGCTGGCCAACCGTGCTCGTCGAACAGTCCGTGCGCTGGAAACCTGGGACTCGTCCAGCGGACGTTCAGCGGAAACGATGATTTCTCCGGCGCGATGCGCTCCGTCCAGTTGTGGAACGCCGACGGCCTGATCCCGTATTACTGGAACACGACGAGCCAGCAGACGACGCCGTCCAACGCGTATCGCGAGGGAACGTCGCACAAGTTCTTCGTGCGCGTCAATCTCGGTGGAGCGGTCTCGACCTCGCCCAACGATCCACCCGTGGCGTTGCGCGTCGTTGGCCGAGCCGATGCGAACGGCAACCAGAGCGCGGTCGACTGCGAGCAGACCGTCACGCTCGCGACCGAGATCGAGTTCGGCTGCGAGCCGTTCTACAAGGTCAACACGCGCATGTCCCAGCCGGATCCGTGCAACCCCCCGTGGGCCAATTCTCCGGATATGTGGGCTAGCCCGCAACCATGGGACTGCGTGGCCGTCAAGCCGGGCGGCTCGGTCGGGCTGTTCACGACCGGGATCCAGAGGCGCGTCCTCGGGCCCGGCGCGTCGACGAACCAGTGTCCCGCGCCCGGTGTGCAAGGCCGCAACAACTGGGACAAGTTCGGGACGGCCGCCTGGGACCCGCGCGACTCCCGGATCGTGCAGCTGTTCATGGTGCCGTTCGGCGCGCTGCGTGGCACGGGGAGCAGCGAGCTCTTCCCGGTCATCGACTTCGGGACGTTCTACATCCGTGGCTGGGGCGGGAACAACCCGTCCGACGACGATCCGTGCCCGGACCCGGTCATCGGCAACGAGAACAAGGTCGCGAAGGGCTTTCTCCTGGGCAACTTCATCAACTACACGGTGTCTTCCGGCCAGGGAACCGGAAGCGGCTCGCCGTGCGACGTCAATGCATTTACCCCCTGTATCGCAGTCCTTACCAGGTAGAGAGGAGATCGGCAGTGGAATCGGTGCACGCAGTTCGTCGGTACGTCAACGGGAGGCTGCTCGCCACGCGCCAGGGCACGATCCTCCTCGGAATCGGAGCGGCCGCGCTCGCGGCGATCGTGATCGTCGCGTACGTCAACCAGTACCGGCAGAGCCTGAGCGCGGGCGCGGCGCCGGCGAAGGTCCTGGTCGCCGACGGCCTGATCGAGAAGGGGATGCTCGGCGACACGATCGCGCTGAAGAAGCAGTACACCGTCGCGTCCGTGCCGAAAGACGAGCTCAAGACCGGGGCGATTACCGATCCGGCGGCGCTGCGCGGCCGGGTCGCCGTCGCGGACGTCCTTCCTGGCCAGCAGCTAACCGGCGCCGAGTTCGCGCTCGGAGAAAGCACGCTCGGCACACAGCTCGTCGATGAACAGCGCGCGATCGCGGTGCCGGTCGGCGCGACGGCAGGAAACGCCGGCCAGGTCGAGGCGGGCGACCGCGTCGACGTGTACGCAAGCTTCAGCGAGGGCGACCTACCGGACGTCGTCAAGACGCTGCTCCAAGACGTGTACGTGATTCAGGCGCCCGTCGAGGGTCAGGGCGGTGTCGGCGGCGCCGAGGACAGCAGGATTGTCCTCCGCGTAACGCCCAAGCAGGCGGCCAAGCTCGCGTTCGTCGCGGACAACGGAAGCATCTGGGTCGTATTGAGACCGCGCGCCGGCGCGCCGAAGACGAACGCCTCGACCGTCACGTTCTCGAACGTCCTTCTGGGAAGCGGGAAGTAGCCATGACCATCGGAGACAGCATCACCGTCCTCGTCGCGCTCGACACCGGCGTCGATCGGAACACGCTCCAAGAGGCTCTCCCGGCGGGCTCCGGCCTTCACGTGGTCGGGATCGTCGACGGGCTCGACGAGGGCTGGGCAGTGCTCCAGCAGACTGCCGCCGACCTCCTCGTCGTCGCCTGCGCCGGGTACTCGGAGCGGGCGCTGGCACTCGTCGCGGCCTCGGCGAAGCAGCAGCCGGAGCGCCCCGTCGTCGTCCTCTGCCACGGTCCGGGTCCCGGGCTGCTGGCGCGGGCGTTCCAGGCCGGCGCGGACGACATCGTCTTCCTCCCGCAGGCGCCCGACGAAATCGAGCTCGCGCTGCAGAAGGCGGTCGCACGCCGCGTGGCGCCCACGGGTCACGGGTCGCTCGCGCCGATGATCTGCGTGCTCGGTCCCAAGGGGGGAACCGGAAAGACACTCACCGCGGCGAACCTCGCCGTGGCGCTGGCGGAGCGGGACAGCCGTGTGGTGCTGGTGGATCTCGACCTGCAGTTCGGCGACGTCGGGCTCGCGCTCGGCATGTCGCCCGAGCACACGATCGCGGAGCTCGCCCGCACCGGCGGCGCAATCGACGAAGAGAAGGTCGACCGGTACCTCGTAACCCATGCGAGCGGGGCCCGCGTCCTGCTCGCGCCGACGCGACCCGACCACGCGACGCACGTGACGGTCGACTTCTTGAAGCAGCTGTACCCCGTGCTGCGCGCGAGCAACGACTACGTGGTCGTCGACACCCCACCGGGGTTCACGCCCGAGGTGATCGCGACCATCGACAACGCTTCGCACGTCTGCGCGGTGGCGACGCTCGACTCGCTGTCGCTGAAGAACACGAAGCTCGGGCTCGAGACGCTCGACCTGATGGGGTTCCCAAACGACCGCGTCGCTCTCGTGCTCAACCGGGCCGACAGCCGCGTCGGCCTCGAGCATGACGACGTCGTCGCCATCCTCGGGCGCGAGCCGGACGTGCTGGTGCCGAGCGACCGGGAGATCTCGCGGTCGGTCAACGAAGCCACGCCGATCGTTCTCGCGCAGGCGCGCTCGGACGCGGCTCGTGCGTTCAGGGCGTTGAGCGAGCGCTTCCTGGTGCCTCATCCGGAGCGGAACGGCCACGCGGACGCGGTGACCGCCAAGCGCGCCGGGCTCTTCGGACTGGCGAGGAGAGGCTGATGGATCTCCACGAGCGCCTAACCGCCGGCCGGGCCGTCGCGCCGGCTCCGCGCAAGGATCCCTTCGCCGAGCTCAAGAACCGCGTCCACTTCGCGGTGATCAGCGAGCTGGGGTCGCGCCTCTACAACGTCGCCGCCGACGACGACGGCTTGCGCGAGCGGGTCGTCAGCGACGTCAAGGCCCATCTCTCGCAAGAGGTGGGCGTGTCGCGGGACGACCGCGAGCGGATCGCATCGGAGCTCGCCGACGACATCCTCGGCCACGGCCCGCTCGAGCGCCTGCTCGCCGACGACTCGATCACCGAGATCATGGTCAACGGTCCGCACGACATCTGGATCGAGCGCAACGGGCGGCTGTACGAGACCGCCGTGCGGTTCACCGACGAGTCCCATCTCCGCCGGATTATCAACAAGATCGTCGCCCACGTCGGGAGGCGGATCGACGAGAGCCAGCCGATGGTCGACGCGCGCCTGCCCGACGGCAGCCGCGTCAACGCGGTGATCCCGCCACTGTCGCTCAGCGGTCCACTGCTCACGATCCGGAAGTTCCAGAACAAGCGCTTCACGCTCGAGGAGCTGGCCAAGATCGGCACGCTCAGCCCGGAGACCGTCGAGTTTCTCCAGCGATGCGTCCGGGCGCGGCTGAGCATCCTCATCTCGGGAGGGACCGGTACCGGTAAGACCACGCTGCTCAACGCCGTGTCGGCCGCCATCCCGGATGCCGACCGGATCGTCACGATCGAGGACGCCGCCGAGCTGAGCCTGAACCAGCGGCACGTCCTCCGGCTCGAGGCGCGGCCGCGCAACGTCGAGGGCGAGGGCGAGATCCCGATTCGCGACCTGGTGCGCAACTCGCTGCGCATGCGCCCCGACCGGATCATCGTCGGCGAGGTTCGTGGGGCAGAGGCCCTCGACATGTTGCAGGCGATGAACACGGGTCACGAGGGCTCGCTCTCGACGGTCCATTCGAACTCGCCCCGCGACGCGCTCTCGCGCGTCGAGACGATGGTGCTGATGTCGGGCTACGACCTGCCGGTGCGCGCGATCCGCCAGCAGCTCTCCTCCGCGCTCGACCTGATCGTCCACCTCGAGCGCATCGAGGACGGCTCCCGGAAGGTCACGGCCATCACCGAGGTCCAGCGGATGGAGTCCGACGTCATCACGCTGCAGGATCTGTTCACGTACAGGATCGAGCGGGTTACGCCCGACCGCGTCGTCATCGGCGGCCACCGCTCGACCGGTCTGCGGCCGACGTTCCTGCACAAGTTCGAGAAGCACGGCGTGCCGCTGCCCACCGACCTGTTCTCCCTCGACGGGCAGCGTGGTTCGCTCAGCGAGGTTCCGCGCGTGGCCGGCCGATGAGGAACGTCGCGGTCGCGCTGATCGCGATCCTCGCGGCCGCGTGCACCGCCGCCGCGGCGGCGGGTGCCGCGCGTCCCGGCTTCGAGCTGAGCCGGCCGGCGGGCGGCGGCGCGGACTTCCCCGAGCGCACGTTCGTGCTCTCGTTTCCGCGGCGCGCCGATCTCGATCGCGTGCGCGTGAAGGTGACCGAGAACGGCAGCCGCGTATCCGATCCGACGGTGATTCCCGCCTCGCTTGCCGGCGGCAAGGAGCTCGCGACCGTCCTGCTCGTCGACACGAGCGAGAGCATGGCCGGGCACCCGATCGCCGCCGCGATGGAAGGTGCTCGGCTGTTCGCAGCGCGCCGCAGTCCGCAGCAGCAGCTCGCCGTCGTCGCGTTCGACGGCGCGCCCCGCGTCCTCCTGCCGTTCACGACCGACCAAGCACGCATCGACGCCGTGCTCGGGCGTACGCCGCGACTCGCCTACGGGACGGGAATCTTCGATGCGCTCGTTCGCGCCAGCGAGCTGGTTCGGTCGGCGGGAATCGAGTCGGCGTCGTTCGTCCTGCTCTCCGACGGCGCCGACGTCGGGAGCACGGCGACGCGCGAAACCGCGGCTGCCGCCGTGGCCGAGGCGCACGCGCGCGTGTTCTCGATCGGCCTCCGCTCGCGCGCGTTCGACGCGACGACTCTGGCGGAGCTTGCGAAGAAGAGCGGCGGCCGCTTCGCGGAAGCCCGCGCTCCCCAGGAGCTTCCGCGGATCTTCGACCAGCTCGGCTTCGAGCTGTCGCGCCAGTGGATCCTGCGCTACCGCTCGCTTGCGCGTTCGAACGAGCGCGTCCGGGTCGCCGTCCGGGTCGAGGGGTTCCCGGGAGTCGCGCGCGCGATGTACGTCGCGCCGTCGTTCATCCCGCCCGCGCCGCCGCTCTACTCACCGTCGACGGTCCAGTCCCTCTGGCGTTCGCCGGTCACGTTTGCTCTCGTCAGCCTGCTCGCGGCCGGCCTCATCGCGTTCGGGCTGCTCGCCCTGTTGAAGACGCGCCGGGACGACTCGCTTCGCCGTCGGCTCTCCGAGTTCGTCTCGTTCGCCTCGACGGCCGGTGAACCAGATGGCGGCGGTCAGGCGTCGGCGACCGACCCGAGCGGCCGCGCCTCCCGGTGGGCGCGGTTCGAGGAGGCGCTCGAAATTGCCGAGCTCCCGATCTCGGCTGCGCGGATCGTCGCGCTCACCGTCACCGGCACGTTGGGGCTGGCGCTCGTTCTGTGGATCGTGCTCGGGGCGGCCGCGTCGTTGGTCGCCGTCCTCGTCCCGCTGGCGGTGCGCGCCATGATCGCGCGACGCCTGAATGCGCGCCGCTCCGCGTTCGAGGAGCAGCTTCCCGACAACCTCGCCGTTCTTGCGGGCGCTTTGCGGGCGGGCCACAGCCTCGTCGGAGCGCTGTCCGTGGTCGTCGACGACGCCGCCGAGCCGACGCGCAAGGAGTTTCGTCGTGTCGTCGCCGACGAGCAGCTCGGCGTGCCGCTGGAGGTGTCGCTCACCGACGTCGCCCGGCGGATGGAGTGCCCCGACCTGGAGCAGGTAGCGCTCGTGAGCGCGCTCGGGCGCGAGACGGGCGGCAACACGGCCGAGGTGCTCGACCGGGTCACCGAGACGATTCGCGAACGCGGCGACGTCCGCCGACTCGTGCGCACGCTGACCGTTCAGGGCCGGATGTCGCGCTGGGTCGTCTCCGCCCTGCCGCCCTTGCTCATTCTCGCGATCCTGGCCATCAACCCCGACTACCTGCAGCCACTCGTCGACCACACGCTCGGTCGCGTCATGCTCGTGATGAGCGCGCTGATGGTCGTCGCCGGCTCGCTCGTGATCCGGCGGATCGTCAACATCAAGGTGTAGGAGGCCCGATGTTCGTCATTCTCCTGTTCGGTCTCCTGCTCGCGGCCGCCGGCGTGACGTTGCTAGCGCGGGCGCTCGCCCTCCCGCGCGTACGCGTGGCCGAGACGATCGGGCAAATCGAGGCGTACGGGTTCGAGACACCTGTTCGCGAACTCGACGCCGGCGTGCCGACGGGAAGCGTGCGCGGGGTGTTCGACGGAATCGCCGACGTGATCGGCGCGACGTTCTCGTCTCTCGGTTCGTCCGGCGAAGCGGACATCCGCAACGAGTTGCGGGCGGGGGGCTTCTACAACGTCTCGACGCGCACGCTCACCGGGTACCGCGTCCTGAGCGGCGTCCTCACCAGTGCGGTGTGGCTGTGGTTCGCTGGTTCGATCGGGTGGCCGTTCGCGTTCGCGGTCGTTGCCATCCCCGTCGTCGGTCTCACCGGCTGGCAGCTTCCGGTCGTGTTCATCCGGAACCGCGCTCGAAAGCGGCTGGAGCGAATCGACGACGAGCTCCCGGAGCTCATCGACCTGCTCGTCGTCACGGTGGAGGCCGGGCTCGGATTCAACGGCTCTCTCCAGGTGGCGGCCGAGCGGCTGAGCGGTCCGCTCGGCGAGGAGCTGCGCGTGACCCTCCAGGAGCAGCGGATGGGGCTGACCACCAGCGAGGCGATGCGCAATCTGCTCGATCGCTGCGAAACCCCGGGCATGCGCGGCTTCGTCCGCTCGGTCGTCCAGGGCGAGACGCTCGGGATCTCGATCGGGCAGATCATGCGCGACCTCGCGATCGAGATGCGCAAGCGGCGGCGCCAGAAGGCCGAGGAGCGCGCGCAGAAGGCGCCGATCAAGATTCTCTTCCCGCTGATCTTTCTCATCTTTCCCGCGATGTTCGTGATTCTGCTCGCCCCCGCGATCTTCGCGTTCATCGACGCGATCTAGCTTCTCCGACGGGCGGCCCCCGCGAATCGGAGTCGGCGATGCCGCTGCCGCGCGCGTCGCCCGGAGACGGCAGACGAAGCGGGGTGCTACCCGCTTGCGATGGTCGCTCGCTTCGCCCTTCGCGCCCGTGAGCTGGACGGACACCGTCGGCTCCTGATCGTCGCGGCCGCGGACGTTGCGGCGTCGACGCGGTCGTCTACCGTGACGGCCCGTGGCCGTAACGATCGAGCGAAGCGGTGGCGGCGTCGTCTGCGAGCGCTGCGTAATCGCCGACCGCGCGGTCGCGCGTATGAAGGGGCTGCTGGGCCGCGCGGCGCTCCCGCGAGGTGAGGGACTCCTCCTTCGCCCTGCGTCGTCGATCCACATGTGGTTCATGCGCTTTCCGATCGATGCCGTATTCCTCGACGAGGAGCTGCGCGTCGTCCGTGTCGTCCGGGATCTTCTGCCCTGGCGGATCGCGGCGAAGCGAGGCGCGCGGGCGGTCCTCGAGCTGCCGGCGGGAGAGATCGAGCGGCGCGGCGTCCGCGAGGGCGATCAGCTCCGGCTCGTCGAGCGGCCGGGGTAGCGCCCCGCTCTCTCGCCGATGGCGCCCCGGCGCCTCGGACCACCGGCTGTCGGCGTCGGCCGCCTGCCGCTATACGCTGGCCCGGGTGGAGACGGCCCTCGAGCGTGCGGCCCGCGGCCGAGGCGCTGCGGTCGCCGCCGGCGGTCTCGCAGTCGCTCTCGTCGCGGCCTGCGTCGTCGCCTTCGGCGTCACCGGCCGGGGGCTGGTCGCCTCGTACCTCTGTGTGGTGCTGGTCGTCCTGTCGCTGATCGACCTGCGCGAGCGGCGGCTGCCGAACCGGATCGTGCTCCCGAGCGCGGCCGCCGTCCTGGCGGCGCAGATCGCGCTGGAGCCTGGCCGGGCGCTCGAGTGGACGCTTGCGGCGCTCGGCGCGGCGCTGTTCCTCTTCGTCCCGATCCTCGTCTACCCGGCCGGGATGGGGATGGGAGACGTCAAGCTGGCGCTGCTGCTCGGCGCCGCCCTCGGAACGGCGGTCGTCCCGGCGCTCGTCATCGGCCTGCTGGCGTCGTTCGTCGTCGGCGTGGGGCTGATCGCGGCCCGCGGCCTCCGCGCCCGTAAGGCGTACATCCCGTTCGGGCCGTTCCTCGCCTTCGGAGCGATCACGGCGCTCTTCGTCGAGGCGATCTGACCGGCTCCCTCGAACGGGGACGAGCGCTCAAGTCGGCGGGCGGCCGCGCCGATGCCCGGGAGCGATGAGCGTCGCGGTCCTGATCGTGTCCTTCGCAGTTGGCACGGCGGCGCTCGCGCTCTGGGTCAATGCTCGTTTCCCGCGCATCGCTCCCGGGACGTTCCGCGGGTGCATCCTCCACGTATGCCTCGCCATGGCCGTCTGCCAGGTCGCGACGCTGCTCCTGCGGACGGCGACGAGCGACCATGCGACGTTCGTCGCGCTCTTCACGGTCGTAGTTCCCGTCCTCGTCTACTCGTTCCTGAGTGCGGTGTGGTTGATCCGCGTCTGCCAGCAGATGCTCGGCGGCGCGGTGCGCTGAGGACAGGGCGAACCACCCTTTGAGCAGCGTCGCTCTACCCATTCGAGGTTTGGGCCGCGTCCCCCGCCTGGCCGATAATCGCCCCGAGGCCGAGACGATGAGGATCCGAATCAACGACCCGACCGCCGCCGACGAGCTCCTCGCCGCCCTCGCGGCCGCCGACTGCGTCGCCGAGCGGACCGACGACGACGCCGTCGAGGTGGACGTTCGCTGGGCGGACGGCGACCACCGCCAGGCCGAGATCGAGCTCTCGTTCTTCGTGAAGGCCTGGCAGGCGCAGCGGCCAGGGCTGGTCGCGGTCGTCGGCGCCTGACGCTAGACCGGCGCCTCGATCAGCCCGTTCTCGTACGCGTAGCGCAGCGCCTCGGTCCGCGTGGCGATCCCGAGCTTGCGGTAGACGTTGCGCAGGTGGAACTTCACCGTCTGCTCGCTGACGTACAGCGCGCGGGCGATCTCCTTGTTCGACCGGCCGTGCGCGAGCTCCCGCAGGACGGCGACCTCCTTCTCGGACAGCCCGGCCTGCTTCGCCGCGCTGTCGCCGTTCGCCAGGATCGTGAACGGGTGGTACACCGAGCGCTCGACCGCCTGTCGGATGGCGGAGGGCAGGTCGGCGGGGTTGATCGTCTTGACGATGTAGCCGTCGGCGCCGCGCTTCAGCGCCGCCTCGATCTGCTCGCGCGAGTCGAGCGCCGAGAAGATCACGACGTTGATGTCCGGGAGCCGCTCGCGCAGCTGGTCGAGGACGGCCAGGCCATCCATCCCCGGCATGCGCAGATCGAGGAGGACGACGTCCGGGTTGGTCCGCGTCACCACCGGAAGCACGTCCGGCCCGGTCCGCGCCTCGCCGACGACCTCGACCCCGTCGGCCTCGTCGAGCACGAGCCGGACGCCGTCGCGCATCAGCGCGTGGTCTTCGGCGAGCACAACCTTGATCTTCCTCGTCACCGCAGTCCTCCCCCAAGGTGCTCGCGCCGCAAGCGAGCCTTCCCTTGCAATCGTACGCCGCCCCACATTGTGCGCGGTAATCGGGCCGCGGTCTAGCGGCGTGCCGTGGAGATGTGTCGTCAGCCGCGCACGTGCAGGTCGAACCCGAGCAGGAGGAGCGGCCAGAGCACGATCGCGAGCAGCGCCGAGAGAACTGCGCGGACGCGGTCGAGGTCCTCGAGGTAGCCGCGGTTGGCGGCGACGACGAGCCCGATCACGAGGTAGACGATCCCGAGGAATCCGATCCGCACCGCGTCTCCCTTCAGAGGTAGTTGACGAGCAGGAGCAAGGCTGCGAGTAGCAGCAACAGGAAGAGCCAGCCGTTGAGCGCGACGCCCCCGGTGAAGGCGGCGACGACGATGATCAGGAGCAGGATCCAGAGCAGCACGTTCGCCTCCTTGCGCTCACTTGCCTGGGTCGTGCCCGTCACGACGCGGGCAGCAACCTCTCGAGTGTCGACCGCCCTCAGGTATCCCAGCCGAGGTCGCGGCCGAGCAGCTCGTACAGCTCGCGGTTCGGCCCGGCGAAGTACGCCCGCAGGCGCTCCCGCGCCGCCGGGACGAGGTCGGCGCTCGGCGCGGCGTTCAGGCGGGGGTAGCGCGGAAGCCTGCGATCGCGGACGCCGAGGAAGCCGAGGACGGCCGCCGACGTCCGGCCCGGGTCGGCGAACAGGTCCTCGCTCGTGAGCACGAGCAGCTGCTCGCGGGGGAAGCGCGCGAGCCAGCGCTCGAGCTGCTCCGCGTACCGGCCACGGCCGAGGTAGCTGAAGTTCCACCAGGCGTAGCCGACGTACGCCGGGTCGGTTCGCATCCGCTCGACGTCGGCCCGCGTGCGCTCCTCCTCCGCGTCGAGCGCCTGCTCGAACGCCAGCGGCTCCCGCCCGAGCGCGACCTCGAAGCGGTAGTGCGAGAACGCTCGCTCGACGGGGTCGCGGAGCAGCGCGACGAGTCGCGCGCCGGGGACGACGGCCGCCGCGCGCTCGGGCGCGAGCGGGTGGAACAGGTAGCTCGGGCTCGCCTCGCCGACGCGCGGGCGATCGCCCTCGCGGCGACCGGCCCAGCCGAGACGCAGCGTGCTGGGGAAGTGGCCGCGGTACCAACGCTCGCCGCGGGCGTAGTGGCGGTCGAAGAAGCTGACCTCCTTCCACGGCGGGCCCGCGATTGCCGGGTGCCGGCGCAGGTACGCGTACAGGGCGGTCGTGCCCGCGCGCTGGGCGCCGACGATCAGGAAGTCGGGCAGCGGGCGCAGCGCGGCCGTCGCCCGTCCGTACGTCCAGACGGCGTTCCGCGCGACTGCGCGCACCGGCGCGGGGATGCGGGGGATCAGCTCGGCGGGCAGACGCGGCACGCGGTCAGGATCGCAGCGGCGGGGCGGCCGGGCGGGCGCTAGCCCGCGGCGGCCCGCTGCTCGAGCCGTCCGGCGAGCTGCGCGACGCCCCACGAGCGGAGGAGCTCGGCGGCGTCACGCCAGGTCGGGACGGCGTCGGGAACCTCCGGAAGGGGCGCGTCGGCGTCCATGGCGGCGATCCGGCGGTAAAGGCGCAGCTCGTCCGCCACGGCGGAGAACCGGCCGGCCGCGAGCGCGTCCTCGAGCGAGCCGAACCGCCGCAGGATCTCGGCCGCCTTCTTCGGGCCCACGCCGGGAGCGCCGGGCAGGCGATCGGACGGGTCGCCGCGCAGGGCGACGAAGTCGGGCACCTGGGCCGGCTCCACTCCGTAGAGCTCGTGCACGCGCGGGGGGTCGACGCGCTCGATCTCGCTCACCCCGCGCACCAGGCGGAGCACGGTGCAGCGGTCCGACACGAGTTGGAACGCGTCCCGGTCGGAGGTGGCGACCAGCGCGCTCCCGCCCCGTGCGAGCTCGCTGCGCACCGCCGCTGCGAGGAAGTCGTCGGCCTCGTAGCCCGGCTCCTTGGCGGCGACGAAGCCCAGCGCGCGGACGAGCGTCGGCAGGCACTCGAGCTGCTCGAGCAGGGCGTCGTCGAACTCGCGCCCCGCCTGGTAGGCCGGGAACGCCTCGTGCCGGTACGTGGGCGCCTCGAGCGTGTCCCAGCCGACGACGATGCTCCGTGGCGACTCCGCCTCCCACAGCGAGACGAGCATGTTGGTGAAGCCGACGATCGCGTTCGCCGCGCGCCCGCCGCCGCCGCGGATCGTCTTCGGCAGCGCGTGGTAGGCGCGGTGGGCGAGCGAGTCGCCGTCGACGACCAAGAGCGGACGCATCAACGCATCAACCTGTCTGCTGTAATGATGCTATGCGCACGACGGTCACGCTCGACGACGATCTCGCCGCGAGCCTCCGTGAGCTGGCCCGGGAGCGCGGCGACTCGTTCCGCCAGGTCCTGAACGACACGGTGCGCGCCGGCCTCGCCCGCGGCCGCGCTTCCGGCCGTCGACCATACCGCGTCGAGACGGCGCGACTCGAGCTGCGACCGGGGATCGATCTCGACAAGGCACTCCGCCTCGCCGGCGAGCTGGAGGACGAGGAGATCGTCCGGAAGCTCGAGCGGCGCAAGTGAAGATCGTCGACACGAACCTCCTCGTGTACGCGGTCGACGAGGCGGCCGCGCATCACGTGGGCGCGCGCACGTGGTTGGCACGCTCGCTGGCGGGTGCGGAGGCGATCGGCTTCGCCTGGACCGTCCTGCTCGCGTTCATCCGGGTCACCACGAATCCGCGCATCTTCGGCTCGCCGTTCACCCCGGCCGAGGCGATACGTCGGGTGCAGTCGTTCCTCGAGCAGCCGCCCTCGACGGTAGTGCAGCCGACCACCCGTCACGCGGCTCTCCTCCGCGAGCTGCTGGAGCCGGTCGGGACAGCGGGCAACCTCACGAACGACGCGCACCTGGCCGCACTGGCGATCGAGCACGGCGCCGAGCTGTGCTCGGCGGACGCCGACTTCTCGCGCTTCCCGCGCGTCCGCTGGGTGAACCCGCTGCGCGGCTGATCCGGGGGCGACGGGGACAATCGCCGGCGTGCGGATCGTCCCGTGGATGGAGCCGCTGTTCGCCGACCGCGCGGCTGCCGGGCGCGTGCTCGCGGAGTCGCTCCTCGGCGTCGAGCTCGACGAGCCCGTCGTCGTCGCGGTCGCGCGGGGCGGGGTGGCGGTCGGGGCGGAGGTGGCCCGCGCGCTCCGAGCGCCGCTGACCGCGGTCGACGTCGAGCGCGTGAGCGCGGGCGGATACCGGCTCGGTGCGACGACGGCCGCCGGGCCGCCGTACGTCGGGTCTGTCGAGGACGTCTCCGGCGAGGTCGCCGAGGCGGCGCTCGCGCGCGCCCGGCACGCGGCCGCAGAGCTCGAGGCGCGGCTGGGGCTCGTCCCGACCGCGATCGGCGGGCGCACGGCGCTCGTGGTCGACGACGGTCTGGTCACGGGGGTCACGCTTGCCGCAGCCTGCCGCTGGGCGCGGGCCCAGCCCGTCGCGAGGGTCGTGGCCGCGACTCCGGTCGCGCGGGTCGACGGCCTTGTGCGGGTGGAGACCGAAGTGGACGCCGTCGTCTGCCCGCACCGGCTGGACGACCTCGCCGTGGTCGGTCAGGCGTACCACTCCTTCGACCCCCTCGACGAGTGGTACGTCGGTGTGCTGCTCGCGGAGGCCGCCGGCGGGCGTGGCGCCTAGGGCGCCGCCCTCCCCGCGCGAGCGAGGAGGGCGGCGCGCGCGTGTCAGGCGACCGCCTCGCGGGAGGTCGCGCCGCGGGACGTCGTCTCGGCGGCGATCGCGGAGGGCGCGGCCCACTCGAGGTCGGTCGTGCGCAGGACGCGCAGGCCGATGGCGGCAAGGCCGGCGACCAGCACCGCGTTGCCCGCGACGCTGACGGCCTCGTTCGGAGCGGCCATGATCGTCACGAAGCCCCCGAGCACGAGCAGCGGCACCCACGGCGCCACCAGCCGGGCGCGCCAGTAGGCGGCGGCGAACAGCACGAGGCCGAGGGCGGTCCCGAGAAAGCCGGGTAGGAACAGCGCCCACGCCGCCGGTCCGTCCTCGACGCCCTCGTAGACCGCGGCGGCCGCCGCCCGGTCGGGGCTCTTCGCGAGCTCGACGTCGTAGAGCGAGGTCGTCACGAGGGCGGCGAAGGCCATAAGGCCGACCGTCGCGAGGATCGCGGCCACGTGCGCGAGCACGACGCCGCGGCCGCGGATCGGCGTCAGCGAGCCGAGCACGCCGGGCACCAGCAGCACGAGCCCGGAGAAGAACAGGAACGTCGAGACGATCCCGACCGTCTGGTGCTCGGCCACGAACGCGAGGTACTCGCGCGCCCCGTCCGGGGTGGCGGGCGAGATCAGGTCGCCGAGCAGGATGAGCAGCGGCCCGGCGAGCAGGCAGAGCCCGGCCGCGGTGCGCCGGAAGTTGGTCGCGTCGGTGATGCGGAGCATTGGAACCTCCTATCGCGTGCGGGGGGCGAGGACCAGCCCGATCAGGGCGAGGACGCAGAGGGCGAGGAAGAGCACGCCGAGCGCCAGCCGGCGGCGACGGGCGAGCGCGCTCACCGCGCGCTCGCGACCAGGCCGGCGCCCTCGCCGCCGTAGGTCGGCCCGTAGCCCAGCAGCCGGCCCACCGGCGAGCCGAGCGCGAGCCCGGCGCGCTGCAGCCAGGCGGGAGGCGAGGGGAGGCGCACGGTATCGAAGTGGTGCCGCGCGATGACCGCGAGCCGGAGCGGGTTCGGCATCCCCTTGCGGTTCGTCTTGCCGTCGGCGGCGAGCGCGAACATGGTCGCCAGCAGCGACTCGAACGCGAGCGCCGGCCGGATCTCGCACACGAAGTGGGCCTCGCCCTGGCCGGCGTTGCGGAAGCGGTGCTTCGTCCCGGCCGGGACCAGGACGCGCTCGCCGGCCCCCGCCTCGAGGTCGGCCCCGTCGAGCTCGAAGGCGAGCGTCCCCGCCACGACCTCGAAGCGCTCGTGCTGGTACGGATGGACGTGGGCCGCGGCGACGTGGCCGCCGGGCTGGACGAAGCACTCGATCACGACGGCCTCGCCGTTCGTGTCCGCCGAGGTCTGCCGGAAGACGATCCGCTCGCCCGTGATCGGGTTCTCGATCGTGTCGCCGGTACGAACCATTGCTGCTCCTTTCGTCGGGTACGTCCCGACGATCGCGCCGCCCGCTTACGATCCGCTTACCGCCCGCTTCTCGTGACGGATCAGGGGGACCGCGTCGACTTTCGCCTGCTCGGGCCGCTCGAGGTCCGGCGCGGCGGCGCCGCGCTCCCGCTCGGCGGCCTGCGCCAGCGCGCCGTCCTCGCGCAGCTGCTCCTGGAGGCGAACCGCCCGGTCGCGCGTGACCGCCTCGTCGACGGCCTGTGGGGCGAGCAGCCGCCGGCGGCGGCGCAGAACGCCCTCCAGGTCGCCGTTCACGGGCTGCGCCGGTTGCTCGGCGCCGAGCGGATCTGCACGCGCGGGGCGACCTACGAGCTGCGGGCCGCGCCCGAGGAGGTAGATCTCGCGCGCTTCCGCTCGCACGTCGAGCGTGCCCGCGGCGCCCCGCCGGCTGCGGCGGCGAACGAGCTTCGCGAAGCGCTGGCGTTGTGGCGCGGCCGCGCGCTCGGCGACCTCGACGGGGCGCCGGGCTGCGAGCGGGCCGCACGGGAGCTCGAGGAGGAGCGTCTGCGCGCCGTCGAGGAGCGCATCGAGGCCGACCTGGCGCTCGGGCGGCACGCCGACCTCGTCGCCGAGCTGCAGCGGTTGATCGCGGAGCACCCGTTCCGCGAGCGCCTGCGCGCGCAGCTGATGCTCGCGCTCTACCGGTCGGGCCGGCAGGCCGATGCGCTGAGCGCGTTCGCCGACGCGCGGCGGACGCTGGTCGAGGAGCTCGGGGTCGAGCCGGGGCCCGAGCTGCGGCGGCTCGAGCGCGCGATCCTCGCCCAGGCGGACGAGCTCGCCGCTCCCCCGACGGCGCGCGCAGCCGCGCTCCCCGAGCCGGCGCGGCCGCTCGTCGGCCGCCGCCCGGAGCTGGCGGCGGTGCTCGCGCTCCTGCGGCGGTCCGACGTGCGCCTGCTGACCCTGACCGGTCCGGGGGGGACGGGCAAGACCCGGCTCGCGCTCGAGGCTGCACGCGAGGCGGCGGACGCGTTCGCCGGCGGCGCCGTCCTCGTCGACCTGTCGCCGATCCGCGACGACGCGCTCGTCGCGCCCACCGTCGCCCGCGCGCTGGGGGCGCCCGAGACGGCGGACTCGTTCGCCGAGGCGGTGCGCAGGCAGCTCGAGGGCACCGACGTGCTGCTGTTCGTCGACAACTTCGAGCAGGTCGCGGCAGCGGCGCCCGTGCTCGCCGACGTGCTGGCGGCCGCGCCGGGCGCGAAGGCGCTCGTGACCAGCCGGACGCCGCTTCGGATCTCCGCCGAGCAGGAGTACGCCGTCCCGCCGCTCGCGCTGCCTGACGCGTCGCGCGGGTACGACGCGGTGGCGGCCAACGAGGCGGTCCAGCTCTTCGTCGCGCGAGCGGCCGCCGTCGCGCCCGATTTCCGGCTGACGCCGGACAACGCGTCCGACGTGGCCGCGATCTGCGTCGCGCTCGACGGGCTGCCGCTCGCGCTCGAGCTCGCGGCCGCGCGCGTCAAGCTGCTCCCCCCGGCAGCCATCCGCCAGCGCGTCGGGCGCCGGCTGGAGTTCCTCGCGGCAGGGCCGCGCGACGCCCCGGCGCGGCAGCGGACGCTGCGCGCCGCGGTCGACTGGAGCTGGGAGCTGCTCGACGCGGGGAAGCGGAGGCTGTTCGCCCGGCTCGCCGTCTTCGTCGGCGGCTTCGACGCCGAGACCGCGGAGGCGGTCTGCGACGCCACCCTGGACGGGTTGGCGGCCCTGGTCGACGACAGCCTGCTGCGCGCGCAGGTCGCGGGTGATGCGCCGCGTTTCCGCATGCTCGAGACCGTGCGCGAGTACGCCGCGGAGCGCCTCGCCGAGAGCGGCGAGGCCGACCAGCTCTCGCGCCGGCACGCCGTCCACTTCCTCGAGCGGGCGGCGGAGGCCGCGCCGCGCGTGCTCACGGCGGACGGGCCCGAGGCGCTCGCCTGGCTCGAGCGGGAGCGGGACAACGTGCGCGCGGCGCTCGAGTGGTCGCGCGCCGGTGCTCCCGACCTCCACCTGCGCACGTGCGGAGCGCTGTGGCGCTTCTGGTACGTGCGCGGGGAGTTCACCGAGGGGCGGCGCTGGCTGTTCGGGGCCCTCGCGCTCCGGGACGGGGCGTCCGCCGATCGCGCCGCCGCGTTGCGTGCCGCGGGCATCCTCTCGATCGAGCACGGCGATCCCCAGGCCGCGATTCCCCTGGCGACCGAGGCGCTCGAGCTCCTACGCGGGCTCGGCGACGAGCGCGGCGTGCTGACCGCGCTCACCATCCTCGGCAACGCGCACAACGCCGCAGGCGATCCGGACGGCGCGCGCCGGCGGTTCGAGGAGAGCCGCGCGATCGCGGAGAGGCTGGGGCTGGACGAGGACGTCGGCGTCGCGCTCTCGAACCTCGCCTCGGTCGCGATCCGCCAGGCCGACGACGAGCGTGCGCGATCGCTCCTCGAAGAGTCGCTGGCGATCATGCGCCGCGTCGGGCGCGACGACTCGGTCGCGCTGTCGCTGCTGACCCTCGGGTCGATCGAGCTGCGCCTGGGGAGAGCGCTGGAGGCCGAGCCGCTGCTGCAGGAGAGCCTCGAGGTGTCGCGCCGGCTCGGCTTCCGCGTCCAGATCGTGTCGGCGCTGGTCGCGCTCGCCGCGGCGGCGCATGCGCGCGGCGACGCGCGGCGGGCGGCGATGCTCCTCGGAGCGGCGGCGGCCACGGCCGCGAACGCCGACGAGGCGGTCGAGCCGACCGACCGCGACCTCCGCGACCGGACGCTCGCCGAGGTGCGCGCGCTCCTCGGCGAGGAGGCGTTCCGGGAGGCGTTCGACGCCGGCCGCGCCGAGCCGGTGACTGCGGCGGCGCTCGAGTCGGGCTAGTGGTTCAGGCCGCGGACGCGCTCGCCCAGGAAGTCCTGGTCCCAGCCGTTCATGAAGTCGGCGTGGGCCGAGAACGCGCCCGACGACAGCCGCGGGCGGCGAACCGCGGGATACGCGGCGAGCAGCTTCATCGTCGGCAGCGCGACCGGGTGAGAGGCGGGACAGCGGCGGGCGGAGGAGTACGCCATGTGCCTCGCGTGGTTGCTGCTGTCCAGGCGGCGGCCGTCCCAGCAGTCGGGGAACGTGACCGTGAGGCTGACACCGCGCCCGACCGAGCAGTTGGGGACGACCGGGAAGCGACGGCCCCCGCGAAGGGGAGATCCGCAGGTCCAGTAGGCGATCTCCGGCGCCTCGGCCGCGTCGCGCGCGCGTTGCCGGCGATCACGCGCAGGCCCGCCGGGAACGGCTGGGCGGCGGCGGTTCGCCGGATGTAGTAGACGATCGCCACCAGCGGCAGCACGGCTCGGCTGCCCGCGTAGAGCGTGGGGAACCAGTACGCGGAGGCGTCGGCGTTCGGCTGGCAGCTGCTCGCGCCGTGTCGGCGCAGCGACTCGGGCGTGGAGAAGGCGTCCGTCGACCCGTTCCCGACGTACGTGTGGTTGTGCGAGCGTCCGGGCCGCCCCGGCATGACGATCGGGTCGTCGTTGTCGCGGTGGGCAGCCGCGCAGACGACCAGGAAGTACGCGCCGTCCGAGAACGGGCGCTGCGGCGCGCGCCGTCCGTCCGCCTCCGGGGGGAGCTGCGCGGTCGCGGCTGCGGTCAGCGCCGCGCTGAGCGCGAGCGCAGCGACGGCGAGGCGGCGCGACGGCGCCGCCCGGGCCTCGCCCGCTCCGTCGGGACCAGCCACCGGCTGTGCGGAGCATGGCGTGTTGCGGCCCGCCGGGCAAGCTGCCTCCGCGCCATGGATTGACGGCCGCCGGGCCGGGAACCGTCGCGACGGTGCCGCGCCTCGCCGTGACCCTGCTCGTCGCGCTGCTGCTCGCGCTCGCGGGCTGCGTGCACGGCGACGACGAGGCCGGCGAGACGACGCCGCCGCCCGCCGAGACGCAGGCCGCCGCGCCGGAGGGGGAGCCGGGCGAGTTCCTGCAGAGCGTGATCGAGCGCTACTTCGGCGGCCGGGTCGACGCGGTCTGGAAGCTCCTCCACGAGGCGCACCAGCGGGCCGCCTCACGCGAGGCGTTCGAGCGCTGCGCGCGGGGGGCGCTGCGGCTGGCCGAGCTCGAGCGCGTCGCCGTCGACGACGTCTCGGACGAGGAGCTCGAGGTCGACGGGAAGACGCTGCCGGGGAGCATCGTCGTGTCGCAGATCACCCTCGCGCCCCGGCGAGGCGGCGACCGCGTGGTGACGGACACCCGCCGCGTCGTCGCCGTCAACGGGGAGTGGCGCTGGCTGCTCAACGCGCCCGAGCTCGCGGCCTACGAGGGCGGCGGTTGCCCCCGCCTGCCGCTCGGAAGCACCCAGTAGCTCGGTCGCCGCGGCGCGCGGCCCCCCCGGTACGCTGACGCGGGCTCGATGTGCAGGAGGCCGGTACGCGCGCTCGCGTCGCCGGCGGCCGCCGTGGCCGCCGCGCTCGCGCTGAGCGGAGCGCCGGCCGCGGCGGCGCCCGCGGCCGACGAGGGGGCACGGGCCCGAGCGGTCGGAGCCGCGCGGGTCGCCGCGCCGCTTCCCGCTCCGGGTGCGCCGCTTCCGCGCGATCCGGCGCGGCTGGCGCGCCGCCTCGCGGCGACGACTCGCGCCCTCGATGCCGCCGTCGACCGCTGGCGCCGGCACGGCCGCCCGGCCGTCGGCCGGCCGCCGCGCGACGTGGAGCTGCTCGCTCTCCACCACCAGCGGATCTACCGGCTGCTGCGCGCCGACGACCGGCTCGCCGGCGCGACGGTCGCCCGCCTGCCGTCCGGCCTCGCGCGCGAGGCGCGTGCTATCGTCCGCGCCGGCCGGGGTCTGCGGCGGATCACGCCCGCGGTGGCGGCGCGGCGGGTGCGGACGCGGCGGCCGCGCCCGGTCGGCGTCCTGCTGCGCTACTACCGCGAGGCCGAGCGGCGCTTCGGCGTGCCGTGGCAGGTCCTCGCGGCGGTGAACTTCGTCGAGTCGGCGTTCGGGAAGATCCGCAGCGACAGCGCCGCCGGCGCGCGGGGGCCGATGCAGTTCCTGCCGCGGACGTGGGCCGCGTACGGCCTCGGCGGCAACGTCCACGACGACCGCGACGCGATTCTCGGCGCGGCGAACTACCTGCGCGCAGCGGGCGCGCCACGCCACCTCCGCCGCGCCCTCTGGCGGTACAACCCTTCGGCGCGCTACGTCGACGCCGTCCTCGTCTACGCGGGGCGGATGCGCGCCGACCCTCGTGAGCTGTACGTCTTCTACAGCTGGCAGCTGTTCGTGCGGACCGAGCGGGGCGACCTGCGTCTGACCGGACCCGGCCGCTGATCGCGTCCGTTTCCCCCGCAAACGCGCCCGTCGTGGAATAACGTCCGCAGCCATGCAGTCGGCGTCGCCGGCGGGCCGGGGCCCGCACTTCCGCCCAGCGCGTCCCGCGAGCGCATGACGCAGGGGACGGTCGGGCGGCTCCGCGGCGACGCCTCCGGGCACGGGCTTCCTCCCGCCGTCGTCGTCCTCGCCGCCGGCCAGGGCTCGCGCCTCGGCCCGGCGGGCGCCCGCGCGCCCAAGTGGTTGGTGCCGGTCGAGGGGACGCCGATCGCGCACTTCCACCTGCGGGCGCTCCGCGCCGATCTCTCGGCCTGGTCGCGCCTGGTCGCGGTCACGGGCCACCGCAGCGGCGCCTTCGACGCGGCACGACTCTCGTCGCTGGCGGGGCGACCGTGCGAGCTCGTCCACAACGAGCAGTACGCCGCCTGCAACAACTGGCTGTCGCTCGCCCGCGCGCTCGACCACCTGGAGGCGACCCGCTGGACAGGCGCGGTGTGCGTGCTCAACTCAGACCTGCTGCTCCCTCCGGAGCGCCTCCACGCGCTGCTCGCGGACGCGCGCCGGCGGCCCGCGACGAACGTCCTCGCGATCGATTCGCGCCGCCCGCTCACGGAGGAGGCGATGAAGGTCGTGCTCGCCGGCGAGGAGCCGGCGGTCGTCGACATCGGCAAGGGGACGCTGCGCGGCGGGCCCACGGCGGAGTTCATCGGCGTAAGCGTGCTCGCCGCGGCGCACGTCCCGGCGCTGCGCCGGATCCTCGCCGCCTTCGAGCAGGACGACGCGCGGAAGGGCGAGTGGTACGAGGCGGCGTACCGGGAGGCGATCGACGCGGGCGTCCCGTTCTCGGCCTTCGAGATCGCGACGGACGACTGGGTCGAGATCGACGACGAACGCGACCTCCGCGCCGCCGCCGCGATCGCCGGGCGGTACGGGGCGTGAGCCCGAAGACGGTCTGCGTCCCGCGCCTGCTCGAGATCCGCTCCGGCGCCGTCGCCGACGTCGCGGCGGTGCTGGCGGCGGCGCGGTTCGAGCTCCGACGCACCGTCGTCGGGACGGGTGGCGGCCGGACGGCGCGGATCGCCGGCGGTGTCGTCCGCGGGCTCCGCGAGGCGGGCGCCTGCGCCGTCGTCACCGAGGCGGTCCCGACCGTCGACGGCGTCGACCGGGTGGTCGCGGCCATCCGCGCGTCGGGCGCCGAGACGTGCGTCGCCGTCGGCGGCGGCAGGGTGATCGACGCGGTCAAGCACGCCTGCTCGGTCACGGGGACGGCCTTCGTAAGCGTCCCGACCTCGCTCGCACACGACGGCGTCAGCTCGCCGATCGCCTCGCTGATCGGCCGCGACGGCCGCCGCAGGAGCATCGGCGCCGTCATGCCGGAGGCGGTGATCGTCGACCTCGCCGTGGTGCACGGCGCCCCCGCTCGCACCTCGCGGGCCGGCGCCGCCGACCTGCTGAGCAACCTGACGGCGCTGCACGACTGGCGCCTGGCCGCTGCGCGCGGAGAGGAGGAGATCGACGGCTTCTCCGCGCTGATCGCCGAGGAGGCGGCGCGCTCCTTCCTCTACCTGGCGCCCGCGACCGCCGACCTCTCGCTCGAGATGCTGGCGCGTGGGCTCGTGCTCAGCGGGCTGGCGATGGCGACCGCCGGGAGCAGCCGGCCGTGCTCGGGCGCGGAGCACCTGATCAGCCACAGTCTCGACCGGCTGCTCGGAACGCGGGCGCGCCTGCACGGCGAGCAGGTCGCGCTCGGCCTCCTCATCGCGGCGACGGCGCAGGGATCGCTGACGGCGGAGCTGGCGCACGCGTACGACGCCTGGTCGCTTCCGCGCTCGCACGCCGACCTGGGCCTCGAGCGGGACGTGATCGTGCGGGCGGTGATGCAGGCACGCGACACGCGACCGGCCCGCTACACGATCCTCGACGAGCTCGACCTCGCCCGGCGCCCGGTCGAGGCGCTGGTCGACGAGGCCTTCGCATCCACCGGTGAGCGCCGCCCGCACGCCCCGCGCGTCGCCCACGACGAGCAGGCGGGCGTCGTGCGGCGGTCGCGTCCGCGCCCGCGCGCCGGTGCCTCCCCGCGCCGGCGTACCGGCCGGTAACGCTCCGGACACTCAGCAGCGATGCGAGTCCGCCGCGGCGCAGCCGCCGGGGCATGGCTCACGGCTCGCTCGGGAAGGCGCGCGAGCGAAGCCACACCGACCACGGCTCGACGCGCTCGGTCGTGAGCAGCGCCTCGGGCCACGGGTCGCCGGCGAGCCTCGCGCGAACTACGGCCTCGCTCTCCGCGGCGACGACGAGCAGGGCGCGGCCCGTGTCGACGTCGCCGACGGGTCCGCCGAGGATCACGAAGCCGTCCTCGACGAGCGCGTCCATGAACGCGGCGTGCTCGTCCCATCCGTCCTGCGCGCGGCGGCGCCGGCTCGGATCCCAGGCCGGGCCCCACGCGCGCGTCACCAGGAAGTAGTCGGCCACGGCGCTCTCCGGTCGGCGGGGCGAAACCGCGCGGAGCGTACGCGTCGCCGGCCGGCGACCGCCGCTTCTGCGGACGAGCGGCGCCGCTTATCCTCGAACGGGTGTCGACCTGTCCGTCGTGCGGCTTCGAGGCTCCCGCGGGCTCGCGGTTCTGTCCGTCCTGCGGCGCGGCGCTCGCCTCGGAGGTAGCGGGCGAGGAGATGCTCAAGCTCGTCACGGTGCTGTTCGCCGACGTCGTCGGCTCGACGGCGAGGGCCGAGCGGCTGCACCCGGAGGACGTCCGCGCTCTGATGACCGACTACTTCGCCGCGATGGCGGAGGAGATTCGCGCCGAAGGCGGGACGCTCGAGAAGTTCGTCGGCGACGCGATCATGGCGGTCTTCGGCGTCCCCGCCGCACGGGAGGACGACGCGCTGCGCGCGGTGCGCGCCGCGCGCCGGATGCTGGAGCGCCTCCGCCGCTGGAACGAGGAGCGCGACCCGGAAGAGCGTCTCCAGCTTCGAATCGGGCTCAACACGGGCGAGGTGATCGCCTCCGGCGCGCCGGGCGGCGATCTCCTCGTCACCGGCGACGCGGTCAACGTGGCCGCGCGCCTCCAACAGGTCGCCGAGCCAGGCGCGGTCGTCGTCGGCGAACGCACTGCCCGCGCCGTTCGCACCCACTTCCAGCTCGCTGCGATCGAGCAGCGCACCCTCAGGGGACGGGCCGAGCCGGTCGCCGCGTGGGTGGTGACGGGCGAGCGGACGGTCCCCGAACCGCGCGGGCTGACCGGTCTCGGCGTGCCGCTCGTCGGCCGCGACCACGAGCTCGCGTCGCTGAACGGCGTCTGGGACCGCGTGAAGCAGGAGCGGCATCCCGCTCTCGTGACGCTCGTGGGCGACGCCGGCGTCGGGAAGAGCAGGCTCGTTCGCGAGTTCGTGTCGCCGCTCGAGGCGGTCGCGAAGGTGCTCGTCGGGCGCTGCCTCCCCCACGGCGAGGGAGTCACGCTGTCCCCGCTCGCCGAGATGCTGAAGGCGCAGGCCGTCGTGCTCGACACGGATCGCGCGGACGCCGCTGCGGCCAGGATCGTCCGGCTGGTGGAGGAGACCGTCGAGCCCGAGCTCCTCGCGGATCCCCGGCTGACGGCCGCTGCGCTCGCGGCGACGCTCGGGTTGCGCCTGCCGGGCGATCCGCTCGGCTCGCTCGACCCCCGCGAGCGGTACCGCGAGCTGGTCGATGCCTGGCGCGTGCTCCTCGCCTCGCTCGCGCGGCACGCGCCCGTGGTCGCGGTCGTCGAGGACCTCCACTGGGCCGATCCGACGATGCTGGACACCCTCGACGAGCTCGCCGAGCGGCTCGAGGGCGCGATCCTCTTCCTCTGCACCGCGCGCGCCGACCTGCTCCGCTCGCGCCCGGACTGGGGCGGAGGCCGTCGGAGCTTCAGCTCGCTGCCGCTCGATCCTCTGAGCACGGACGAGAGCAGGCGGCTCGTCGCCTCCCTCCTCGACGTCGAGGAGCTGCCCGAGGGCGCGCGCCGGCTGATCCTCGAGCGCTCGGAGGGCAACCCGTTCTTCCTCGAGGAGATCGTCCGCCGCCTGGTCGACGACGGGCTGCTGGCTCGGGCGGACGGCCGCTGGCGCGTCCAGGCGGGGATCGACCGGATCGAGATCCCCGACAACGTCCACGCGGTCATCCTCGCCCGTCTCGACCTGCTCGCACCCGAGGAGCGTCGGGTCGCGCAGCGCGCCGCGGTGGTGGGGCGCTTCTTCTGGGACGGTGCCGTCGCACGCCTCGCGCGCGTGGACGATCTCGACGCCGTTCTGCGGACGCTTCGTCGCCGCGAGTTCGTCGTCGAGCGGCTCGCGTCGTCGATCGCGGGCCAGCGGGAGTACGCGTTCAAGCACGTGCTGATCCGCGACGTCGCCTACGAGAGCCTGCCGCGGAAGGAGCGGGGCCGCGCGCACGCCGCGACCGCGGCGTGGATCCAGGACACGAGCGGCGAGCGGAGCGGAGAGGTGACCGAGTTGCTCGCCCACCACTACGACGCCGCGTACTCGTTCCTCGGCGACGACGACCTGCGCACGCGCGCTCGCGGACTGCTCCTCGAGGCGGCGACGAACGCGCACCGTCGCTTCGCGATCCAGCAGAGCGAGCGCTTCGCGCGGCGCGCCGTCGAGCTCTCGCGCGGGAGCGCCGAGCGCGTCGAGGCGCTCGAGGCGCTCGGTGACCTGTACTACCTCGCCTACCACGGCGACGCCGCCTGGCGGGCATACGGCGACGCGCTCGCGGAGCTGGCGGACGCGGCTCCCCCGTTCGCGAGGCTCGCGGCCAAGGCCGCGCTCTTCGGTGCTCGCTGGATCGGGACGATGCGGGAGCTGCCGGAGATCGACGACGTCCGTCGCCTGATCGACGCCGGGCTCGGGGCGGCGCCGGAGCGAGGTCCCGAGCGAACGCTCCTGCTCGTGGATCGAGGGTTCCTGATCAGCCAGCGCGAGGGCCGGCGCGACCAGGAGGCCGACGACGCCGTACGCGAGGCCGCCGCGGCCGCGGAGGAGCTCGGCGACGCCGATCTGCTCTCGGCCGCCCTCGACCTCGTGCAGGCGCACGCGATGCTCTTGGGTCGCTACGGCGAGATGTACCGCGAGGGACAGCGACGCAACGCGCTCGTGCCACGGATGAGCGACGTCAAGGAGATCGGCGACACGTACGCGATGGCGGCATGGTCGGCGCTGCATCTCGGCCGCTATCGCGAGGCCGAGACGCACGCGAGCGCGTGCATCGTGCGGTCGCACGGTATCGACGCGGGCTCGTACCTCCACGGGCTGACGTGGCGCGTCGCGGCCCGCTTCCGGCTGGGCGACTGGGACGGCTCGCTTGCCGACCACGCGGAGCTGGAACGCGTCGCGCCGCTCGCACGGGGAGAGGCCCCCGCCGGCTACACGACGCTGGCGTACGCGTCCCGCGCGCTCACGCACGTCCGGCGCGGCGAGCACGACGAGGCGGATCGGTACGTCGACGCGGCGCTGAGGTACTTCCGCGGCCAGCGCCTGCCGGCGGGACGCAGCCTGCTCCATTCGGCCCCCCTTGCGCTCGCGCTCGCACAGACGGGACGGTTCGAGGAGGCGCTCGCGCTCCTTCCCTTCGCGCCTCGCACGGGCGGCGCGGGCGCGACGCTCGAGGCCCTCTGCGAGATCGCGGCCGCGCGGGAGCGCTGGGACGAGGCGCCCGGGCTCGTCTCCGCGGCCCGCGAGGAGGCCGAGGCCGGCGGGCTGCTCGCACTGCCGCTCGTCGCCGATCGGCTGGAGGGCCGCGCTGCCGCTGCCGGCGGCGACGTGCGCCGCGGCGCGGAGCTCCTGGCCCGGTCCGCCGACGGCTTCGCCGAGCTCGAGGCCCGCTGGGAGGAAGCGTGGTCTCGTCTGCTCCTGGCCGAGCTCGCCGCGTCGACCGACGCCGGCATCGCCGAACGGCACCTCGGGGCCGCCCTCCGCGTCTTCGAGCAGCTCGGCTCGGTGCGGGAGCTCGAGCGGTCCCGCGCGCTCGAGGCCGTGCTGCGACCGACGAGCTGACCGGCGCGCCGGCGCGTGCTCAGCCGCCCGCTATGACCCCGTTTGGCTTCGCTGCACCCGCAATGCGAAGCGCCGTGTCGCGTCCGCGTCGGGCGTCGTGACGGTGATCGTCCCGCGTACGCGCGCGCCCGCCCGCACGCGCAGCCTGCAAACGGCACGGCCGCCCGCGAGGCCCGCGCGCAGCACGCGCGCACGGGTCGCCGAGCAGCGGACGTGTGCGTCGTCGCTCGGGCCGGCAAGCGGTGCCGAGACGATCACGCGCCGGCCCGGTCGCGGTCGCCGAGGCGCGACGCGCGGCCGTCCGAGCGAGAGCGGTCTCGCCGCCGCCGGCAGCGGCGGGACCGCGGTCGCGAACACGCCCTGGTGGAAGCGGCCGTCGAAGGGCGCCGACGCCGCTGCGAACACGGGGACGGCCGTGCCGCCGTGCGTGAACGAGGTCGAGATGTAGTCGCCTGCGAAGCGCCCGCCGTTGCTGTTCGGATACGCGTCCGGCCGCTGCGCGGGCGCGAGGGCTTCGGGCGCGCTCCAGGTGCGCCCGTTGTCGCGCGACGACACGAACCAAGGCTGCACGAGGCAGCTCCCCAGCGTGCAGCCACGCGGCGTGAGGACGTAGAACGCGGCTGCCAGACGAGTGCGTGCGCCGCGCGTCGACGCATCGACGGCAAGGCCGGGAACGAAGTGGTTCAGCCCGCCCAGCCGGGGCGCGGTGCGGATCCGGCGCACGCGCGTCCACCTCGTGCCGTCGCGGGACGACGCGTAGACGATGTCGTTGGTCGAGCAGCGAACGCGGAAGCGGCAGTCATGCCAGGCGGCGACCGCCCGTCCGGCTGCATCGATCTCGACCGAGGGAAGTGACGGCGCGCGCATCCCCGGAACCCGCGCGAACCGCTGCGAGGCGACGACGGCCGGAGCCGCGAACGTCCGGCCGCCGTCGCGCGACCTGACCGCCTCGATCGTGCCGCCGGTCATGTAGACCACGACGAGCGTCCCGTCCGGCCGCACGATCGGCTGCCACCCCGTGCCGCGAGCCGCGGGCACGGTCACGGCGGCCGACCACGTCTGCCCGCCGTCGCTCGAGGACGACACGGCGAGCGTCCCGCCCTCGGAGTGCGTCCACGTCACGTAGCACCGGCCTGCGTGAGGGCTCGAGCGGCCGTTGTCGCACACGATCCAGTTCTTGTCGTGCATGAACAGCTGTCCTTGCTCGGGGGCGGTGACGACGGGCGCGCTCCACGACGAGCCGTCGGCGGAGCGGCTGGTCACGAGCGAGGAGATCGACGTCCCGGCGGCCTCCCGCAGGGCGAGCACGGACGCGAGCCACGTCCCGTGGACCCGGTCGAACGCGATCACGGGATCGGAGGCGCGGCTGTACGGGCCCGGCGGCGTCGCGTGGACGGTGAGGGCGGGGAGGACGCCGGAGGTCCAGGTCCGTCCGCCGTCCGTGGAGCGCGCCCAGCCGATGCCGGACGCGCCGCCCGCGGCGATCCGGCCGAGCTGGAAGACCGCGACGACGGTGTTGCCGAACGCGAAGCTGTCCGGCTCGACGGCCGTCTCATGCTGGCCGGACGGGTTCGTGAAGGGATCGACGGAGATCTGCCGCGGGGCGGGCACGTCGGCGCCCGCGCTGCCGGCGAGGGCCGCTGCGCTCGCGACCGCCGCGGCGATGAGGAGGCCCCGCGCCCGCACTGCTCGCTACGACGAACGGCCGGTGGAATTGTTGTCGCGCGCGGGATCGCCCGACGGAGGTCCGCACCGCGTCAGACCGTGAGGACGACCTTCGCCCGGCAGTGCCCTTCGCCGAGGTAGCGGAGCGCGTCCGCCGCCCGGCCGAGCTCGTAGCGGCGCTCGACGACCGCCCGGATCTCTCCCGCCTCGACCAATCCGGCGAGCGCGCCGAGGTCCTCCTTCGTCGCCTTGGCGACGAAGAACCGGACCGTCTGGCTGCGGAGCAGTCCGCTCGCGATCGTCGCGCCGAGGTGCGGGAGCGGGCCGAGGCCGCGGTTCATCGCACCGCCGACGAGCACGATCATCGCCTCGCGTGTCAGCACGCGCGCGAACTGCCTGAACGGCCGGCTGCCGGCGACGTCGATCAGCACGTCGTACCGCTCGCCCCGGCGCGTGAAGTCCTCCTGCGTGTAGTCGATCACGCGGTCGGCGCCGAGCGAGCGGACGAGCTCGACCTTGGACGTGCTGCACACGGCCGTCACGTCGGCGCCGAGCGCCTTCGCGATCTGCACGGCGAAGGTGCCGACCCCTCCGGACGCGCCGTTGATCAGCACCTTCTGCCCGGGCTGCACGCGCCCGTGGTCGCGTAGGGCCTGCAGCGCGGTCAGGCCGGCGATCGGGACGGCCCCGGCTTCCTCGAACGAGGCGTTCGCCGGCTTGCGGACGACGCGATCAGCACGCGCGCGGGCGTACTCGGCCCACGAGGCGGCCGCGATGCCGAACACCTCGTCGCCGGGCACGACGTCGTCGACGTCCTTGCCTACCGCGACGACCGTCCCGGCGAGGTCGCCGCCGATCCCCGGGCGCTTCGGGCGCCGCAGCCCGTCCGCGACGCGGGCGAAGGGCGGGCCCACCACGCGGTACCACTCGGCCGGGTTGACCGACGAGGCGTGCACCCGGACGAGGACCTGGTGGTCTTCGAGGAGGGGCGTGTCGACCTCGCGGAGCTCGAGGATCTCGGGCGACCCGTACCTGGTCTGCACGATGGCCTTCATCGTCTCGGGGACGGGCGAGAGGCGCGCGGCGGCGTCGCGGGAGGGACGCGGCGAGGGCTCGGCTGCCTTCGGCTGCATGGCGGTCGCTCCTCGCCTCAGGACCGGCTCGCCGCCGCCCGCAGCAGCGGCGCGGGATCGAGGCGGTCGGCGGTCCGGCGCAGCGACGTGGCGAGCGCGGAGCGCCGGTTCGGCGTGCGGCCGCGCTCGAAGGCAGCCTGGGCGCGGAGCTCCTCGCCGCGCGTGCGGGCGACCGCGAGGGCGTCGGTGGTGTGGGTGGCGTACATGCTTGACCTCCGGATAGACGTACGGTGTAAACGTACAATGTAAGCTACACATACGGCGTAAGGTTGTCAAGTCGGGAACGACGCCTGACTTACTCTGTACGGAGGGACGATGGTCAAGCGCGCCGAAGCCGCCGCAGCATCCCGGATCCCGCTCACCAGGGAGCGCGTCCTGCAGACCGCGATCGCGTTCGCGGACGAAGCCGGAATCGACGCGCTGAGCATGCGCCGGCTCGGCCAGGAGCTCGGCGTCGAGGCGATGTCGCTGTACAACCACGTCGCCAACAAGGACGACCTGCTCGACGGCATGGCCGAGCTCGTGCTCGGCGAGCGCGAGCTGCCGGCCCGCGGGGACGACTGGAGGGCGGCCGTGCGCCGCAGCGCCGTCTCGGCGCACGACCTGCTTCGCCGCCATCCCTGGGCCTGCGCGCTGGCGATGTCGCCGGCACGCAACATTCCCGTCCGCGTGCAGCAGATGGAGTGGCTGCTGCGGACCCTGCGCGAGGCGGGGTTCTCCCCCGACGTGACCTACCACGCGTACCACGCGCTCGACAGCCACCTGTGGGGGTTCACGCTCTGGGAGCAGGGGCACTCGCTGCCCGCAGGCGACATCGCCGATCTCGCCGCCACGTTCATGCGCGACTTCCCGTTGGACGACTACCCCTACGTCCACGAGCACGTCGGGCAGCACGTCGCGGGCTTCGGCAAGGGGGAGAAGAGCGCTTTCGAGTTCGTCCTCGACCTGCTTCTCGACGGCCTCGAGCAGGCCCGCACGGCCGCACCGTGACGGTCAGATCGGGACGACGACCTTGGCCCGGCAGTGGCCTTGGCCGACGTACCGCACCGCGTCGCGGATCTCGGTGAGCGCGTAGCGGCGCTCGATGACCGGCCTGATCTTGCCGTCCTCGAGCAGCTCCCGGAGCACCTCCATGTCCGGCCTGTTGAACTTCGTGAGGAAGTTGACGAGGCGCTGGCTTCCGCGGACTGCGGCGACGCGCCTCCTGGCCACGTGCCCCAGCGGCCCGAGTGGGCCGCTCATCGGGGCGCCGGCCTGAACGAGGATCCCCTCGGGCTTCAGCACGCGAGTCGACTCCGACCACCGTCTGCTCCCCGCGACGTCGAAGAGGACGTCGTAGCGCTCGTCGCTGCGCGTGAAGTCCGCACGCGTGTAGTCGACGACGCGATCGGCGCTGAGCGAGCGAGCTCGACGTTCCGCGTGCTGCAGACCGCCGTCACGTCGGCGCCGAGCGCCTTCGCGACCTGGACGGCGAATGTCCCGACGCCGCCGGAGGTGCCGTTGACGAGCACCCGCTGGCCCGGGCGGACGGCGCCCTTGTCGCGGAGGCCCTGCAGGGCAGTGAGCCCGGCAATCGGGACGGCGGCCGCCTCCTCGAAGGTGAGGTTTGCGGGTTCCCGGACGACGGCGTTGCGGACGCACACGTACTCGGCGAACGCGCCGACCCGGCCACCGAAGACGTCGTCGCCGGGCCGGACGTGCGTCACGTCGCGTCCGACGGCCTTCACCGTCCCGGCGAAGTCGACGCCCGGAACTCGCTCCTTGGGGCGGCGCAGGCCGAAGAAGACGCGGGCGAAGAGCGGTGTCGCGACGGAGTACCACTCGCGCCGGTTCACGGAGGCGGCGCGGACGCGCACGAGCACGCCGTCCGCGCTCAGCTCAGGCCTGGGGATCTGCCGCAGCTCGAGCGCATTGACCCCGTAGCGATCGCGGACGACCGCGGTCATCGTCCCCGCCGTGGGGAGCGAGCGCTCCTCGCGGGGCACGCTCACGGCTGGCACGTCGGCGGCTGTGCGAGCGGCGCCGTGGGGTCGAGGCGATCCGCCGTCCAGCGGAGGACCGCGGCGAGCACGCGGTGACGGCGCGGGCCACGGTATCGCTCCGCCGCCGCGGCGGCGTGGAGCTCGCGGCCGCGCCGGTCGGCGACCGCGAGAGCCTCGGAAGGGTGGGGGGTGAACATCGTGACCTCCGTTTCGCTTGCGGTTAGCGAGCCGCGCCGTCGAGCGTGACGACGACGTTTCCGGTCTTCTGTCTCGTCTCGACGTAGCGGTGTGCTTCCACGACGCGGTCGAGCGGGTACGTGCTGTCGATAACCGGCCGGTACTCGCCCGCCTCGAGCAGCTGCGCGAGCAGCAGGAGATCCGCCTTGTCGGGCTCGCGGTACGTGAAGACGACTCTTCGGGCGCTCCACCGCGTGAGCAATGCGAGCGGGAAGTTGACGAGCCGGTCGGTGGCGACGAAGAGACCCGGCCGCTTCAGCGCGCGGCGCGAGCGCAGGAACGAGTGCATGCCGACGGCGTCGAGGACGACGTCGTACGCCTCGCGGCGCTTCGTGAAGTCCTCGTGCAGGTAGTCGATCACCTCGTCTGCGCCGAGCGCTCGCACGAGGTCGACGTTCTTCGTGTTGCAGACGGCGGTGACGTGCGCGCCGAAGTGCTTGCCGAGCTGGACGGCGGCGGTGCCGCAGGCGCCGGAGGCGCCGTACACGAGCAGCCGCGTTCCCTCGCCGACACGGGCGCGCTGCATCGGCGTCAATCCCTGATGGAACCCGTCGAACGTCCCCGCCGCCTCCTCGAACGTCAAGCCGGCGGGGATGGGCGTCACGAGGCCGGAGTCGCGGACGCAGAGGTACTCGGCGTTCGCTCCCAGGCGTCTGCCGAAGACGCGGTCGCCGGGCTCGAACTCCGTCACGTCCGCGCCGACCTCCTCGACAACGCCGGCGAACTCGCGTCCGGCGATGCGAAACTGCGGCTTCGGCGCGCGGAACCCGATCAAGAACCGCCAGAACGGCGGATAGGCACCGCGCATGTGGCAGTCGGTGAGGTTGACCGTCGACGCGTGGATGCGCACGAGCAGCTCGTCCGCCTTCGGCGCCGGACGCTCGAGCTCCTCGACGCGAAGAACCTCGGGGGGCCCGTACCGGTCGTGGAAGGCGGCCCTCATCCCGTGCCGCCGATCGTCAGCACGACGTTCCCCGCCTTCTGGTGCGTGTCGACGTACCGGTGCGCGTCGACGACCTCGTCGAGGGGGTACGTCCGGTCGATCACGGGGCGGTACGCGCCGCGCTCGAGGAGCTCCCTGACCGCGCGGAGGTCGTCCTTGCGATACCGGACGATCCCGAGCTTCGCCTTCCGGCGGGCGCCGAGCTTCGTCGCGAGCGTGACCACCGCGTCGTGCCAGAGGAAGCCCGGGTCGGTCGTGACGTAGAGGCCGCCGCGCTTCAGCGCGCGCCGGGAGCGCAGGAAGGTGGTCTTGCCGGCGGCGTCGAGGACGACGTCGTAGGTCCTCCCGCGCCGAGTGAAGTCCTCGCGCAGGTAGTCGACGACGTCGTCGGCGCCGAGCGAGCGGACGAGCTCGAGGTTCGGCGTGTTGCAGACGGCGGTTACGTGCGCGCCGAGGTGCTTCGCGAGCTGGACGGCGGCGGTACCGATCGAGCCGGAGGCGCCGTAGACGAGGAGCTTCGTCCCGTCGCCGACGCCGGCGGTGCGTAGGAGCGAGACCGCGCTGAGCGCGCCGTCGGCGACCGCGGCCGCCTGCTCGAACGAGAGGCCGGCGGGTAGGTGCGCGATCACGCCGCTCTCGCGGACGCAGACGTACTCGGCGTTCGACCCGGATCGGATGCCGAAGACGCGGTCGCCCGCCGCGAACTCGGTCACGGCCGCGCCCACTGCCTCCACCTCCCCGGCGAACTCGAGGCCGACGACGTTGCGCCTCGGGCGCAGGAGTCCGGTGAAGACGCGGGCGACGAAGTACTCGGCGCTGCGCAGGCCGGCGTCAGTCCTGGACGCCGTCGTCGCGTGGACGCGGACGAGGACCTCGTCCTCCTTCGGCCCGGGCCGCTCGACGTCTGCGATCTGCAGGACCTCCGGCGGGCCGTACCGGTCGAACAGCACTGCTCTCATCGGGTTCCTCTCGTCGTCGGGGTGGCCTGGGGGTAGCGGAGGGGCCCGCCGTGCTGCCACATCCGTCCCGCGCGGTAGAGCTCGGCCGGCTTGCCGCCGGCTGCGCCCGGTCGCGCGCGTCGTCCCGTCGGGACGACCCAGCCCTCCTCGGAGAGGACACTGCGGCGGAAGTTCGCGCCGTCGAGGTGCACGCCCCAGACGGCTTCGTACACCGACCGGAGCTCGGCCAGGGTGAATGTCGGCCCGACGAACGAGGTCGCGACGTCCGTGAGCGCGAGGTCGACCCGGACGCGCTCGACGGCATCGCGGAGGATGCGCGCGTGGTCGAACGCGAGCTGGATCTCGCCGCCGAGGGCGTAGGAGACGGGGACGAGGCCGGCGGCTGCCGCATCCGTGCCGCCCGCGATGCGGTCGACCTCGCGGAGGACGGCGAAGTACGCGACGGTCACGACGTTCATGCGCGGATCGCGCCCGGGATCGCCGTAGGCACCGAACTGCCGGAGGCTCGCGCCCTCGACGCCCGTCTCCTCGAGCAGTTCGCGCCTCGCCGCCTCGTCCAGGGTCTCCTCCGGGCGCTTGAAGCCGCCCGGAATCGCCCACATTCCCTCGAACGGCGGCACGCCGCGGCGGACGAGCAGGACGTGGAGGCGGGCATCGCGGACCGTCAGCACGACGACGTCGACGGTGACGGCGAAGGCCGGGAACTGCGAGGGATCGTAGTCCGGCGGGACGCCGGGGTCGGGAGTTCTAGTCGACACGACTCTTACCCTACCCGTACGTTATAGTCTTGTCAACCATAACCTCCCGGCGACGCGAAGGACGGGCTCGTCGGCAGGCGCGACCTGCCGCGGCCGCGCCCCCCTCCCCCGGCATCGGCGTCGTGACCGCGCGCCCGCCGCGCCCGAACCGGGACGGGCGGCGGGTCTATCGTCAGGGCGTGGAGTCGTTCGCGCCGGGGGCGGGCCGCCGCGCACGCGCCGGGCTGCGACGACCTCGCTGCCGCCGTCGCAGGAGGAGGCCGCTCCTCGTGGCGCTCGGCGTCCTGGCGCTGACGGGCTGCGGCGGGAGCGAGCTCCGCGGCGACGTGCTGATCCGGGCCGACCGGGTCTTCGACGGCGAGCGGACGATCGAGCCCGGCGCGCTCCTGCTTCGCGGCGGGGAGATCGCCGCGGTCGGCGAGGAGCTCGACGCCCAGGCCGAGCGCACCTTCGACCTCGGGGACGCGACGGTCCTACCGGGCTTCATCGACCTGCATACGCACGTCAACGACCCGGTGATGCTCCGCGGCGGCGTGACGACCGTGCGCAACCTCGGCTGGCCGCTGGCGGCGCTCCGGCCGCCCGGTCGCTACGGCGGTCTCCGAGTGCTGATGGCGGGCCCGATCGTGACCGTGCCGGACGGCTACCCGATACCCGCCTGGGCTCCCGAGATCGCACTCCCCGTTCGCGGCGCCGCCGACGCGCGGCGCGCGGTGCGGATACTCGTGGGGCGCGGCGCCGCGGTGGTCAAGATCGCGCTGGAGCCGCGCTTCGGGCCGATGCTCGATCTGGCGGAGATACGCGCGATCGTCGACGAGGCGCACCGGCACGACCGCCTCGTGACGGCGCACGTCAGCGGGCACGGCGGCACGATCCTCGCCGTCGAGGCCGGCGTGGACGAGCTCGCCCACATGCCGTGCGGATCGATCGGCGACGCCGTCCTCCGCAGCGTCGTCGAGGCAGGGATCGAGGTCGTCGCCACGCTGGACACCATCAAGGGGTACGGCACGATCTGCGGCGACCCGGTGCGGGACGCGGCCCGGTTCGTCGAGCTGGGCGGGACGCTCCTCTACGGCTCGGACGTCCCGAACGTGCGTGTCACCGGGATCGACGCCGAGGAGCTGCGCCTCCTCCGGGAAGCCGGACTGACACCCGAAGCGGTGCTCTCTGCGGGGACGTCCCGCGCGGGCGAGCAGGTCGGGCTCGACCCCCTCGGCACGCTGACGGCAGGTGCTCCGGCCGACGTGATCGCGGTGCGGGGCGACGCGAGGGCGTTGCGCGACGATCTCGCGAGGCCGCTCCTCGTCGTCGCCGGAGGACGGATCGTCCGCGCGCCGCGCGGCTAGGGAGCGACGGCGACGCGGAGCGCGGCGAGGCGCGTCAAGCGATCGCGACCATCCGCTCGATCGCCGCCCGCGCCCGCGCGGCGATCTCCGGCTCCACCGTCACGACGTGCTTCCAGTCGCGCAGGGAGTCGCGCAGCTTCTCGAGCGTGATCATCTTCATGTAGCGGCAGACCGCCCGCTCGGATACGGCCTCGAAGTGCTTACCGGGCGCCTCCTTGTGCAGCCGGTGGAGGATCCCCGTCTCGGTCGCGACGAGGAAGCGCTGCTTGGGCGACTGCTTGGCGAACGAGACCATCTTCTCGGTCGAGAGGATGTGCGTTCGGCCGTTCGCGAACGCCATGCACTGGCTCGCACAGCCGCACTCGGGGTGCACCAGCAGCTCGGCGTCGGGCGCCTCGCGCTGCCAGCGGTCGATGTCCTGCGGCCGGATGCCGGCGTGCACGTGGCACTCGCCGAGCCAGATGCGCAGCTTGCGCCCGGTGACGCGCTCGAGCCACATGCCGAGGAACATGTCCGGCAGAAACAAGATGTCCCTGTCGACCGGGATCGCCTCGATCACCGCCTGCGCGTTCCCTGAGGTGCAGCAGTAGTCGCTCTCGGCCTTCACCTCGGCGGTCGTGTTGACGTAGGAGACGACCACGGCGCCGGGGTTGTCGGCCTTCCAGGCGCGGAGCTGGTCGCCGGTGATCGAGGCCGCGAGCGAGCAGCCGGCGTCGAGGTCGGGGATCAGCACCGTCTTCTCCGGGCTGAGGATCGCGGCCGTCTCGGCCATGAAGTGGACGCCGCAGAAGACGATCGCCTCTGCGTCGGTCGCGGCCGCCTCGCGCGAGAGGCCGAGTGAGTCGCCGACGTAGTCGGCCACGTCCTGGACCTCGGGGACCTGGTAGTTGTGGGCGAGGACGACCGCGCCGCGCTCGCGCGCGAGCGCCCGCACCTCCTCCTGCATCCGTGTCGTGTCTAGCAGCGTGCTCATGGCACCTCCATGGAGACGTCGAGGGAGCGCGCCGCGTGCGTGAGCGCGCCGATCGAGATGAAGTCCACGCCGGTCGCGGCCACCTCGCGGACGGAGTCGAGCGTGATGCCGCCGGACGCCTCGAGCGGCACCCGGCCGCCGGCGAGCGCGACGGCCTGCCGCAGCGCCTCGGGCGGCATGTTGTCGAGCAGGATGGAGTCTGCGCCCGCCGCCAGCGCTTCGCGCACGTCGGCGAGCGTCTCGGCCTCGACCTGGATCGGCGGGCCGACTGCGGCCGCGCGCAGCCGCTCGACCGCCACCGCGAGCCCGCCGGCGAGGCGGACGTGGTTGTCCTTGACGAGCACGGCGTCGTAGAGCCCGCGCCGGTGGTTCGTGCCCCCGCCGCAGGCGACCGCGTACTTCTCGAGCTCGCGGAGGCCGGGCGTCGTCTTGCGGGTGTCGAGGATGCGCGCGCCGGTGCCCTCGACGGCGTCGACGTAGCGCCGCGTCAGGGTCGCCACGCCCGACAGCCGCCCGAGGAGGTTCAGCGCCGTGCGCTCGCCGGTCAGGAGCGCGCGCAGTCGCCCGCGGACGAGCGCGACGGCGCGCGGCTCGACGAGGTCGCCGTCGCGCGCGAGCGGCTCGACCTCGACGTTCGCGTCGAGCGCGCGGAACACCGCCTCCGCCGGGTCGAGCCCGCAGAGAACCCCGGGCTCCTTCACGAGCAGCTGCGCCGTTCCGACCGTCGACGCGTCGAACAGCGCGTCGGTGGTGACGTCGCCGGGGCCGACGTCCTCGGCGAGCGCGGCGCGGACGACGCGCTCGAGCGACTCGGAGGCGAGCGCTACCGCCATCGCTCCAGCACGGGCTCCTGCCCGGGTGGCAGGACGATGTGGGCGGCCAGCGCCGGATCCTCGTGCGGGTGGTCGGCGCGGAAGTGGCCACCGCGGCTCTCGCGCCGCACGAGCGCGGCCTGTGCGAGCAGGCGCACGACCAGGTGCCCGGCGCAGGTGAGGCGCCGGAGGGCGGCTCCGTCGCGAACGAGGCCGGCGTCCTCCCACACCGCCCGGCGCAGCGCGGGCGTCACGGCCGTTTCGGCCATGTCCGGTGCCTGGCACCGGACATGGCCGGAAGGGGCAGGTTCTGCGAGCGCGGCAAGCGCGGCGCGGCGGCCGAACACCAGGCACTCGAGCAGCGAGTTCGAGGCGAGGCGGTTGGCGCCGTGGACGCCGGTGCAGGCGCACTCGCCGGCGGCGTAGAGCCCCGGCACGCCCGTGCGCCCGTCCAGGTCGGTGACGACGCCGCCCATCGTGTAGTGCGCGGCCGGCGAGACGGGGATCGGCTCCTCGGCCGGTTCGAAGCCCAGCTCCTCGAGCGAGCGAATGAGGCCGGAGAAACGCGTCCGCTCGACGGGCCGCAGGTCCAGGACGACCGTGCCGCGCTCGTCGATCGCGCGCGCGACCACGTCGCGCGGTGCCAGCTCGTCGGTGAAGCGGCGACCGTCCTCGTCGAGCAGCAGGGCGCCCGCGCCCCGGAGCGCCTCGCTGAGCAGCAGGCTGCGCCCGGCGACCGCGGTGGGGTGGAACTGGACGAACTCGAGGTCCGCGACCGCGGCGCCGGCGCCGTACGCCAGCGCGATGCCGTCGCCGACCGCGTCGCGCGGGCTCGTCGTCCGCTCCCAGAGCGCGGCGTAGCCACCGGTCGCGAGCACCACCGCGCGCGCCGAGACGGCACCGCCGTCCGTTCCCAGGCCGACGCACCGCTCGTCCGCCGTTCGGAGCCCGAGCACGCGCTCGCCGTGCGCGACGCGGATGTGCGGGTGCGCGGCGGCCCGCTGCCCGAGGACTCGCACGACCTGCGCGCCCGTCGCGGCGCCGTCGCAGTGAAGGATCCGCGCTCGCGAATGGCCGCCCTCGAGGCCGAGCGCGTCGTCGAACTCGACGCCGAGGTGGCGGAGGTCCTCGACACGGGCCGGAGCCTCCTCGGTCAGGACGCGCACGGCGCTCGGGCGACACAGGCCTCGGCCGGCCCGAATCGTGTCCTCGGCGTGCAGCTCCGGGCGGTCGCCCTCACCGGCCGCGGCGGCGACGCCGCCCTGGGCGAGGTAGCTCGCCGTCCCGGGCATCGGCGCCTTTGCGACGACGACGACGTCGGCGCCCGCGTCCGCAGCCACCAGGGCCGCGGTCAGTCC
>JACVRR010000105.1 GCA_014534345.1 Thermoleophilia bacterium | reverse complement strand
AGACCGCCGAGGCGAGCTCGACTTCGCTCGCGACATCGCGCAGCGCGGCAACGAGCGCCTCGACCGCCGCGGCGGCGTCGTAGCCGAGCACCGTCTCGACGAGCTCAGCCCGCTCTGCCCAGCGGCCCGGCGCCCGCGAGCCGGCTGCGAGCGCCCCGGGCAGCCGCTCGAACGCGTCCTCGAGCAGCGCGACGAGGTCGACGGGATTCCGCCACGCGTTCGCCTCCTCCATCCGGAGCGAGCCCGCGAGCACGGGGGCGAGCGACCCGAGCACGCGCTCGGCCCGCTCCCAGCCGGCGAGGTCGAGCGCCTCCAGCGCCTTGTTGACGAAGTCCAGGGTGTGGCCGCCGTCGAGGTAGCGGTGGTCGGTCGCGGCGGCAAACAGCATGTCGGCGAGCTCGCGCGGCGTCGCGCCCGACCGCACCGCTGAGACGAGCGCGCGTTCGGCGCCGTCCGCGTCCCGCACCTCGACGAACCGGCGGAACCAGCGGGCGAGCCGGGCCGAATCGGCGCCCGCCTCGGGAAGCGGCGCGAGCGGGAAGCGCGGCGGCTGTCCGGCCGCCTCGGCGGCGACGTCGGCGAGCCCGTGGTAGAGCGCGGCGGCCCGATCCTCCGCGCGCAGCCGCGGCGCCAGGTTCGCGAAGCACGTGAGCGTCGTCAGGCCGCGGCCCCAGCCGGCCGCGCGTCGCTCGACGCCGAACTCGAGCCCCGCCGCGAACGCTTCGGCCCCGCTCGGCTGCGCCTTCGACAGGGCGACCGCCGCCTTCGCGAGCACCAGCGGCACGTTCCGCTCCAGCCCGTCGCGCAGCCGGCGCCGCTGGCGGACGACGGGGTCGGCCGGCGGCGAGACGTCGACGTACACGTCGTCGCCGTGCATCTCGACGGGAAAGCGGCGGAGATCGTCCGCCCACTCGTCGAAAGTCCCGCCCGAGCAGAGGTCGAAGCGCGCGTGGTGCCAGTGGCAGATCAGGATCCCGTCCGCGACCGTGCCGCGGTGGAGCGGGAAGCCCATGTGCGGACAGCGGTTGTCGACCGCGTGGACGGCGTCGCCGTCGGCGAACAGCACGAGCACGTGGCCGTCGAGGTGGACGACGAGGCGGCCGGCCGACTTCAGCTCCGCGAGCGAGGCGGCGCGGACGAGCGTTGGCGAGGCGACGGCGGTCATGGACAACCCTCCTGGTCGGCGACACGCGCAACGGTAGAACCTCGAGTAAGGTTGAAGTCAAGTGGCCGCGGCCGAGCTGACGATCGGCGAGGTCGCCGCGCGCAGCGGCGTCGCTCCCTCCGCGCTCCGCTTCTACGAGAGCGCCGGCCTGATCCGCGCCGCGCGGACGGGCGGAAACCAACGGCGCTACGAGCGGGCGACGCTGCGGCGGCTCGCCTTCATCCAGGCCGGCAAGGCGGCCGGGATCCCCCTCCGGCAGATCGAGGCTGCGCTCGCCACGCTGCGCGAGGAGCGCCCGCCCACGCGCGACGATTGGGAACGGCTGTCGCAGAGCTGGCGCGACGACCTCGACCGCCGGATCGCGACCCTCGAGGCCCTGAGGAGCCGCCTGACGACCTGCATCGGTTGCGGCTGCCTGTCGATCGACGCCTGCGACCTGCTCAACCCCGAGGACGAGGCGGCCGCGCGCGGCGCCGGCGCCCACTACCTCGAGCGCGACCCGGACGCATGACCGAGCGCGCGCGGCATGATCGCGCCGTGCTCGAGCTCTTCCCCGAGAGCGCGACCGTCGAGAAAGGCGAGCTGGCGATCGGCGGCCGCTCGGCGGCCTCGCTCGCCGAGGAGTTCGGCACCCCGCTCGTCGTCTACTGCGAGCGGACGCTGCGGGCGCAGGCGCGCGCGTACCGCTCGGCCGCGCCGGACGCGCTCGTCATCTACGGCGCGAAGGCCTTCCCGAACGTCGCGCTGCTGCGCCTGTTCGCCGAGGAGGGACTCGGCGCGGACGTGTCGACGCTCGGCGAGCTGCGGTTCGCGCTCGCCGCCGGCGTCCCGGGCGAGCGGCTCGTCGTCCACGGCAACAACAAGAGCGACGAGGAGCTGCGGGCGGCGGCCGGGGCGGCGGCGGGTCTCGTCGTGCTCGACGCGCCCGACGAGGTCGAGCGGGCGGCGCGCGCCGGGGTGCGCCGCGTCCTGGTGCGCGTCACCTCGGGAATCGAGGCCGACACGCACGACGCGATCCGGACGGGGCACCACGGCTCGAAGTTCGGGCTCCCGCCCGACGAGGCGATCGCGGCGATCGCGCGGGCCCGGGAGGCGCGGCTCGAGGCCGCCGGGCTCCATGTCCACGTCGGCTCCCAGCTGCTCGACACGCAGGCGGCACGGATGACGGTCGAGTGGCTGGCCGCTTTCGCGGCCGAGTGCCGGGCCGCGCTCGGCTGGACGCCGGCCGTCGTCGACGTCGGCGGCGGGCTCGGCGTGCGGCACGTCGAGGACGAGCGTGCGCCGGCGGTCGACGAGTTCGTGGGCGAGCTGGTGGCGCGCCTCGAGCACGCGTGGGACCTCCACGGCCTCCCGCGGGCGCGGCTCGTGCTCGAGCCGGGCCGCTCGCTGGTCGGCCGCGCGGGCATGACGCTCTACCGGGTCGGCGTCGTCAAGGTGACACGCGAGGCGGCCGCGTGGGTCGCCGTCGACGGGGGGATGTCCGACAACCCGCGCCCGCAGCTGTACGGCGCGCGCTACACCGCGCTGCTGGCGAACCGCGCCGGCGAGGAACGCGCCGGCGCGTACAGCGTCACCGGCCCGCATTGCGAGGAGGAGGTCGTCATCCGGCACGTCGCGCTGCCCGAGCCGCGGCGCGGCGACCTGCTGGCCGTCCCGGCGACGGGCGCGTACACGCTCGCGATGGCGTCCAATTACAACGTCGCCCCGCGCCCGGCGGCCGTGCTCGTCGCCGACGGCCGCGCCCGGCTGATCCGGCGGCGAGAGACGCTCGACGACCTGCTCGCGCGGGAGGTCGACGGCTAGCCGGACCGCTCCTGGTTGGCGATCGCCGCCATCAACAGCAGGCCGCCATCGACCACCAGCGAGCTTCCCGTCACGTACGCCGCCTCGGGCGAGGCGAGGAAGGCGATGACCGCCGCCACCTCGTTCGCGTCGCCGGGGCGCCCGAGCGGGATCGTGTTCCGCTCGATCGTCCGCGGGTCGACGTCCTCCGCGCCGGTCATCGGGGTCGCGATCTCGCCCGGCGCGACGGCGTTCACCGTGATCCCGTGCTCGGCGAGCTCGAGCGCCATCACCTTGGTGAGCAGGCCGAGGCCGCCCTTCGCCGCGCAGTACGCGGACGCGCCGCGCAGCGGCACGTGCTCGTGCACCGAGGTGACGTTGACGATGCGCCCGCCACGCCCCTGGGCGACCATCCGGCGAGCGGCGCGCTGCGCGCACAGGAACGCGCCGTCGAGGTCGACGGTCAGCGTGTTCCGCCACGTCTCGTAGTCGAGCTCGAGGAACGGCGCCGGCTCGTTCGTCGCAGCGTTGTTCACCAGCACGTCGACGCCGCCCAGCGCCTCCGCGAGCTCGTCGACGACACCGGCGGCCTCCTGCGGACGACGGAGGTCGATCCGACGCACCTCCGCCCGGCGCCCCTCGGCCACGACCTTGCCCGCGTTCCCGCGCGCCGCGCGCTCGTCCGCGTACCAGGTGATTCCGATGTCGAAGCCCGCGCGCGCGAGAGTTACCGCGGTCGCCTCCCCGATCCCCGACTCCGACCCGGTCACGATCGCCACCGGCACGCCGCCGCGGTTTCCGCCGTGTCGCGGCCGCAAACGCCCCGCGCCGCGTGACAGGGGGCCTCGGCCTCGCCCGGCGGGCGCCCGGCTCACGCCAGCGGCGGCCCCACGACCTCGAACCCGTACTTGCGGGCGAGCGCCGCGGACGCATCCGCGTGCTTCGCGGCGTCGTACTCCGGCTCTGGCGGCTCCGCCCGCCCAGCGGCCGGCACGCCGGCGTCACGAACATCCCCTCCAGCCCGGCGGGCGTGATCAGCGAGCGCGAAGGCTCCGCCCGTCTCCTCGCCGCGCGCCTTCACCTTCATCAGGGCGCCCTGCCACCAGACCGCTTCCTCGGGACTGACGCTCGTCGCAGTGCCGATCACGGTTCCTCCTTCTTCCGCGCGCTGCGGGTTCGTGGTACGCAAGTACCGTGATACTAGGGTATCATCATGGGCATGTCAATCCCATACGAGCGGACGGGGCGCACGGCGCAGAAAGCTCGGACGCGGAACGCGCTCGTCGCCGCGACGCGGGAGCTGCTCGCGGCCGGCGTCACTCCGACGGTCGAGCAGGCGGCGGCGGCGGCGGCGATCTCGCGCACGACCGCGTACCGCTATTTCCCGAACCAACGCGCCCTCCTCGTCGCGGCGTACCCGATGATCGAGGCGAGCTCGCTCCTCGGCGCGGATCCGCCGGCGGACGCGGAGGCGCGTCTCGAGACGGTCGTCCGGGAGCAGCTCCGGCTGACGGTCGAGCACGAGCCGGAGCTGCGCGCGATGCTGCGCCTGTCGCTCGACCCGGACCCGGCGCACCGCGGAGAGCTCGTCCTTCGCAAGGGCCGGGCGATCGGCTGGATCGAGGACGCCCTCGCGCCGCTCCGCGCGGAGCTGCCCGACGACGAGCTACGCCGACTCGTGCTCGCGATCCGATCGGCGGTGGGCGTCGAGGCGCTCGTCTGGCTCACGGACATCGCCGGTCTCTCGCGCGACGAGGCCGTCGAGCTCATGTCGTGGTCCGCGCTGGCGTTGCTGCGAGCCGCGCTCGGCACGCGGGCGGGCGACGACGCCGACGGATCCCGACCGGCGCGCTGAGCCGCGTCGCGTCGGCGCCGACGCGGGCGCGACGGGACGGACCGTGCGTTCACGGTCGACAACGCGCCACATGTGACTGTCCGGCGGCGCGAGTAGCGTGCGGACGTCGTGCCGGGCCGCACGCAGGAGGCGCTCTACCGCGAGATCGACCTCGAGCTGTCGTGGTCGGAGGACGCGCTCCCTCAGACCGAGCGGACGAAGCACGTCCACCGGCTGCACCCCTACCTGGGGAAGTTCATCCCGCAGCTCGTCGAGACGTTCCTCGGCCGCTACTTCTCGCCCGGCGACTGCGTCTACGACCCCTTCGTCGGCTCGGGCACGACGCTGGTCGAGGCCGACGTCTTCGGCGCCGACGCGGTCGGCTGCGACGTCTCGGCGTTCAACTGCCTGATGACCCGGGTCAAGACGGAGCGCTACCCGCTCGGCGAGCTCGAGCTGACGCTGCGCGGCGCACTCGAGGAGGCGCGGCGAGACGTCGGTTCGGCGGCCGGTGCCACGCCGTGGCTGGAGCAGTGGTACGCGCCGCGCGCCCTCGGTGAGCTGCTCGCGTACCGGCGCGCGGTCGAACGGCTCCCCGCGCCGTTCGCGGACGTGGCGCGGGTCGTGCTCGCGCGCGCCGCCCGCTCGGCGCGGTTGACGACGCACTTCGACCTCGACTTCCCCGATACGCCGGCGACCGAGCCGTACTGGTGCCACAAGCACAGGCGCGAGTGCCGTCCCGTCGAGGAGGCGTGGAAGTTCCTCGCCCGCTACACGACCGACACCGTCCGGCGGCTGCGCGCGTTCGCGTCGCTGCGCGCCGGACGGGAGATCGTCGTGCTCCACGGCGACGCGCGCAGCGTGCGGCTGCCGCGGATGCCGACGGGGGTGGTCACCTCGCCGCCGTACCCCGGGCTGATCGACTACCACGAGCAGCACCGCTACGCCTACGAGCTGCTCGGGTTGGAGGACCGCCGCGCCGACGAGATCGGCTCGCCGGCCGCCGGGCGGGCGAAGCACGCGCAGCGGGCGTACGTCGAGGCGATGAGCGACGCGCTCGACAACACCGCCGCCCAGCTGCCTCGCGACGCCCCGGTCCTGATCGTGGTGAACGACTCGCACGACCTCTACCCCGTGATCCTCGAGAACGCGGGGCTCCTCCTGGAGGAGCGGGTGACGCGCCACGTGAACCGGCGGACCGGGCGGCGCGCCGGCGAGTTCTTCGAGGACGTCCTCGTCTGCCGCGCCGCCTAGCAGGCGGTCGATTCCCCTGCCGGGAATGCAGGGCCGCGGTCCCGACGTTCGGGTGGACGTGAACGCCGCACCGACCCGAGCCGGCTCCGCGTCCGCGGCCACGCTGCCGGCGGCCCTCCGCCTCGGCCCCGCCCACCTGACGGTCCCGCACGTCGACCGCTCGGTCGGGTGGTACGAACGGGCGCTCGGCCTGCGCGTCCACCGGCGCGACGCCGACCGGGCGGAGCTCGGCAGCGGTCGCGACGAGCCCGTCCTCGTGCTGCACGAGGATCCCGTCGCTCGGCCGCCCGGCCGGCACGCAGGCCTCTACCACTACGCGCTGCTCTACCCGAGCCGAGAGGACCTGGCCCGCGCCGCGTTGCGGCTCGGAGAGACGCGGACGCCCATCCAGGGCGCGTCCGACCACGGCACGCACGAGGCGATCTACCTGGCCGACGTCGACGGCAACGGGATCGAGCTCGCCGCCGACCGGCCGCGGGAGCGGTGGCCGCGCGGCCTCGGCTACCAGCACGGCCCGGCGCCGCTCGACCTCGCGTCGCTGCTCGCCGCCGCGCCGGTCGCCGAGCCCGGCCCGACGGTGGACGACGGTCTTCGTGTCGGGCACCTCCACCTGCACGTCGGCGACATCGACCAGGGGCTCGCGTTCTACGGGGACGTCCTCGGCTTCGAGGCGCAGGCCAACCTCGCCTCGGCCGCGTTCGTGTCCGCGGGCGGGTACCACCACCACGTCGGGTTCAACGTCTGGCGCGGGCGCGGCGTCGGGCCGCCTCCGGCGCACACCATCGGTCTGCGGCAGTGGACCGTCGTGCTGCCGAGCGAGGGCGACGTCGCCGCGGTGCGCGCGCGCATGCGCGCCGCCGGGCTCCCGGCCGAGCCCGTCGCGGGCGGCTTCCTGGCGCGCGACCCGTGGGAGAACGCGGTCGCCTTCCTCGCCGACCCCGCGCCGGCACCCGTAAGGTAGAGGCGGCGCATGCGAGCCCGGATCGCCGAGAAGCACGAGGTCGCGAAGGGGACGCTGCTCGTGACGTTCGACCTGCTCGGCGAGCACGTCGAGTTCACGCCGGGCCAGTACTTCTTCGTCACGCTGCCCGACGTCGGCCATCAGGACGAGCGGGGATTGCGCCGGCACATCAGCGTCGTGACCGCACCGAGCGAGAAAGGCGTGCTCGGGCTCGCCACGAGGCTGCGTGACACGGCCTTCAAGCGAACGCTGCAGGAGCTGCCCGTCGGCGCGGAGGTCGAGGTCGAGCCGCCCAAGGGACGGTTCGCGCTGCCCGACGACCCGTCGCGTCCGCTCGTCTTCGTGGCCGGCGGCATCGGGATCACGGTCTTCCGCAGCATGCTCCGCTACATCCGCGACGAGCGGCTGCCGTACCGTGTGACGCTGATCTACTCGAATCGCGACCGCGAGTCGACCGCATTCCTCGACGAGCTCCGCGAGCTCGAGCACGAGCTTCCCGGCTTCCGGTTGATCCTCACGATGACGCAGGACGCCGGCTGGGACGGCGAGACGCGGAAGCTCGACGCGCGCTTCTTCCGCGACTACCTCGGCGACGACCTGGACGAGTCGACGTTCCTCGTCGCGGGGCCCCCGCCGATGGCCGAGGCGATGGGAGAGGCGCTTGCCGAGGCGGGCGTGGACGAGGAGCACGTCGTCGTTGACCGCTTCAGCGGCTACTGAGCCGGCGGGGGAACGTGGACGCAGAGGGGTGACCGTGGAAGAGGAACAGCCTGGCTTCGGACGCGACATCCGCCCGCTCTTCCGCCCAGACGACGTCCGTGCGATGTCCTTCGCCTTCGACCTCTCGTCGTACGACGACGTGCGTGCGAACGCCGACGCGATCTACGAGCGGCTCGAGGACGGGACGATGCCCTGCGACGGGGAGTGGCCGCCCGAGCAGGTGCAACGCTTCCGAGACTGGATCGACGCCGGAACCCCGCCGTAGGCAGTACGCCGCGGACGCCCGCCCGCCCGATCCGCTGGGCGTGCGCTGCCGCCGGGCGCGGACGCGCTCGCGGCGCGCCGTCGGCTCACGTCGCCGCAGCGGGTAGTGGGTCAGTTTGGTTGTAAACGCGGCAGACTTCAAATTAGCCACTACCCCGCAGCGCTTTAACCGCGGCTTAACGTCCTCGGGGTAGCGTCGGATCGGTGAGCCGCACTCGGCATCGCGCGTCCGCAGTCGGGGTGTCCGCCTTGCTGCTCGCGACGGCCGTAGCCGCGCTCGCGGCCACGCCTTCAGCGAGGGCGACGTTTCCCGGGCGGAACGGTCTGATCGCGTTCGCGAGTGACCGCCATCCGCTGTTGCATCACCCGCAGGTGTTCAGCGTGCGGGTCGCCGACGGCCGGCGCGCGAACCTCAGCGCATCCGCGGACGACGACCTGGAGGCGGCACCGTCCCCCGCAGGCCGCCTCGTCGCGTTCACGCGCGAGGCGCCGGCGGGGAACGGCGTCTGGCTGATGAACGCGGACGGAAGCGCGAAACGCCTGCTGGCGCCGGGCGGGAGCCGCCCGGTCTGGTCGCGCGACGGGCGCACGATCGCCTACAACGGGCCCGGCCCTCCGGGGAGCTGCCCTCCGGAGGCCTTCCGCTGCGGCCACGCTGTCACGCTGCGAGCCGTCCGCGTCGACGGGTCGGGCGCGCGCGTCGTCGCCACGGCGGCGCGGGACGCGAGCTGGTCGCCGGACGGACGGCGCCTCGCGTACGAAGCCGACATCGACCCGTACGGGAGCTCGAGCGCGATCGAGGTCGCGAACGCCGACGGGACGAACGTGCGAACCCTCGTCCGCGGCGGGCAGCACTCGCCCGTCTCGCCCGCGTGGTCGCCCAGCGGGCGCCTGATCGCGTATTCGCTCGCCGAACGCATCCACGTCGTCCGCCCGGACGGCACGGGAAGGCGCCGGATCGCGAACGGGATCGCGCCGAGCTGGTCGCCGAACGGCGCGAGCCTGGCCCACCTCGGCCGGCTCGGCAAGCGCTCGTCGGCGTACGGGCTCGTCGTCACGGACGCACGGGGGCGCGCGCGCCGCGTCCTGGCCCGACGCGCCACGATCGCAGCCTGGT
>JACVRR010000160.1 GCA_014534345.1 Thermoleophilia bacterium | reverse complement strand
CGCGGCCGGTCGGATCGCCGCCGCCGAGCTCGAGGACCGGCGGGTCGAGCTGCTGGGCCCGGAGGTGGAGGGCCGCACCGGCGTCGTCGTCTCGCTCGTCGACGGTGAAGGCGAGCGGACGATGGCATCGGATCGCGGAGTAAGCCCGAAGCTGGCCCCCGACGAGCTCCGCGCCGACTCGTTCCGCGGCTGCGACGTCCTGTACGTCTCCGGGTACGCGCTGCTCGCTCCACCGGCCGCCGAGGCGGCGCTCCGCGCGGGGTCGCTCGCGCGCGCCACGGGCGCGAGTGTGAGCGTCGACCTCTCGTCCTGGAGCGCGATCCGTGCCGCCGGACCCGCGCGGTTCCGGAGCCGGCTCGAGGAGCTGGCCCCCGATATCGTGTTCGGCGGCGAGGCGGAGGTGCAGATGCTGGGAGGCGATCTGCCGGCGCCGACGACCGTGCTCAAGCACGGCGCGCGCGGCTTCTCGGTCGACGGCACCCGCTACGCGGCACGTGCGTCAGCCGTGACGGACACGACCGGCGCGGGCGACGCGCTCGCGGCCGGTTTCCTCGTCGGAGGTCCCGACCTCGCGCTCGACGCGGCGGAGCGCTGCGTCGCCGGGGTCGGCGCGATGCCGTGATCCGCGTCTCCGAGGAGGTTCGAGCGGCGACTGCCGTCGTCGCGCTCGAGACCACCCTTGTCGCCCATGGGTTCCCCGCCGGCGAGGGGATCCGTGTCGGGCGCGAGGCGGAGCGGCGGGTGCGGGAGGCGGGCGCCGTGCCCGCGACGGTCGGCGTCCTCGACGGCGAGATCCGCGTCGGCCTGTCGGAGGACGAGCTGGCTCGGTTCGACCCGACGGCCCGCAAGACGGGCCCGCGGGACCTCGCAGCCTGCGCCGTCCGCGGCGAGACCGGAGCCACGACGGTGGGCGGCACGCTCGCCGTGTGCCGGGCGGCGGGGATCCGCGTGATGGGCACGGGCGGCCTGGGAGGGGTCCATCGGGGGTTTGCAGCGCACCCCGACATCTCGGCGGACCTCTTTGCGCTCGCGAGCACGCAGGTCGTGGTCGTCAGCAGCGGCGTCAAGTCGCTCCTTGACGTCGCGGCGACCGCGGAGCTGCTCGAGACGCTCGGCGTTCCGGTGCTCGGCTACCGCGCCGACGAGCTCCCCCTCTTCTACCGCGCTCGCGGAGGGCCACCTGTCTCCGCGCGCGTCGAATCGGCGGCCGAGGCGGCGGCGCTGGCGCTCGCGCACTGGCGGCTGGGGGGCGCCGGACTCCTGCTCGCGCGCCCGCCCGACGACAGCCTCGACGACATCGAGCCGCTGCTGGGGGAGGGGCTCGCGGAGGCCGAGCGGCGCGGAGTCGTGGGGCAGGGCGTGACGCCGTTCGTGCTCTCGTTCCTCCACGAGCGAAGCGGCGGCCGAACGCTCCGCGCGAACCGTGACCTCGTGGTCGCGAACGCCGCGCTCGCAGGCGACGTGGCCACCGCTCTTTCCGCAGCCGGGTCGGTGGAGTAGCTGGACCTGGCGCCGCGCGGGCAGCCGACCCGGCGCCTCTAGAGATCCCGCCGGACGAACGCGACCAGCGCGCCGGCGCCGACCACGCCGAGGTAGGCCGCGGTCCAGACGCGCAGCTGGAGGCCGCCCTGCTCCGCGCCGCCGAACGGGCCGAGCTCGAGCGCGATCCGCGTGAAGCCCACCGTGTTCTGGGTGATTGCGTGCAGCGCATCCTGGTAGAGGGCCTCGAACGGCGCGAGCCAGGAAGCAACCTTCGCAATCCGCTCGATGCGCTCGCTATTGAGGCCGCGGCCGATCTGCCCGAGCAGCCCCGCCACGAGCCCGGAGCCGAAGAACATGAAGACGGCGATCCCGTTGGCCGTCGACGAGAGGAAGACCGAGCCCAGGATGCCGATGGCCGCGATCACGACGACGGCCGCCGCGAGCTCGACGGCCGGCAGCGCGTACCGGTCGGGCCAGTAGCCCCCGTTCCCGCCGACGATCAGGACCGCCCCGAAGAAGACGATCACCGTGTACGGAACACATACGGCAACGGAGCCCAGGAAGCGCGAGAGGAGGAGCGTCGTACGTCCGACGGGCCGCACGACGAGCGGCTGCAGCAGCCCGCGCTCGGCATCGCCGCGAACAACGCCGATCGTCAAGAACACCGCCAGGACCGCGCCGAGGAAGAGCGTCGCGAACATGCCCAGGCCGAGGACGGTCGCACCGGCGAGGGTGCGCGTGTCGATCGCGTTCGTCGGCGGGGGTCCGAGGGACTCGAGGTCCGCGAACAGGTAGTGCGTACCGAGCCAGAAGAGGAACAGGAAGACAGCGGTCAGGAGCACCACGACGGCGAAGATCCGCCGGCGGAGCGCCTCCTGCAGCCCGTAGACGACTATGGCGGTCACTCCGTCGCGCCGCCGACGGCGTCGAGGTAGACCTCCTCGAGCGTCGAGCGAAGCACCCGCACGCCGTACACCTGCTCGCCGTCGCGGATCAGCCGCGCGACGATCCCGGGAACGTCCGCGCGACCCGCGTGCTCGTACCGCCGCATGCCACCGTCGACGTCCACCTCCACGCCTCGCGGGCGTGCAAGCTCCTCCGTCACCCCGCCGGCGACGAGCGCGCCGTCGAGCAGGATGGCGACGCGGTCGCACACGAGCTCCACCTCCGAGAGCAGATGCGAGTTCAGCAGCACAGCGACACCGCGCGCCTTCAGCTCCTCGAGCAGCACCCGCACGGTGCGGCGGCCGACCGGGTCGAGCGCGCTCGTCGGCTCGTCGAGAAGCAGCAGCCGCGGCCGACCGACGAGCGCCTGCGCAATTCCCAGCCGCTGCGACATCCCCTTCGACATGGCCTCGACGCGCCGGTCAGCCGCATCCGCGAGGCCGACCAGATCGAGGAGCTCGCGCCGCTCCGCCGCACCCCGATCGGAGCGTCCGAGCCGCTGGTGAAGCGCAAGCACCTCGTCCGCCGTGTACCAGCCCGGGAACCGGAACAGCTCCGCGAGGTAGCCCAACGCCGCCCGGGCGGCCGCCGACCCCGCGGGCGCCCCGCAGACGGTCGCCTCGCCGGCAGTGGGGCGGACGAGGCCGCACGCGATCTTGACGAGCGTCGACTTCCCCGCTCCGTTCGGGCCGAGCAGTCCGACCAGCTCGCCCTCCCCTACCTCGAGGTCGACGCCTCGGAGCGCCTCCACGCGCCCGTAGCGCTTGCCGAGGCCTCGGACGGCGAGAGCGGCGGCCATCGTCCGAGCGTACCGCGATACGCTGCGGGGGATGCCGCGGGGCTACGCGGAAGGACCGGCGGCCGAGGCCGCCGAGGCTCGGCTGGACGCGCTGGAGCGCGGCGAGACCGATGCGCCGCACCTCGATGAGCGCGCTGCGGTCTACGGCTGCACGGAAGACGAGCCCGAACGCCACTTCCTCGGCTGGGCCGCCGAGGTCGATCCGGACGAGCTGTTCGCTTCGGGCCGCGCCTGGGGCATCTCGATCGTCCGCACAACCGCGGAGCGCGAGGTGCGCTGAGCCTCGCCGCCTACTGCTGGATCGCGCCGAGGAAGTCGTCGACCGTCAGCGCCGAGAGCGTCTGGATGCTCGTGCTGCCGCGCGCCTCGAGGTTGAACGCGACCCGCGCGATCGTCTCGTTGTCGGGCGCCTCGACGACGTTGACGAAGTCGTACGGCCCGAGGGTGACCCACTGGTGGACGACGCGCGCGCCGAGCTCCTCCACGTCACTGTTGACCTGGCGCAGCCGGTCGGGGTTCGACTTCAGCGTCTGGACGCCCTGCGGCGTCAGGTTCGACAGCAGCAAGTAGATCGGCATCGCCGCTCCTCCTGGTTCGTGGGCCGGTCGAGTCTACGACTCGCGCCGCCTGGTCGAAGTAGAGGAGCGCGGCACCGAGGAAGACGAGCGGCGAGAGGACGAGGTCTGCGAGGAAGAGCGCCGCGCGGGCGGCCTGGTCGCCCTGGCTCCGCAGCAGCACCACGAGAGCCGAGCTCGCGACGCCGTAGACGAGGACGAGCGCAGCGAGGCCTCCGAGCGCGTGGACGAAGTCCGCGCGGCCGAGCTCGAACCCGCGCCGGATCGCCCCCCGAAACCGAAGCCGCTCGTGGAGCGCCGCCGGCACCGCAAGGCCGAACAGCGCGAACCAGGCGAGCCCGGGAAGGATGAAGATCCGGATGAGCAGCGGGAACGGCAGGTAGACGAGGATCCCGACGGTGATCGCCGTCGCAACGGCGCGCCGCGGCGGCCGCGCGTCGGTCGAGATCGCGCAGGCGGCCACGTACGCCGCGCTGAGGAGCGGTCCGAACGCCCACAGGAGCACCGTCCCGAAGGCAGAGTCGTGCCCGTACGCCAGCTGATCGCGCGCGGCGAGCACGAGCCCGAGTGCGAGCGACGCCCAGAAGCGGCGCTGGTAGAGGCGGATCGCCTCGGCGATCAGCTGACCGATCGGTCGCCGGTCGTGCGGCAGGGGCGGCGGCGTCGCGCCCGCGGCCTTGCCGCGGCGGGCCACGCGCTCAGCCGCCCCAGCCGGGGGGAGGGTCGCGGCGGCCGTCGAGCAGAGCCCAGTAGTCCCGCTGCGCGACAACCCGTCCCTCCTCGTCGAAACGAAGCAGGGAGACTCCCGCGAGCGTCTGCTCTTT
>JACVRR010000112.1 GCA_014534345.1 Thermoleophilia bacterium | reverse complement strand
CACCTCGCCCGCCGCGGCGCGGACGCCGACGACGTCGATCTCGTCGAGCACCGTCCGCGGCATCGGGACGCGCGCGTCCTCGAGCGGGATGCCGATGACGGCCACGCGCCCGCCCTTGCGCACCATGTCGACGCACTGCGCGAGCGCCTCCGGCGCGCCGGAGCACTCGAGCGCAACGTCGGCGCCGGCGCCGGTGGCCGCGCGCACAGCCTCCACCGGATCGGCCTCCGAGAAGTCGACGGCCTCGTGGCCGAGCTCGCTGGCCTTCTGCAGGCGCCGACCGCGGCCGACGACGAGGACGCGCCCGGCCCCCAGGGCGCGTGCGCACTCGGCGACGAGCAGGCCCATCACGCCCGGGCCGACGACGACGACGGTGTCGCCGGGCCGCTGGCCGCCGCGCACGACCGTGTGCAGGGCGACCCCGGCGGGGTCGACCATCGCGGCCTCCTCGTCCGTCAGGACGTCCGGCACCGGGAACACGCTGCGCACCGAGTGCACCACGTACTCGGCGTACGCCCCCGGCGCGTTGTGGCCGTACTGCGCGTGCAGGCCCTCGACGCCGAAGTTCTCGCAGATGTTGTAGCGGCCCTCGATGCAGCGCGGGCAGTACCCGCACGGCGCGTGCGACGTGCCGGCGACGCGAGTCCCGACTGTCCAGCCGAGGGCGGCCGCGCCCTCGCCGAGCTCGACGACGTCGCCGCACCACTCGTGGCCGGGTGTGAGCGGCCACTCCTTCGGCCAGAAGCCCGGATAGTGGCCCTGGATGATGTGCGGGTCCGTGCCGCAGATCGCGGCCGCGCGGACGTGGCACAGGACCTCGAACGGCCCGGGGCGGGGCCGATCGACGTCGCGCACGGCGAAGTCGTCGGGCCCGCTGACGACGAGCGCGCGCATCAGGCGCGGTCCGCGCGCCGCGCGGTCGGTTGCGTGAGCATAGGGCGCTTCCTACGGTCGTACACGTTGACAGGGGTTGGCGCGCAGCGTACATAATCGATAATGTTGTGGCAAGGGTGTTAGTCGTGAGCGAGCTCAGCAGCACGCCGGTCGCGTCGCGCCGGTGGCACCGAGCGCCGGGCCGAGGTGACCCGCCGGCGAGCGGAGCGACCGCCGTGGCGAGTAAGCGGCGGTCAGCGCGACCGACGTCTGCGGCCATCACGCTGCGGCGACAGGAGCGACCGCCGTGGCGGTGAACCGCGCGGTCCTTCGCGAGCAGATCAAGGACGTGCTCATGCAGCGCATTCTCGAGGGCTACTACGAGCCGGGCCAGCGCGTCGTCGAGCTGCGGATCGCCGAGGAGTTCGGCGTCAGCCAGGCGCCGGTGCGCGAGGCGCTGCGCGAGCTGGAGATTCTGCGGCTAGTGGAGTCCGAGCCCTTCCGCGGCGCCCGCGTGCGGGCGGTGCGCGCCGACGAGATCGCCGAGAGCTACCCGGTGCGCGCCGTACTGGAGGAGCTCGCCGGCAAGCTCGCAGCCGAGCGGCTCGCCGGCGCCTCCGCGCCGCTGGGCGCCGAGATCGACGCGATGCGCGCGGCCGCGGTGGACGGCGACCTGCACCGCTTCGTCCGCCACGACGTCGCCTTCCACCGGGTGTTCGTCGAGGCGAGCGCCAACCGCACGCTGATCCAGGTCTGGGAGTCGCTGCACGTGGACCTGCGCACGCGGTTCACGCTGATCCAGCGCCTGGAGGACCTCGCGGAGGTCGCGGAGTCGCACGTGCCGATCATGGAGGCGCTCGACGCGGGCGACGCCGAGTGCGCCGGGCGGCTCGTCCGCGAGCACATCGAGGGCTTCGGCCGCTGGTTCGCCGAGGGCGGCGCGCGCTCGACCGACACGGAGGCGCCGTGAGCGCGATCGTCCGCCCGCGCAGCGGCGCCACGACCTGGAGCGGCCGCGTCGACATGGGTCGTCCCCGATGAAGCTGGTGAGCTACGAGGCGGGCGGCGGCCCGTGGGTCGGCGTGCTGCGGGGCGAGCGCGTCGTCGACACCGGGTTCGACGGCGACATGGTCGCGTTCATCGAGGCCGGCGCGCCGGTCGCCGACGGCGCCGAGGTGGCCGAGCGGCCGCGCCTGCTCGCGCCGCTGCGTCCGCGGTCGCTGCGCGACTTCCTCGCCTTCGAGGGCCACCTGCGCAACGCGTACGCCGCGCTCGGGCGCGACATCCCGGCCGAGTGGTACGAGCTGCCGGCGTACTACAAGGGGCTGCCCGACACGGTCGTCGGCCCCGACGTGGAGGTGCCGTGGCCGGCGCACACCGACGAGCTCGACCACGAGCTCGAGCTGGCCGCGATCATCGGGCGGCGTGTTCGCGACGTGCGCCGCGAGGACGCCGCCGGCTGCATCTTCGGCTACACGATCTGGAACGACCTCTCCGCGCGCGACGTGCAGCGCCGCGAGGGCGCGGTCGGCATGGGACCGGGCAAGGCCAAGGACTGGGACGGCTCGAACGTGCTCGGACCGTGCATCGTCACGGCCGACGAGTTCGACGCTTCCGACGCGCCGATGCGCGTGCGCGTCAACGACGAGGTGTGGGGCGAGGACACGTCGGCGCACATGCACCACACGTTCGCGGACATGATCGCCTACGCCTCGCAGGGCCAGACGCTGTACCCCGGCGAGGTCTTCGGCTCGGGGACGGCGGCCGGCGGCTCCGGCCTCGAGCTCGGCCGCCGGCTGCAGGAGGGGGACGTCGTCGAGCTCGAGGTCGAGGGCATCGGCGTCCTGCGCAACAGGATCGGACGAAAGGGGACCTGAACGTGGCCTACGTCGTCGCCGCCAAGTGGCGCGCGCATCCCGGCAAGGCGGATCGCCTGCTCGAGGTGATCCAGGAGATGACGCCGCCGTCGCGGGCGGAGCCCGGCTGCCTCTTCTACCAGGCGCAGCGCTCGCAGGAGGACCCGGACCTGTTCTTCCTCTACGAGCAGTACGTCGACGAGGCGGGCTACCAGGCCCACCAGGACTCCGAGCATTTCACCCGGCTCGTCAAGCAGGAGGCGATCTTGGAGCTCCTGGCCGAGCGCAAGCGGGCGTTCTACACGACGATCGGCGACGATCGCGGCGGTCGGTCTGTCGGGGTGAGCGCGGGGCGCCTCGTCGACCTCTCGCCCGCGGTCCCGGAGGGCTTCGAGGGGCCGCCGTCGACGGATGTCGGCGTCGCGTTCGACGTGCGCGTGAAGGCCGGCTATTGGCAGTCGGCGCAGGCGACGCTCAGCTGCCACACCGGCTGCCACGTGGAATCCGCGCTGCACGTGTTCGAGGACGGCGAGCCGATCGACGCCGTCGCGCTCGACCGCGTCATCGGCTCGGCGGTCGTGCTCGACGTCACGCCGCGCGAGGCTCGCGCGCCCGTCGACGTGGGCGCGCTGGCGGCGGCGGAGGCGGCGCTGCACGACGCGGGGGAGGCGATCAGCCCGGGGGACATCGTCCTGCTGCGCACCGACTGGGCGCAGCGCGCGATCGGCACGCCGCGCTACTTCCCGGAGTCCCCGGCGCTGACCGAGGCCGCCGCGCGCTGGCTCGTCGAGCGCCGGCCGAAGTGCGTCGGGTGCGACTTCTTCGAGGAGCCGGCGGCCCGCGACCCCGGCTGGGCGCCGGAGGACTTCGTCGTGCACCGGGCGCTGCTCGGCGCCGGCATCGTCCTGGTCGAGGGCCTCGTCAACCTCGCGGCGCTACCACCGCGCTGCACGTTCTTCGCGCCCTTCTACAAGTTCGCCGGCATCGACTCCGCCCCGGCGCGCGCCTTCGCGCAGGTCGCGGCCGAGCCGGCGTGAGGCGCGGACGATGACGCGCTACTACCGGCCGAGCAGCACGGCGGACGCGCTATCCGCGCTCGCGGCCGAGGGCGGCGGCGCGCGGGCGCTCGTCGGCGGCACCGACCTGCTCGTCGGGCTGCGCCACCACACGATCGAGCCGACGCTGGTCGTAGACCTGAAGGCGATCGCGGACCTGCCGGAGCCGATCGCCGTCGGCGACGGCGGCATCCGCGTCGGCCCCACGCTGACGATGGGCGAGCTCGCGGCGCACCCGGTCGTGCGGCGGCGGTACCCCGCACTCGTCGAGGCGGCGCTGACGGTCGGCTCGGTCGCCATCCGCAACCGCGCCAGCCTTGTGGGCAACGCGTGCAACGGGTCGCCCGCCGCCGACACCGTCCCGGCGTTGCTCGTGCACGACGCCTCGATCGCGATCGCGTCGCGCGCCGGGGAGCGGACCGTGCCGCTGCACGACTTTTTCCTCGGCCCACGCCGGACGCTGTGCGGCCCCGACGAGCTCGTCACGCGGATCGACCTCCCGCGGCCGCCCGACGGGTTTGGCTCGGCCTTCCGCCGGCTCACCCGCCGGCGCGGGGTCGACCTCGCAACCGTCAGCGTCGCGGCGGGCGTCGACCGCGACGGCCGCGTCGTGCTTGGCCTCGGCGCCGTCGGGCCGCGGCCGCTGCGCACCGAGCTCGACGCGCCGTTCGACGCGGCGGACGTGCCCGGGCTCGTGCGCGCGCTGGACGAGCGGCTCGAGATCGCCACGCCGATCTCCGACATCCGCGGCAGCCGCGAGTACCGGCACGCGATGGTCCGGGTGCTCGCCAGGCGCGCGATCCTCGCCGCGGCGGACCGGCGCACGTCCGGGGAGATGGCCGCATGAGCGCCGGTGGGCTCCACGACCTGCAGACCGTCGCGCTCACCGTCAACGGCAGCGAGCGCACGGTCGCGGTGCCCGCCCACCGCACGCTGCTCGACGCCCTGCGCGACGAGATGGGGCTGACCGGCTCGAAGACCTGCTGCGCGGAGGGCGAGTGCGGCGCCTGCACCGTGCTGCTCGACGGGCGCGCCGTCAACGCGTGCCTCGTCCTGTGCGCGGAGGCCGACGGGCACGAGGTCACGACGGTCGAGGGCCTCTCGGAGCGCGGGCTGACGGACCTGCAGGAGGAGTTCCTCAACGCCGGCGCCGTCCAGTGCGGGTTCTGCATCCCCGGGCAGGTCGTCTCGGCGGAGTACCTGCTGCGGGGCAACCCGTCGCCGAGCGAGGAGCAGATCCGCGAGGCGCTGTCGGGCAACCTGTGCCGCTGCGCCGGCTACCAGCGCATCGTCCGGGCGGTGCAGGCTACCGCCGCGAGGAGGAGGGGCGACCGTGGCTGAGGCTCCCGCACGGCCCGCCGACGAGCTGGACCTGCAGGCCGCAAACGGCTCGCCCGCGCGTATCGGCCGGCCGGTGCTCCGCTACGGCGGCGCGGACCGCACGACGGGCGCGCAGCGCTTCGTCGCCGACCTCTCCTTCCCGGGGGCTTCGCAGGTCGCCCTGGTCACCATCCCGGTCGGCTGCGCCGAGATCGTCGGCGTCGACAGCTCCCAGGCGCGGCGCGTGCCCGGCGTGCTCGACGTCGTCACCGCCGCGGAGCTCCCCTCGCCGATGCCGCGGTTCGGGCCGTCGCACCAGGACCGGCCGGTGCTCGCGGCCGGCGGCGTCAACTTCCACGGCGAGCCCGTGGCGGCGGTCGTCGCGGAGACCACCGACGCGGCGCAGGCCGCCGCGCGCCTCATGCGCGTCGACTTCCGCGAGCTGCCCGGCGTCTACACGCTCGACGCCGCTCTCGCCCCCGGCGCGCACCTCGTGCACGACCCGTCAATCCGCCCGGGCGACCCGCGCGCGGAGAGGAACGTCCTCGAGGACGCGCTTTATACCTGGGGGGACGTCGCCGAGGCGCAGGCGCACACCGACGTCGTCGTCGAGCACGACTACACGTTCCCGATGGTCACCCACTTCCCGATCGAGCCGGGGGGCACGGTCGTGGTCCCGACCGAGCAGGGCGGGCTCGACGTCTACTCGCCCGTCCAGCACCCGTACCTGCTGCAGCGGACGATCGCGTCGGTCATCGGCCTGCCGCTGAACCAGGTGCGCGTCTTCGCGCCCGACCCGGGCGGCGCCTTCGGCGGCAAGCAGAACCCGAAGCTGGAGCCGCTGATGGCGTTCATCGCGCTGCGCATGCGGCGCGCCTGCCGGCTCGTCCTCTCGCTCGAGGAGACCTTCCACGCGATGCGGCGGGCCGGCTGCCGCATCCGGGCGCGCACCGGCTTCACGCGGGACGGCGAGCTGACCTTCCACGAGGTGCACGCCGACTACCAGATCGGCGCCTACGCCGACGTCGCCCCGCGGGTCATGGCCAAGGGCAGCTACGTGGCGGCCGGGCCGTACCGGATCCCCGCGGTCCGCATCGCCGCCCGCGCGGTGATGACAAACACGACGCCGAGCACGGCGTTCCGCGGTTTCGGCAGCCCGCAGGTCGCGTGGGCGACGGAGAGCCAGCTCGACGCGGGCGCGCGGCTGCTCGGCCTCGACGGGCTGGAGATCCGCCGGCGCAACCTCGTCGCCAGGGGCGAGGCGTTCGTCCGCGGGGCGTCCGCCGCCCGCGCCGACGGCGAGTGGCGCGAGAGCCTCGAGAAGGCGGCGGAGCTCGTCGGCTGGGGCGAGCCGCTGGCGCCCAACCGCGGCCGCGGCATCGCAGTCGGCATCAAGCCCGGCGCGACCTCCGGGCTGTCGCAGAGCCTGGTGCGGCTGCTGTGCGACGGTAGCGCGATCGTCTACGCGGGCACGTCGGACATGGGGCAGGGCGCGCGCACGCTGTGGCAGCAGATCGTCGCCGAGGAGCTCGGCACCCCGATCGACCGCGTGAGCGTGATCAGCGGCGACACCGGCACCGTGCCGTTCGACCTGCAGACCTCGGCGAGCCGTTCGACCGTCTTCATGGGCTCGGCCGTCCTCGAGGCCTGCCGCGACGTGCGCCGGCGGGTCCTCGAGCTTTACGCGGAGACGACCGGCGTGCCGGCCGAGGAGCTGGACGAGGCGCCCGGAGCGCTGATCACCCCGGACGGCAGGCTGTCGCTGCCCGAGGCGGCGCGCGAGGCGCTCGGGACGCTGCGCGGCGAGTTCATCGGCCAGGGCACCCGACGGCTGCGCGGCAAGGGCGACCACCCGCTCGGCGGTGACGCGGCGTTCTACGAGTTCAACGCGACCGCGATCGAGGTGGAGGTCGACCGCGAGACCGGCGAGCTGCTCCTCACCAAGCACGTCTCCGTGAGCGACGTCGGCACGGAGCTCAACGCGCTGCAGGTCGTCTCCCAGGACGAGGGTGCGGCGATCATGGGCCTCGGACACAGCCAGATGGAGCAGCTGCTACTCGACGAGCACGGGCGAATCCGGAACCTCGGCGCGCTCGACTACCGGATCCCGACGTTCAACGACGTCCCGCTCGAGCTGGTCACGGCCGCGGTCGAGAACCACGACGGGCCGGGGCCGTACGGGTCGAAGGGGATCAGCGAGGGCGCGCTGCTGTGCACCGCCGGCGCACTCGGCGCCGCGGTCGCGCAGGCGACCGGCGTCGTGATCCGCGACCTGCCGCTGACCCCCGAGCGGGTGTGGGCGGCGCTTCGCGACGCCGAGGCCCGCTCGCGCGCCGACGCTGAGCTACGGTCCGCACCGTGAGAGCGGCCGTCCTGCACGGGTAAGGCGCTGCTCCGCGCTCCGAAAGGAACGACGGCCCCGTGGCGGGCGCCGGCGCGTCGTGGTGGAGGTGCTCGCGGCGGGGCTGCACCACCTCGACCTGCACAAGGCGACGGGGGCGTTCTACATGAGCGCGCCGCCGCGGCCGCTCATGGTCGGGACGGACGGGGTCGGGCGCCTGGAGGATGGGCGGCGCGTGTACATCGACGCGACGGTGGCGCCGTTCGGTCGATGGCGGAGCGCGCGCTCGTGCCGGCCGACGGGCTGCTCGACGCTGCGGGCGGGACCCGATCGCGATGTCGACGCGGCCCTCACGCAGCTCGACGCGGTGGCGCGGACATCGGGGTCGCAAGAGAATCGCGACGCCTACAAGGCGGTGGACACGACTCGGTGGGTTGAGGGAGCGCGAGCTGACCGTCCGGGTCGACGCCTGCAGACCGGATTTGGAGACTCGGGCGATCGGTGGCCCGGTTTGACGCTATTTCCGAACCTCGGACTGGCTCGTAGAGCGGCAGCCCCGGCCACACGGGCCATAGAAAGGGCCTTCTACGGCCCGACGTCGGCGTTCACGCCGATCCGCGTCATCCCGGGCGACCCGGCTCCAAAGGACCTCCCGCCGCGCATGGCCAGGTGCCCAGCGTCAGCCCTGGATTTCCACAAAAGCAGGAGCGACGAGCGAGCCGATGCAGCGCCGGCAGACAGCTGGGGGTCATGTCCCATAGCGTGGTGTTCCGGCATGAGAATGGACCGGGGCCTGTTGTTCGGTCCGTCCGGGGCCGTCCTAGGTTCGGGGCGTTCCGGGACGGGGGCTTCGGGAGAACGTAGGTCGGGCAGGCCGAGCCTTGTCCTGTGGGCCGAGAGCCCGCTGGTGTAACTGGCCGCCCCTGCGACTAGCCCGGGTGCGCCGCGAGCGCGAATCCGTAGGTGTCGTTTGCCCGCCGATCTCCCCTGCCGTGGTTGTCGAACTGCTGGAGGTGATGGTGAGGTCGAT
>JACVRR010000054.1 GCA_014534345.1 Thermoleophilia bacterium | reverse complement strand
TCGCGAAGCGGCGCAGGCGTGAGAGCGGCACGACCGCGAGCGCGTAGAGCGCGAGCGCCGCCGCACCGCCGCCCGCGTGGACCGCCCGTACGACCGCCCCGCGCACCACGGCGGCGAACTGTACGGTGACCCCGGGCTCCGAAGGCGCCGCCGCACCCGTGACTACGCTGTTCCGCGTGGGCGTGAGCGAGGCCGACGGCGCGCGGCTCGAGGCGAGCGCGGGCCTTCCCAGCGGCCCGAGCCACATCGTCACCCTCGCCAAGCACACGGTCGTCTACGGGCTGAGCGGCGTGCTGCTGCAGGCGGTCGGGGTCGTCACCCTGCCGGTGTTCGCGCGTGCGTTCACGCAGGCCGAGTACGGGATGCTGGAGCTGGCGGTGGTGCTCTCGTCGGTGACGGTGACCCTCGTCGACCTGGGCTTCGCCTCCGCCGCGCAGCGGAGCTACTACGACTATCCCGAGGCCGACGCCGAGGGCCGTCGGCGCGTGCTGTTCACGGCGATCGCTGCGACGAGCGTGATCGCGCTCGTCGCGGCAGGCGCGCTCCTCGCCGCCCGCGGGCTCGTCGACCGGCTGCTGTTCGACGGCCGCGGCGCTGAGACGCTGATCGCGGCGGTGGCGCTCTCGGTGCCGCTGGTGAACATCGCCACGCTCACCCGCGAGGCGATGCGGCTGCGGTTCCGGCGCTGGAGCTACCTCGTGGCCTCCGTCCTCGCGGCGGTGGTCTCGGGCGCGGTGGCGGTCGTCCTGGTGGTCGCCCTCGACGTCGGCGTCGAGGCGATCTTCGTCGGCGTCATCGCCGGGAACGCGCTCGGGGTCGTCTACGGCCTGGCGGTCGTCCACCGCGACGTCGGCGCCCGCGTCTCCCGTGTCGAGCTGCGCCGGATGCTGGCCTACGGGCTGCCGCTGGTGCCGGCGGCGCTGGCGATGTGGGCGCTGGCGTTGATCGACCGCGTGATGCTCGGGCAGCTGGCCGACCTCGCCGAGGTCGGGCAGTACGCCGTCGCCAGCCGCGTCTCCTCCCTGCTGATGCTGCTCGTCACGGCCTTCGCGCTCGCGTTCGGCCCGTACATCTTCTCGCTCTACGCCGAGGACAAGGAGACGGAGAAGGCGGTGCGGGCGAAGGCGCTCACCTACTTCACGGTCGGGCTCCTGGTCGGCGCCGTCTGGCTGACGCTCTTCGCGCGCGAGGCGCTGGCGGTCGTCGCGCCCGGCTTCCAGCGCGCGTACCAGGCGGTCGGCCCGCTGGCGCTCGGCGTCGTCGCGTTCGGCGTCTCGTCGGTGGTCATGGCGGGGATCTCCTTCGCCCGCAGGACGGCCGTCCTGCCGCTGATCGCGGGCGCTGCGGCCGCCGTCAACATCGGCCTCAACCTCGCGCTGATCCCGCCGTTCGGGATGGTCGGCGCCGCGCTCGCGGCCGCGGCGGGGTACGCCGTTCTCGCGCTGCTGCAGCACCGCATCGCCCAGCGCCTGTACCCGACGGAGTACGAGACGTCGAAGCTTGCCCGCGCGTTCGTGCTCGCGCTCGCCTGCGGCGCGGTCGGCCTCCTGCGGATCGAGCCGGTCGTGCTCGCGCTGGCCGTGAAGACGGGCGCCTTCGCCGCGTTCGTCCTCGCCATCCGCTTGGCCCGTGTCGTCGACTCGACCGACGTGGCCAACGCTCGCCGCCTCATCGCGGGCCGGCTGCGCCCCGCCGAAGCCGCGTCGTGACGGGCGAGGACGAGCCCCTCGTCAGCGTGCTGATGGCGTCGCACAACGCGTCCCGCTGGGTCGCCGAGAGCATCGACAGCGTGCTCGCGCAGACGTACCCGCGCGTGGAGCTCGTCGTGGCCGACGACGCGTCCGCCGACGGGACCCGGGACGTCGTGGCCGCGTACGCCGCCCGGCATCCCGGCCGGGTGCGCCTCCTCCCGGCGAGCGCGCGGGCCGGGCCGGCGCGGCGGCGCAACGACGCGCTCGCCGCGGCCCGCGGCCCGCTGCTGGCCAGGCTCGACCACGACGACGTGTGGCTGCCGGAGAAGCTGGCGAAGCAGGTCGCCGTCCTGCGCGAGCGGCCGGACGTCGGCCTCGTCTACACGGGCTACGAGGCGTTCGACTCCGACACCGGCGCCGTCGTCCCCTGGCGGGACGAGGCGCTCGAGGCCGAGGGCGACGTGCTGGCCGACCTGTTCGTGAAGGGATGCTTCATCGCCTCCCTGACCGTGCTCTTCCGGCGCGAGGGGCTCGAGCGGCGCGGCGTCGCGTTCCGCGAGGCCGACTTCTCGTTCGGCGACGACTACTTCCTCTGGCTCGTGCTCGCGCTCGACTGGAAGGTCGCACGCGTGAACGAGGTGCTGGCACGCTACCGGCGCCACGCGGACAACGAGAGCACGCGCCTCGCCCGCTCGAACTACCACCTCGCGCGCATTCGCGTCCTGCGGGACTTCCTGGCTGCCTTCCCGGAGGCGCGCACTCGGCTCCGCGACGCCGTCGGCGCGGGGCTGGCGGGGCACTACCTCGACGCCGCCGCCTTCGAGTTCGAGCGCGGCCGCAGCCTACGCGGGCGTGCGCTCGTCCTGCGCGCCCTCGCGGCCGCGCCGCGCCGCACGCTGGCGGCGATCCGTCAGGGGTAGACGACGCCGATCCCGTAGCCGTCCTGCTCCGGGTCGGCGACGAGCTCCTCCGTCCGCAGACCCGCACCCAGCTCGCGCCAGAAGCGCGGGACGTCGCCCGAGATCGCGGCCGTGACCGCGCCGCGGCTGGTGGTGTAGTCCTCGTGCACGTCGTGCAGGCCGATCACGCCGCCCGGCCGGACCAGCGGCGCGTATCGCTCCCAGTCGCCGCGCACGCCGGCGTACGAGTGGTCGCCGTCGATGAAGAGGACGTCGAGGGGACGCCCGGCGAGCGCCGCCCGCAGCCGGTCGACCGTCGCGGGCGCGTGCGAGTCACCCTGGATGCCGACCACGCGCTGATCGGCGCGCGCCAGCCGGCGCCGCGCGGCGGCCACGTGCGCCGGCAGGTCGACGTCGATCGACACGAGCACGGCGTCGTCGGCCGCGACCCGGGTCAGCAGGTAGAGCGTCCCGCCCGCCGCGGAGCCGATCTCGCAGACCGCCCGCGGCCGGATCGCGGCCACCCGGTCGAGGAACGCCGCGATCTCGTCGAGCTTCTGGCTGGCCGCCAGCTCGCCGAGCTGGAAGCGGAGGTCGGCCAGCTCGTGGTCGCGGAGGCGGAGGACGGCGCCGTTCGGCGACGCCTCGACCAGCTCGCGCGGCGGCCGCGGGTCGGCGCCGGCGCGGGCGTAGCGCCGCTGCTGGGCGCGCAGGAAGAGGTAGAGCCAGGCGGCGGTCGACAGGTTCGGCGCGCGCTCGCGCACGCGCTCCCTCAACGCGGCGATCACTCCGGCCGGCGCCCGCGGACGCGCACGGCCGCGCCCGGCGCCTCGACCGCGACAACGTCCTCGAAGCCGCGATCGCCGAACCAGCCCCGCACGTCGTCGACGGTGTGGAGGTGGTTCCAGCGCGGCGAGTAGGCGTCGAACAGCCCGAACTGGGCCGTGCGCTCGTCGACGGTGGCGTCGGGGCCGAGGTAGGAGAGGATGAAGAGCGGCCCGAGCAGCCGGTAGACCCAGGGGTTCCGCGTGACGAGCAGCCGGCACGCCCGGTAGCGGCGCTCGTCGGGCAGCCGGCGGAGCACGCTCCGCAGAACCTCCGTCCCGACCGCGCGCACCCGGCTCTCGAGCTCGTAGACCATCACGAACAGCGTCCCGCCGGGACGGACGAGCGGGACGAGGCGGTCGAACGCCGCCCGCGTGTCGGGCGTGTGATGGAGGACGCCCCAGCTGAGGACGAAGTCGAACGCACCGGCGCGGAACGGAAGCGCGAACAGGTCGGCCTGCGCGAACGAGACGTTCGCCCGCTCGCCGAGCTCGGCGTGCGCCGCTTCCGGGCCCCCGGCGGTCAGGTCGACGCCCGTCACCTTCGCGCCGAGCTCGGCGAGCGCGTACGTCCAGCGGCCGGACCCGCAGCCGGCGTCGAGCGCACGCTTGCCGGCGAAGAACTCCGCCGGGAGGCCCAGCTCGACCAGGAACCGGTCGACGAGCTCGGGGCCGAAGCGGGTGTACGCCGAATCGCGGTAGCGGCGGTGCTCGAAATCGAAGACGCGCTGCACCTGGCCGGCGCCTCCCGCGAGCGCCTCGACGAAGCGCGGGATGCCGGCGCGCACGGGGAACGCGTGCCCCTGCGTGCAGACGATCGTCTCGTCGTCGCCCCCCGAGCCCGTCGTGCCGCAGCGCGGGCAGGCGAAGACGTCCGCGAGCGGGTGCGTCAGCGCGCGTGCGCCCACCGCTCGCGCGCGTCGACGGCCGCCCGCTCGCCGTCCAGGAAGAGCCGGTTCCACCACTCGAAGGAGAGCAGCGACCAGATCAGCAGACGGTGGTTGACGCGCCCCTGGAGGTGCTCGTTCAGCACGCGCCGCACGTATTCGGGCTTGAACCAGCCGCGCGCGAGGGTGCGCTCGTCGAGCAGGATCTCGCGGATGTAGTCCATCGTCGGCCCGCGGTACCACGACTGGTCGGGCGGGCTGAACCCCTGCTTGGGCTTCGCGACCAGCTCGCGTGGCAGCAGCGGCGCCATCGCCCGGCGGAGCAGCCGCTTGCCGCTGCGGTCTGCGTGCTTGAGCCGCGCCGGAATCCGCGCCGCGAGCTCGACCAGCTCGTCGTCCAGGAACGGAACGCGCACCTCGAGGCTGTGCGCCATCGAGACGCGGTCCTCGACCAGCAGCAGCCCGTGCAGGAACGTCTTCGCCTCGAAGTAGAGCGCCTTCGCGACCGGGTCGAGCTGCCGGACCGGCGCCATCGTCTCGCGGTAGACGTCGAACGGCGACTCGGCGGCCACGATCTCGGCGAAGACGTCGTCGGCGAAGAAGGCGGACTTCTCGGCGTCCGGAACGAGCCGCGTCCAGTACCCGTAGTAGAGCCGGTCGAACTCGTCCGGGTCGGTGACGTCCTCGACCAGCTCGTACCGCCACGGATAGCCGGCGAACAGCTCGTCGCCGCCAGTTCCGGCGAGCGCCACCTTGACGAACTTCGAGGCGAGGCGGGCGATGTAGTAGTTCTGGTAGCACATGCCGACGCGCAGGTCCTCCAGGTGCCAGATCAGCTCGGGAAGCACCCAGGCCATGTCCCCGGCGTGCATGACCATCTCGTAGTGCTCCGTCCTGAACTCGCGTGAGACGACCTCCGCGTCGGCGCGCTCGTCGAAGACGAGCTCGATCCCGGTGACCGAGGAGAGGTCGAAGCCGCCGGTGAAGGTCATCAGCCGGGGGACGTGCCGGCTGGCGACGGCCGCGATCGAGCCCGAGTCCATGCCGCCGGACAGGTAGCTCCCGACCGGGACGTCGCTGATCAGCTGGCGGGTCACGACCCGCTCGAAGGCCGCGCGGACGCGCTCCGCCCACTCCTCCTCGCCGAGCTCGTCGTCCGGCTCGAACCCGAGGTCCCAGTAGCGGTCCCAGCGCAGGCCGCCCGCGCCCGCGGTCAAGGTGTGGCCGGGCGGGAGCAGGCGGACGCCGTCGAAGAGCGTGCGGTCGCTGAGCAGGTTCTGGAAGGCGAAGTACTCGTTCAGCGCCTCGGGCGAGACGCGTCGCGGGTGGCCCGCGGCGAGCAGCGACTTGATCTCGGATCCGAACACGAGGCGGCCGCGGTCGACCGCGTAGTACAGCGGCTTGATCCCGAAGCGGTCGCGCGCGAGGAACAGCTCGCGGCGGCGCGCGTCCCAGATCGCGAACGCGAACATGCCGTTCAGGCGGTGCACGCAGGCCGGCCCCCACTCCTCGTAGGCGTGGACGAGCACCTCGGTGTCGGTGCGCGAGTGGAAGCGGTGGCCCCTTGCCTCGAGCAGCGGGACGAGCTCGAGGTAGTTGTAGATCTCGCCGTTGTAGGCCACGAGCACGCTGCCGTCCTCGTTCGCCATCGGCTGGCGGCCGGCGGGGGAGAGGTCGATGATCGCCAGCCGGCGGTTCGCGAGGCCGACCGTCTCGTCGACCCAGCGGCCCTCGTCGTCGGGCCCGCGGTGGCGGATCACGTCGCTCATCGCCTGCAGCTCCGCGGCGGCGACCGGGCGCCCGTAGAGGTCGAGGATGCCGGCGATCCCGCACATCAGGCGGTCACCACCGGCGCGCCCAGCGTGCGCCGCAGGCCCTCGTCGAGGCCGACGAGCGGCCGCAGCGCGAAGAGCGCGTGCAGCCGCCCGGTGTCCGCGACGATGTCGCCGGGCGCGTCCGGCGCGCCCTGCTCCAGGAGGGGCCGGCGTCCCAGGACGGCGCCCATCCGCTCGGCCAGCTCGCCGACGCCGACCACCTCGTCGCCGGCGACGTTCACGAGCACGTGCTCGTCGCGCTCGAGCGCCGCCGCGACGACGCGCACGACGTCGCCGACGTAGACGGGATTCGAGCGCGGCCGGCCGCCGCCGTTCAGCGTCACGGGGCGACCCTCGCGGACGCGTGCGGCCAGCGCCGGGATCATCCGCCCCTCCTGGCCGGGGCCGTAGGGGACGAACAGGCGCAGGACGGCGGTGGCGAAGAAGCCGCGGTAGGCGGCGACGAGTGCCTCGGCGTGGATCTTCGTCAGCGCGTAGAAGTCATCGGCTCGCACGGGGTCGTCCTCCGACAGCGGGGGGTCGGCGAAGCCGTAGACCGAGCCCGTGGACGCGAGCACGAACCGCCGCGCGCCCGTCCGTCGCGCGTGGTCGAGCAGGCGCTGGGTGGCGGCCGTGTTGACCGCGTAGAGCTCCGCCGCGCCGTCGGGGAAGCGGGTGTTCGCCTGCGCCAGGTGGACGACGGCGTCGGCGGCGGGGAGCTCCAATCGGTCCCGGGCGAGGTCGGCGGCCACCTCGGTGGCGCCGGCGGGTGCCGAGCCGGGCCGGCGGACGACGGCGAGGACCTCGTGACCGGCGTCGGCGAGCGCGGGCGCCAGGTGGCTCCCGACGAAGCCGGACGCGCCGGTGACGAGGACCCTCACGCCGCCTCGACGACGTCGCGCAGGCCGCGCTCGAGGTCGTACCCGGGCCGCCAGCCGAGCAGGCGCACCGCCTTCTCGTTGCTCCCGACGCGCCTGGTCATCAGGACGCGCGTCTCGGTGTCGTAGACGGGCTTGAGCTCGCTCCCGGTCAGGCGGATCAGGTGCTCGACGATCTCGCGGACGGTCGCCTCGCCCCCGCTGCCGACGTTGAACGCCTCATCCGTGACGTCGGCCTCCATCGCGCGCAGGTTGGCGCTCGCCACGTCGGCGACGTGGACGAAGTCGAAGGACTGGCTGCCGTCCCCCTGGACGACGGGCGGCTCCCCCGCGCGCAGCCGGCCGAGCACGCTCGCGATCAACCCGCCCGCCTGCCGCGGCCCGTAGACGTTCATGTAGCGGAGTACGACGTAGTCGAGCCCGTGGCCGTCGTGGAACGCGCGCGCGAACGACTCGCCCGCGATCTTGCTCGCCGCGTACATCGTTCGCCCCGCGAGCGGGTGGCTCTCGTCCATCGTCGCGTGGGTGTCGCCGTAGACCGAGGACGCCGACGAGACGACGACCTTCCGCGCCCCTGCCCGCTGCGCCGCCTCGAGCAGGTTGAACGTGCCGACGACATTGACGTCCAAGCACAGCCTCGGGTCGTCCACGCAGGGCCGTAGGGGGAGGACGGCGAGGTGGAAGACGCCGTCCGCGCCCTCCGCCGCCCGCCGCACGGCGTCGACGTCGCGGACGTCGCCTTCGAGGACGCGGACGTTCCCCCGCGCGCTGGCCGACTCCACGTTCTCGGCGCGCGGCTGCGCGTCGAAGGCGACCACCTCGCCGGCGCCCGCCTCGACCAGTGCGTCGACGACGTACGAGCCGATGAAGCCCGTCCCGCCGGTGACGAGGAAACGCTTGCCCGCCAGTTCCATCCGCTCGCGGGACGCCACGCTACCTGCGGCTCGCCGCGTCGGGGGCGTGCCACCGGCGGTAGCGCCGCCACGACGCGCGCTCGTACCGGCGGACGAGCCGCGGCCAGCGCGAGTAGCCGAGCGCGAGATCTGCCGCAGCGAGCGCGAAGTCGAGGGCGTAATACATGCGGCCGCGGACGTCGCTCATCCGCTCGGCCAGCTCGTGGTGCCGCGCCCGGACGTGGTCGAGCGCGGCACGCTCGCGCTCGCCCTGCTCCGGATTCCGGCTGCCGGCGTCGTGGCGGCGCCAGCGGAGCAGCGGCTCGCGCACGTACGTGCCGCGCCTGCCGCGGGCGAGCATCCGTAGCCAGAAGTCCCAGTCCTCGAGCGCGTGCTGGCCCAGGTCCTCGGCGTAGCCGCCGACGGCGAGGTAGTCCGCCCGCGCCGTCAGCGCGCTCGCGTTCACGAAGTTCGTCCGCTTGACCAGGAAGTAGGCGCTGAACGGCAGGCAGCGCATCGGGCCCTCGCGCGCCCCGAAGAGCAGCGGGCGGCAATACGCGTAGGCGGCGTCGGGAGAGCGCTGGAGCGCCTCCCAGAGCCGCTCGACGTATCGGGGCGCGAAGGCGTCGTCGGCCGAGAGGAAGCAGAAGTAGTCGCCGCGGACGAGCTCGCGCACGGCGCGGTTGCAGCTGCGCTCGAGGCCCATGTTCGGCTGGGTCTCGATCCGGACGCGGTCGGCGTAGCGCCGCGCCACCGCGAGCGAGTCGTCCGTCGAGCCGTCGTCGACGACGATCACCTCGAGCGGCTCGTAGGTCTGGGCGAGCGCGCTCTCGACCGACTCCGGCAGGAAGTGCGCGTAGTTGTGGCAGAGGACGACGACGGTGACGAGCGGGCGCTCGCGCGCAGGGGCGGCCATCGGCGGGCGATTCTGCCTGGCACGAAATCGACACGAGGACGGCACAGTCCGCTGCGGGTTTCGCGGGTACGATCGCGGCCGGGTGGCGGGCGGACGGGAGGTGGCTCGCCACCCAAGGGCGGGGAGTCCCAGTCGTCGCCGAGCGAGCAGGCCCGACGCCGGCTGCCGCGGCCGCGTGGCTGCCGCGGCCTCGCCCCCCGCGGAGGATGGCGCCGCCGCCCTGCGCCTACCGGCGCTCGGCGCCCTCGGCGAGCGCGGCCGCGATCTCGATCGAGCGGGTCGCCTCCTCGCCGCTGACCACCTCGGCCGGCTCGCCGCGCACCGCGCGCAGGAACTCCTCCAGCTCGAGGGCGAGCGGCTCGCGCCGCGCCAGCTCGACGCGCTCGGGCTCACGGCCGCTGTAGGCCTCCAGCTCGGCGAACGTGTCGACCGACTCGAGCGGCCGGGCCGGAAACCAGCGCAGGTCCTGCGTGACGTACTCGACCTCGGCGTACGCCGCCGTCCCCGTGACCGCCAGCGAGCGGATCTTGACCGGCGTGACCCAGTTGACCTGCAGCAGGCAGGCGACGCCGTCGAAGCGCAGGAACGCGTCGGCGAAGTCGAAGCGGTCCTCCGCGACGGCTCTCCCCGCGTTCGCGTAGACGGCGTCCGGCCGGTCGGCGCCGAGCAGGTAGCGGAAGATGTCGATGTCGTGGACGGCGAGGTCGACGATCACGTCGGCGTCGGCCACCTGCGGCGGCATCACCCCCACGCGCCGGGCCACGAGCGAGAGGAGCGAGCCCATCGCCCCCGCGTCGACGCGCCGCTTGAGCTCGCGCACGGCCGGGTTGAAGCGCTCGACGTGGCCGACGGCGAGCACCAAGCCCCGCTCGCGTCCGCGGCGGGTGAGCCGGTCGCCGTCCGCCGCGGTGGCGGCGATCGGCTTCTCCACGAGGACGTGCCTGCCGGCCGCGAGCAGCGCCTCCGCCACCTCGCGGTGCGTGATCGTGGGGGTGGCGATCGAGACCGCCTCGACTTCGGGCGCCCGCTCGAGCAGCTCCGCGACCGAGGCGAACGCCCGGGCGCCGTACCGGGCCGCCAGCGCCTCCGCGCGCTCGACGTTGCGATCGACGACCGCCCGCAGGTCGGCGCCCGTGAGCTCGGCGTAGTTGCGGACGTGGTGCCGGCCCATGTTGCCGGCGCCGACGACGGCGACGGGGACCCGCGCCACCCCGGGGCTCAGGCGTGGACAGGCGCGTGCGCCCGGTACCAGGCGACCGTCTCCTCGAGCCCCTCCCGCAGCGGCGTCCGCGCACGCCAGCCGAGCACCGCGCGCGCGCGCGAGACGTCCAGCCTCCGCCGCGGCTGGCCGTTCGGCTTCGACGTGTCCCAGCGCACCTCGCCGGAGAAGCCGGTCAGCGCGGCCACCAGCTCGGCGAGCTCGCGGATCGCGATCTCCTCGCCCGTGCCGAGGTTGAGCGGCCGCGGGTCGTCGTAGCGGTCGGCGGCGGCGAGGACGGCGTCGGCGCAGTCCGCGACGTAGAGGAACTCGCGCGTCGGCGAGCCGTCGCCCCAGAGGACGACCTCGGGCTCGCCCCGTTCCTCGGCCTCGATCATCTTGCGGATCAGGTGGGCGACCACGTGCCCGGTCTCGAGGTCGAAGTCGTCGCCCGGGCCGTACAGGTTGGCGGGCAGCAGGTGGATCACGTTCAGCCCGTACTGGTCGCGGTAGGCCTGCCCCCCCGCGAGCAGCGCCCGCTTGGCCACCCCGTAGGCGGCGTTCGTCTCCTCCGGGTAGCCCTGCCAGAGGTCGTCCTCGCGCAGCGGGACGGGCGCGTCGCGCGGGTACTCGCACGTCGTCCCTAGGACGACCACCTTGCCGACGCCGTGCGCGCGGCTCTGCTCCAGCACGTGGGCGCCCAGCAGCAGGTTCGCGTACCAGAAGCGGCCGGGGTTGGCCCGGTTGGCGCCGATGCCCCCCACCTCGGCCGCGAGGTGGAGGACGAGCTGGGGCCGGGCGTCGGCGAACAGGCGCGCCGCCTCGGCGTCGACGGTCAGGTCGTACTCGCGCCGCCGCGGCACGAACACGTCGTCGCCCCGGTCGCGAAGGCGGTGGACGACGTGGCGCCCCAGGAAGCCCGCGCCGCCGGTGACGAGGACCTTCACGGCCGTCGAGCGTAGCGCAGCGACGAACTAGGTCCGCGGCAAGTGCGCGGCCTGCTCCGCGAGCCAGTCGACGCGGCCGATCCAGCGCTCGCGGTTGGCGGCGTACCAGGCGATCGTCCGCGCGACCCCCTCCTCCCAGGAGACGAGCGGCTCCCAGCCGGTCTCGCGGTGCAGCTTCTCGTAGCCCACCTTCAGCGCCAGCACCTCGCTCGCGCCCGGCCGGAAGCGCTCGGGGACGGAGACGAGCTCGCGGCGCGGCCAGTAGCCGCCCTCCTCGCCGACGCGCAGGATCAGCTCCGCCCAGTCGCGCATCGACACGTTCCGCCCCTGTCCGTAGGCGTACAGGTCCCCGGGGACGCCGCGCGCCGCGATCGTCAGGTGGCCGCGGACGCCGTCGGTGCAGTAGCAGAAGTCGCGCATCGGCTCGAGCTGCCCGAGCTCCACCCGCTCGCGCTCGAGCGCCTGCGTGACCACCGTGCCGGTCACGTAGCGCGGGCTCTGCCGCGGCCCGTAGTTGTTGAACATCCGCGTCACCACGCCGGGCACGCCGTAGGCGTCGTGGTAGTTCATGGTCAGGAAGTCGGCTGCCACCTTCGCCGTCGCGTAGACCGACTTCGGGTTGATCGGCGAGCGCTCGTGGAAGACGACCCCGCCGTCCGCGTCGAAGTCGTGCTGATGGGCGACGGCCTCGCGCACGTTGCCGTACTCCTCCGACGTCCCGGCCGTGTCGAGCTTCTCCAGCTCGAGCCGGTTGTCGACCACCGACTGCAAGAGGTTGAGCGTGCCGACCACGTTCGCGGTCACCGTCTCGTACGGGCGCTGCCACGACTCGCCGACGTGCGCCTGGGCGGCCAAGTGGAAGACGTACGGCGGGTCGTCCACGGCCCGCAGCGCGCGCACGACGCGGTCGACCGAGTGCCGGTCGCCGAGGTCGCCGCGGTGGACGGTCAGCCGTCCCCGCAGGTGGCCGATGTTCTGCAGCGCGCCGCTCGAGGTCGCGCGCACGAGCGCGTGCACGTGCGCGCCGAGCTCGACCAGTGCGTCGGCCAGGTGCGACCCGAGGAACCCGTCGGCTCCGGTGACGAGCGCCGTCCGCCCCGCGTACGTCGGCCCCAGCTCGTCCCGCAGGTCGTCGAGCGCCGAGCCCGGCCAGGTGGTCGCCACGTCGTCTCGCATCGCTCCCGCGGGCAAGGCTACCGCCGCCACGCGGGTAGCATTTGCGGCGTGCGACGCGGGGACGGGAACCACCTCGCGCCCCGGCGCGCGCGGACGACGTCGGACGGCGAGATCGCCGCGCTGATCGCCGAGCTCGAGGAGGAGGTGCACGGCGCCCGCGTGCGCTCGGCCGGGGCCGACGCCGCCTCCGTCCGCCGGACGGCGCGGGCCGTCGCCGACCGCTTCGCCCGCGTCTCCGCCGACCGCCCGTTCGCCGCGCGCGGCCGCCGCGGCCTGCTCTACGACCCGGTCAAGCTCGGCGTGCGCAAGCTCGTCCGCTGGTACGTCGAGCCGGGGTTCGCCGACCAGCGGGCGTTCAACGACGCCGCCCTGCGGCTGCTGGACGACCTGAACGAGCGCGTCGAGCGGCTGGAGGCGGGCGCCGGCGGGCAGCGGCGCGCCGATGCGGGCAGCGACGCGGCGCCGTGATCCGGGCGGCGCCGGCGCGCCGCGGCTCCGGGCAGCGCTGACGAGGCGGCCGGCATGAGGATCGCCGTCTGCTCGCCGCAGGTGCCGCAGTCTGCGCGGGGGAAACCATGTTTCCCCCGCGTGCCCCCTTCTTTGGAGGAGGCATGAGGATCGCCGTCTGCTCGCCGCAGGTGCCCTTCGTGCGCGGGGGCGCCGAGATCCTGGCCGAGCGGCTCGTCGCCGAGCTCCGCGCCCGCGGGCACGAGAGCGAGCTCGTCACGGTGCCGTTCAAGTGGTACCCGCGGGCGCGCGTCCTCACCCAGGCGTTCCTCTGGCGGATGCTCGACCTGGAGGAGAGCGACCACCAGCGGATCGACGCCGTCGTGGCGACGAAGTTCCCGGCCTACGTCGTTCGGCACCCGCGGAAGGTCGCCTGGGTCCTGCACCAGTTCCGCTCGGCCTACGAGCTCGACCGCAGCGAGATCGGGCAGTTCGGCGAGTCGGCCGAGGACCGGGCCGTGCGGCGCGCGATCCACCGGCTGGACGAGGTCGCGCTCGGCGAAGCGCGCGCGCTGTTCGCCACCTCGGCGAACGTCGCCGACCGCCTGCGCCGCAGCGTCGGGATCGAGGCCGAGGTGTTGCCGCACCCGCCGCAGGAGCTCGACTACCGCTGCGAGGAGTACGGCGACTTCCTGCTCTCGGTCGGCCGCCTGAACCGGGCGAAGCGCGTCGACCTGCTGCTCGAGGCGCTCGCCCGCGACAAGTCGCTGCGCTGCGTCGTCGCGGGGGAGGGGCCCGAGCGCCCCGCGCTGGAGGAGCTGGTCGCGCGCCGGGGCCTGGACGGGCGGGTCGAGTTCGCCGGCCGGGTCGACGAGGAGGCGCTCGCCGGGTTGTACGCGCGCTGCCTGGCGGTCTACTACGCGCCGATCGACGAGGACTTCGGGATGGTGCCGTACGAGGCGTTCCTGTCCCGGAAGCCGGTCGTGACGACGACCGACGCCGGCGGCCCGCTCGAGGTCGTGGCCGACCGGCGCACCGGGCTCGTGTGCCGCGCCGACCCGGCCGAGCTGGCGGCCGCCTGCCGCTGGTTGCGCGAGCATCCGGAGGACGCGCGCGCCTGGGGGGAGGCCGGCAGGAAGCTGGCCGAGCGCGTCTCGTGGGACCAGGTGGTCGAGCGCCTGGTCGAGGCGGCGGGCCGGTGAAGGTCGCCTACTACTCGCCGCTTCCGCCCGAGCGCTCGGGCGTGGCCGACTACAGCGCCCTGCTCGTCCCCGCGCTGGCGCGGCGCGTCGGTCTGCGGCTCGTCCGCCGCGGCCGCCGGCGTCCGCCGCGCGGCACCGACGTCTCGCTCTACCACGTCGGCAACGACCACGAGGTGCACGGCTGGATCGTCGACGCGCTGCGGGCGAGGCCCGGCGTCGTCGTCCTGCACGACGTCGTGCTTCACCACCTGGTGGCCGGCCTCACGCTCGGCCGCGGAGACGTGCCCGCGTACCTGCAGGCGATGGAGCGGGACCGCGGCGTCGTCGGCCGGCTGCTGGCGCTCGGCGCGGCCGACGGGTGCCTCCCCTGGATCCACGAGCTGCGGCCGGACGAGTTCCCGCTGACGAACGTCGTGCTGGACGCCGCAGAGCGCGGGGTCGTCGTCCACTCGCGCTACGCCGAGCGGCGGGTCCGCGAGACGGGCTACGGCGGGCGGGTGTGGCGAATCCCGCACCCCGCCTGGCCCGCGCCGCCCGTGCCCGCCGCGGAGCTCGGCCCGGGGCCGGTGATCGGCTGCCTGGGCGTCGTGAACGCCAGCAAGCGGATCCCCCAGCTGCTGGAGGCGTTCGCGCTCGTGCGGGAGGCCATCCCGGCGGCGCGGCTGCTGATCGCGGGGCCGGTGCGCGGCAGGTTCGACCTCGACCGGCGGCTGGCGGAGGCGGCGCTCCCCGCCGGTTCGGTGATCCGCGAGCCGTACGTCGACGAGCAGCGCTTCTGGGCGCTGCTGGCGGCCAGCGACGTGTGCGTGAGCCTGCGCTCGCCGACGATGGGCGAGACGTCCGGGAGCGCGGTCCGCGCGCTCTCGCTGGGCAAGCCCCTGGTCGTCAGCGAGCTGGGCTGGTTCGCCGAGCTTCCGGACGACGTGGCGGTCAAGGTCCCAGACGACGAGCGCGAGGTCCCTCGCCTGGCGGCCGCGCTGCGGCTGCTGCTCGAGCGCGACGACCTGCGCCTCGCGCTCGGCGAGCGCGCCCGCGCGTACGCGGCGAGCGAGCACGACCTGGAGCGCGTGGCCGAGCAGTAC
>JACVRR010000052.1 GCA_014534345.1 Thermoleophilia bacterium | reverse complement strand
GTGGTCGGCGTCGTCGCCGTCGTCGCTCCGGGCGGCGTCGCGGGAGGCGGGGGGACGACCGGGGTCGGCAGCGTCGCGACGGGCGGCTCCTCGGCCGGCGGCGGCTGGGTGGCCGGCACGACCGTCGGCGCCGACGTGGTCACGACCAGGACGTCGCGCGGGCCGTCGCCGGTGAGTCGCAATCCGAGAACGGTCGCGATCGCGATCACCGCGACCGCCAGAGTCGCGAGCAGCGGCCAGGCGGCGCCCGGCGGGACGCCGAGCAGGGTCGGGGCGGCGGGGGGCGGCTCGGCGACCGGGTCCTCGGGCAGCCGCAGCCCGCACTCCAGGCAGTACTCCTGCAACGGCGCGTACGCGGCGCCGCAGCGCGGGCAGTCGCCCGCGCCGGTGCCGACCCAGCCGTCGCCGCGCGTCCGCGTCGCCATCGCTACGACGCCGCGGTGCCCTCGCCTTCGAGGGCGACTGGACGGCCGCAGTGCGAGCAGAACCGGGCGCCCCAGAAGAGCGGCGCCCCGCACTCGCAGCGGGCGGCCGGCGGGCGGCGCGCCTGGAGCAGGAGGTCGACCTCCATCAGCCGCTCCTCGATCGCGACGACCTCGGCGCACTGGTCGTCGAGCAGGTGCTCACGGAAGCTGTCCTGGCGGTACATCTCCAGCACCAGCCCGCCCAGGTCACGGATCCGCTCCTCGCGCAGCCGCTCCAGCGCGCGCCGTTCGCGGCGAAGCTCGCGCACCGGCGGCGCGGCCCGGCGCTGGCCGCGGGGCTGCGGCGTCGGGGCCGAGTCGGGGCGGGTCCCGCGGAAGACGCCGAGCAGGCGCGGCACGGCCGCAGCGTACAGCCGGGCGCCGAGCGGCTGCTACGGCGTTCCGGGCTCGCGTTCTCCGCGCGCGGTCCGCACGAAGTGCAGAACGAGCAACACGATGCCCGCGACCGCGACGGCGGGTCCGAGGAAGAATCCGACCGGCGGAACGAGCAGCAGCAGCAGCCCGATCGCGATCAAGCCGATTCCGAACCCGAGCACGTCGGGCACCTTCCCCGCGTTCGGCGAGCGAAACCGTCTCGCGGTTCGGCGCGCGACTGGCGGCCGTCCCGGACATAGTTGGCGGCGATGACTCCCGAGACGCGGTACGCGCGGAGCGGCGAGGTCAACATCGCCTACCAGGTCGTGGGCGAAGGGCCTTTCGACCTCGTCTACGTGCCCGGCTGGGTCTCGAACGTCGAGCTGATGTGGGAGGAGCCCGCCCACGCGCACCTGCTGCGGCGGCTCGCCTCCTTCTCGCGCCTGATCCTGTTCGACAAGCGCGGCACCGGGCTCTCCGACCCGGTGCCGCTCGACCGGTTGCCCACGCTGGAGCAGCGGATGGACGACGTGCGCGCCGTCATGGACGCGGCGGGATCGGAGCGTGCCGCCATCTTCGGCTCCTCGGAGGGCGGGCTCATGAGCGTCCTCTTCGCGGCGACCTATCCGGAGCGGACGCTGGCCCTCGTCGCGCTCGCGATCTACGCGAAGCGGCTGTGGAGCCCGGACTACCCGTGGGCGCCGACGCCGGAGGCGCGCGCGGCGGAGATCGAGTCGGTCGAGCGCACATGGGGCGGCGAGATGGACATCTCCGACCTCGCCCCGAGCGCCGACGAGGCGTTCAAGCGGCGTGCGGTCGCCTACCTGCGGCGCAGCGCCAGCCCCGGCGCCGCCGTCGCGCTCCTGCGCATGAACAGCCAGATCGACGTGCGCGACGTCCTACCGACGATTCGGATTCCGACGCTCGTCCTCCACCGCAGCGCCGACCGCGACGTCGACATCGAGGAAGGGCGGTGGATCGCCGCCCAGATCCCGGGGGCGAGGTTCGTCGAGCTGCCCGGCGACGAGCACCTGATCTGGGCCGGCGACGTGGACGGCGTCGTCGACGAGGTGGAGGAGTTCCTGACCGGCGTGCGGCCGGTGCACGAGTCCGACCGCGTGCTGGCCACGCTCCTGTTCGCCGACATCGTCGGCTCCACCGAGCGCGCCGCGGCGCTCGGTGACCGCAGGTGGCGCGACCTCCTCGCCGACCACCATGCCACGCTCCGCCGTGAGCTCGAGCGGTTCCGGGGCCGGCTCGTCGACACCGCCGGCGACGGCTTCCTGGCCGCCTTCGACGGCCCGGCGCGCGCCGTGCGGTGTGCCGTCGAGGTCGCGCGGCGGACGCGTGAGCTCGGCCTCGAGCTGCGGAGCGGCGTCCACACCGGCGAGGTGGAGCTGGCCGGCGACGCGATGCGCGGGATCGCCGTCCACGTCGGCGCGCGCGTCGCCGCGCTGGCGCAGCCGGGCGACGTGCTCGTCTCGAGCACGGTCAGGGATCTGGTCGCCGGCTCGGGCCTCGCGTTCGAGCCGCGCGGCGAGCACGAGCTGAAGGGCGTTCCCGGCACGTGGGCCGTCCACGCGGTCTCGGATGGCTGACGCGCCGGAGATCCGCTACGCGCGCAACGGCGGCGTCGCGATCGCCTACCAGGTCGTGGGCGACGGGCCAACGGATCTCGTGTTCGTTCCCGACTACGTGTCGAACCTCATCTACGCGTGGCAGTCGCGGTACTGGCGCGCGTTTTACGACCGGCTCGCGCGCTCGTTTCGCCTGATCCTGTTCGACAAGCGCGGAACGGGGCTCTCGGACCACGGGTCGCAGTTTCCGGCGCTCGAGACGAAGATGGAGGACGTTCGAGCGGTCCTCGACGCGGCGGCCTCCGAGAGCGCCGTCGTCCTCGGGGCGCAAGACGGGTGCTTCATGGCAGCGCTGTACGCCGCGACGTATCCCGAGCGGACGCGCGCGCTCGTGCTCTTCCAGCCGTGGGTGTTCGAGGGCGTGGGCGACGAGCAACTCCACCACCTCGCGCGGGTTCGTGACCGCTGGGGGACGCAGGAGTTCGCGGACGAGCTGCTCCGCGCGAACGCGCCGGCGCTCTACGCAGACGACGAGGACCGGGCCTGGTTCGCGAACTGGCTTCGCGTCGGCGCGAGCCCCGCCGTCGCGTACGCGCTGAACCGTGCTGTGTTCGAGACGCACATGCGCGATGTCCTGCCGGCCATCCGCGCGCCGACGCTCGTCCTCGTCCGCGGGGACTACGGTGCGGCCGACGCTGCGGAGGTGGCTCGGCTGATCCCCGGCTCTCGCTCGACGCGGCTCCCGGGCGACGACTTCTGGGGAATCTTCCTCTCGCCGGAGATCGCCGACGAGATCGAGGCGTTCGCGACCGGAAGTCAGGCTCCCGCCGTGCCGGACACAGTTCTTACAACGGTGCTCTTCACGGACATCGTCGGCTCGACCGAGCACACCGCGCGTCTCGGCGACCGCGGCTGGCGGGAGCTGCTCGCGCGCCACCACGCGCTCGTCCGCCGCGAGCTGGCCCGCTTCCGCGGCCAGGAGCGCGACACCGCCGGCGACGGGTTCTTCGCCACCTTCGACGGGCCCGCGCGCGCGATCCGCTGCGCCCAGACCGTCGCGGACGGCGTGCGGGGGTTGGGGCTCGAGATCCGGGCCGGCGTCCACACGGGCGAGTGCGAGCTCCACGACGGGAAGGTGGCGGGGATCGCCGTCTCGATCGGCGCCCGCGTCGCAGGGCAGGCGCAGCCCGGGGAGGTGCTCGTCACGGGCACGGTCAGGGATCTCGTCGCCGGCTCGGGCGTCGCGTTCGAGCCGCGCGGCGAGCACGAGCTCGAAGGTGTCCCGGGCACCTGGTCGATCTATGCTGTCTCGGGTGGCTGACGCCTACATCGTCGACGCCGTCCGCAGCCCGATCGGCCGGCGGAACGGCTCGCTCGCGGGGATCCGCGGCGACGACCTGGTGGCCCAGGTCATGAACGGGCTGCTCGCGCGGCACGACGTCGATCCCGCCGAGATCGAGGACGTGCAGATGGGCTGCGTCACCCAGGTCGGCGAGCAGGCCTGGAACACCGGGCGGAACGCCGCGCTCGCGGCGGGATGGCCGGTCACGGTCGCAGGCGCGACCACCGACCGCCAGTGCGGCTCCTCGATGCAGACGAACTTCAGCGCGTCGACGGCGGTGATGGCGGGCCAGCTCGACCTCGTCATGTCGGCGGGCGTCGAGATGATGAGCCGCGTCCCGATGGGGTCGAACAACGGGTCGATGTCGCAGGCGGTCTACGACCGCTACGAGATCGTCATGCAGGGGATCTCCGCGGAGTACATCGCCGAGAAGTGGGGCCTCTCGCGCGAGGACCTCGACCGCTACTCGTACGAGTCGCACATGCGCGCGGCGCGCGCGCAGGACGAGGGCCGCTTCGAGCGCGAGATCGTGCCGATCGAGCTGACGGCCGTCGACGGCGCGCCCGGCGCGTCGCCCGCGCCCGACGGGATCGCCGGCGCGGCGACGGCGGTTGCCGTCGCGCCGACGACCTTCGCCGTGGACGAGGCGGTTCGGCGCGAGACGACGCTCGAGAAGATGGCCGAGCTGCAGCCGGCGTTCGTGCCCGACGGCAAGGTGACCGCCGGCAACTCGTCGCAGATCGTCGACGGCGCGGCAGCGGTGCTGATCGCCAGCGAGGCGGCCGTGTCGCGCCTCGGCCTCGAGCCGCGGGCGCGCTTCGTGTCGTTCGGGCTCGCGGGCGTCGACCCGACGTTGATGCTGCACGGCAACCCGGAGGCGTGCGAGAAGGCCCTCGCGAAGGCGGGTATCGGCTGGGACGACGTCGGCGTGATCGAGGTGAACGAGGCATTCGCCTCCGTCGTCCTCCAGTTCCTCGCCGACACCGGGCTGGGCGAGCGCTGGGAGGCCGGCGACGTCAACCCGAACGGCGGCGGGATCTCCCTCGGGCACCCGCTCGGTGCGACGGGCGCCCGGATCACCGCCACGCTCCTGAACGAGCTCGACCGCCGCGGCGAGCGGTACGGGGTCGGCGCGATGTGCATCGGCTTCGGTCAGGCCATCGCCGGCGTCGTCGAGCGCCTTTAGCGCGGGGGGAGCAGGCACCCCCCGCGAGCCCCCCTCGGCCTCGCGGTGCTCGAGCACCGGCTGGCTGCGGCGGGGAACCCGCCTCCGCCCTCCGGACGCCTCGCCGGTGGTCGAACAACCAAGGGCCGACGCGCCCCGGCAGTGCGGACGGCGGTCCTCGCTCCGAGCGCCCTGTCCGTTCGGGGTGGTGAACCGGCTCTGACGGGCCGTTCGTACGCTTCGCGGCGTGCAGGACTGGCTCCTGGTTCGGGGCCGTGGCGAGCGGCGGCTCGATCCCGTCGTGCGCTTCGACGAGATCGCCGGCCACCGCTCGACGCGGCGGCCGCGGGTGCGTGCGGGGGATCGGGCGCTTCTGTACGCGGCCGGGTGGCAGGTGCTGTTCGCCGTCGCCGACGTCGTCTCCGACCCCGAGGCGGACGCCGACCGTACCCGTTGGCGCTGGCGGTTCGGTCTCCGGCCTACCATCGCGCTCGACGACCTCCGCGAAGGGCCGCCCGTGCAGGCGGCGGGCGTGCTGACGCAGAGCCTCGGCCGGCACTCGTACGTTCGGCTGCGGCCGGACCAGTTCGCTGCAGGCCGGCGCGCCGTCGCGGCGGCGATCGTCGCCGCCGGGTACGACCGGATGGCGGACGAGTTCGCCGAATGGTAGCGCGCAATCCGCGGCTCCACGCGCCTGGAGCGGGTGGAGCGGCTCCTCGCCCGGCTGCCGCCCGAGCCTGACGTGCTCGAGCTCGGCGTCGGCGCGGGCGTCCGCTCGTCGCGCCTGCTCGCAGAGCGGGGACGCCTCACCGGGGTCGACGTGTCGGCGGAGCAGCTCGCCCGCGCACGCCGCCGCCTGCCGGGCGCGCGGCTGCTGCAGGCCGACCTGCTCGAGGTCGAATTCCCGCCGCGGTCGTTCGACGCGGTCGTCGCCCTCTACGTCGTCAACCACGTTCCCCGCGACGAGCTCGGCCCGCTGCTCGCGCGGGTCGCCACGTGGCTGCGTCCCGGAGGGCTGTTCCTGGCGACGTTCGGCGTCTCCGACACGCCGCCCTCGCAGGAGCGGTGGCTCGGCGTGCCGATGCTGTTCAGCAGCTACGAGCGGGGCGCGAACGACGCGCTCGTCCGCGGCGCGGGCCTCGAGGTGCTCGAGTCCGAGACCGAGGCGATCGAGGAGCCGGATGGCCCGGCGCGGTTCCATTGGATCCTGGCGCGGAGGACCGGCTGATGCGGGTCGAGGAGCTCGCTCCTGGTCTCTGGTGCTGGACGGCGCTGCATCCCGAGTGGACGCCCGAGATCGGCCGCGCGGACGGGTGGGACCAGGAGGTCTCCTGCGTCTACTACGAGTCCCCGGAGGCGGTGATCCTGATCGACCCGCTGGTGCCGCCCGAGGACGAGCAGCGCTTCTGGCACGCGCTCGACCGCGACCTCGCACGCGCGGCTCGGCCGCTCCACGTCCTGATCACGATCCTCTGGCACGCGCGGAGCACGCCCGAGATCGTGGCCCGCTACCCGCGAACGCGGGTGTGGGTGCACGAGCCGGCCGCCGAGGCGATCGCCCACCGGACGCCCTACACCGACCGCTTCCGTGCCGGCGACGCGCTCCCGGGCCCGGTCCTCTCATTCGACGCGCACCGCGCCTGGGAGGTGCTCTTCTGGCTGCCGGAGCACCGGACGCTCGTCGCCGGGGATCTGCTGACGGGGACGGGCGACGGCCTCCGCGTCCGCGACGAGTGGCTCGGCCACGTCCACCCTCGCGAGCTGCGCGAAACGCTCCGCGCGGAGCTCGACCTCCCGATCGAGCGCGTGCTCGTCGCGCACGGCCCGCCGGTCCTCGCCGGCGGCCGCGCCGACGTCGACGCCGCGCTCGAGTAGCTCGGCGATCGCCGCCGCCCTTCGGCGAACCGCCCGCCCCGTCCACCAACCCATAGACAAATCGCGCCAGGCGATTTGTCTAGGATCGCGCGCCGTGGCCCGGGAGATCCAGAAGGTCGGCGTCGTGGGGCTTGGCACGATGGGGGCCGGGATCGCGCAGGTCTGCATCCAGGCGGGCGTCGAAACGGTCGGCCGCGAGGTCACTCCCGAGCTCGGCGAGGCCGCCCGCGGGAAGATCGCGCACTTCCTCGGCCGTGCGGTCGAGAAGGGCCGGCTTTCGCAGGAGGACGGCGACGCGGCCCTGGCGCGCCTGAAGCTGACCACCGAGCTGGCCGACCTCGCCGACTGCGACCTGGTCGTCGAGGCCGCCTTCGAGGACCTGACGATCAAGCACGAGCTGTTCCGCGAGTTGAGCGAGGTCGTCGGCGAGGACGCGATCCTGGCGACGAACACCTCGGCGCTGTCCGTCACCGAGATCGCTTCGGCCGCCGCGCCGCCCGAGCGCGTCGTCGGGATGCACTTCTTCAACCCGGCGCCGTTGATGCCGCTGGTGGAGATCGTGCGCGCGCAGCAGACCGACGAGGCGGTCGTCGACGCGGCGTACGCGTTCGCGCAGCGCCTCGGCAAGGAACCGGTGCGCTGCAACGACACGCCCGGGTTCATCGTCAACCGCATTCTCATCCCCCTGCTCAACGATTGCGTGCGGGTGCTGGACGAGGCGGGGGTGAGCCCCGAGGACATCGACCGGGCGATGCGCTTCGGCGCGGGGTGGCCGATGGGCCCCTGCACGCTGGTCGACCTGGTCGGCTTGGACGTGCACGTGCACGCCTCGGAGGCGCTCTGGCAGGGACTGCGCGAGCCGCGGATGGCGCCGCCGGCGAGGATCGTGGCGATGGAGAAGGCCGGCCACCTCGGGCGCAAGAGCGGCCGCGGCTTCTACGAGTACCAGTAGGGCTGCGGGCGCGAGGATCCGTCCGGCGGGGCGCGAATACTTCCTGCTGTGACCGAGGAGGCCCGCAGCGAACGGACGGCGCGCCTGCTCGCGCTGCGCCTCGAGGAGCTCGCCCGTGCGCTCGAGCACGCCGGCGCGCCCTCGGGAGCGGCGACGCGCCTGCTGGACGCAGCTTCGATCGCGACGATGCACGCGGTCAGCCTCGAGCTGGTCAGCGCCGGCCGGGCGAGGGCGATCTGGGACGACGCGTCGCGCCGCCACCCCGTGCTGAACGACGCCGCGCTTCCGCGCGCGGCCCGCGTGCCGGCGCCCGCGTAGCCGGCCTCGCGGCCGCGACCCGCGTGCCACGATGGGCGCGTGGACGCCGTCTTCGACGCCGTCAGGTCGTTCCTCTCCTACCTGGGGTCGATCGCCTGGTGGGCGGTCGCGCTGGCGCTCCTCTGCCATGTGGTCAAGATGGCGGCGCGCTCGCGCGCACTCCGCAACGCGGTCGCCGCCGCCTATCCCGAGGAGCGCGTCCCCTGGCGGACCGTGGCCGGGGCGTACACCGCCGGGATCGGGGTGAACACACTCGTCCCGGCGCGCGGCGGCGACCTCCTCCAGCTCTTCCTGATCAGGCGCAACGTCGAGCACGCCTCCTACCCGACGCTCGCGGCGACGCTCCTCGTGCTCGCGCTGTTCGACACCGTCGTCGCCTCCGGGCTGCTCGTCTGGGCGCTGCTCGCGACGGACGCGCTCCCGGGCCTCGACGTCGTCCCGCGGCTGCCGGCGGTCGAGTGGCTCTGGCTCTACCAGCACCCCCGCGCGGCGGCCGCGGTGACGGCCGCGCTCGTGCTCGTCGCGTTCGCCGCCGGCGTCTGGTCGGCCAAGCACATCCACGCGTTCCGCGCGCGGGTCGCGCAGGGGTTCGCGGTGCTCCGCTCGCCGCTTCACTACCTGCGCTCGGTGGCGGCCTGGCAGGCGGTCGATTGGGGACTGCGCGTGGCCACCGTCCTCCTGCTGCTGCGCGCGTTCGACATCCCCGCGACGATCACGAACGGACTGCTGGCGCAGGTCGCGGGAAGCCTCGCGACCATCCTCCCGCTGACGCCCTCGGGGATCGGCACCGAGCAGGCGCTGCTCGCGTACGTGCTCCGCGGCGAGGCGTCGACCGGCGCGCTGCTGTCCTTCAGCGTCGGCATGCGGCTCGTCCTCGGGGCGGCGAACGTCGTGCTGGGCTTCGCCGCGATCGCGCTGATGCTGCGGACGCTGCGCTGGCGCGGTGTCGTCGACCACCAGGCGGAGCCGGAGCCGGCCCGCAGCGACGGCTGATGGTACCGGTGGCGGCGTCGCCCGACACCGGCGCGGCGGGAGTCACGAGTGCAGCAGCGGGTCGAGCAGGCTGCGGGCGAGGGCGACCTCGGTCAGCATGCCGACGAACCGGCCGCGCTCGACCACCGCGATCGCGCCCCACGGCACGTGCAGGAACCGCTCGGCCGCATGCGTCGCGCTGGCGTCGACCTCGACCGTGACTGGCGCGCGCATGTGCCGGGTGACCGGCTCCGGGCTGACGCGGGCGACGCGGTCGGCGAGCACGTCGTCCATGTCCTCGGCGAAGGCGGTGTGCCGCAGTTCCTTCAGGTAGCGCGGGAACAGGCCCGCGACGAGGTCGTCGTCGGTGAACAGGCCCAGCACCCGCTCGTCCTCACCCAGCACCGCGAGCGCGGAGACGCCCGCCTCGCAGAGCGCGTCGGCGGCCTCGCGGAACGTCGCCGTGTTCCGCACCGACGCCGGCGTGAGCTTCGCCTCTCGGAGCGTCCGCATCACAGCTGGAAGAGGAGCAGGTAGGCGGTCGCGATGGTAAGCGAGACGAGCGTCACCGGGAGCCCCACGGCGAGGAAGCGGACGAACGAGACGGGGTTTCCCGTCCGCTCGAGCACGCCGGTCGCGGCGACGTTCGCGGCGGCGGCGATCATCGTCGCGTTCCCGCCGAAGCACGCGCCGAGCGCGAGGGCCCACCAGTTCGCGTCGTCGAACGGTTCGTCGGGCGGGGCGAGCTGGTCGACGACGGGGATCATCGCCGCCGTGAACGGGATGTTGTCGACCAGCGCCGACCCGCCGGCGGCCCCCCAGAGGATCGCGAGTGCCTCGCCCGTGCGCGAGCCGCCCGTCACGTCGGCGACGAACTCGGCGACCTCTTCGATGATCCCGCGCTCCTCGAGCCCGCCGACCATCACGAACAGACCGAGGAAGAAGAAGATCGTCGACCACTCGACCCGCTCGAGTGCGTCCTCCACGTCGTCCGCCGCGACGACCAGGAGCACCGTCGCCCCGGCCAGCGCCACCACCGGCGGCTCCAGGTGGAGCGGCGCGTGCAGGAAGAACGCGACGATCGTCCCGATCAGGACGGCGAGCGACCGCTTCACGTACGGCGCCTCGCGCATGTCGCGGGCGGCGTCCAGGCGCTCGATCTCCGCCGCGCGCGCGGGGTCGGAGCGCAGCTGCGGCCGGTAGACCAGGTAGAGCAGGAGCGTGACGACGGCGAGCGTCACGATCGCCACGGGCGCCAGGTTGACGATGAAGTCGAGGAAGCTCAGCTCCGCGACGTGGACCCCGATCATGATGTTCGGCGGGTCGCCGATAAGCGTCGCCGTCCCGCCGATGTTCGAGGCGAGGACCTCGACCAGGACGAGCGGGATGGGTGGGACGCGGAGCACGTCGGCGATCAGCAGCGTGATCGGGACCACGAGCAGGATCGCGGTCAGGTTGTCGAGGAACGCCGAGAGCACGCCGGTCACCAGCGCCAGCAGGAAGACCAGCCGGAAGGGACTGCCGTGCGAGAGCTGCGCGACGCGGAGGGCGAGGTAGGTGAACACGCCGGTCCGCTCGGTCAGGCCGACGATCACCATCATCCCGACGAGCAGGCCGAGCGTCCCCCAGTCGACCGCCTCGACCGCACGGTCGAGCGTCAGCACGCCCAGGACGACCATCAGCCCGGCGCCGACGAGCGCGACCTTCGTGCGGTGAACCCACTCGAGCGCGATGACGGCCAAGGCGACGGCGAAGATGCCGCCGGCGAGGAGGGTCACGCGGGGACTCTAACCGGGGCGTAGGATCGTGCACGCCGAAGCGGGGTTCGCAGAGCCGCTGCCCGGGACGGCTGTGCGAAGGCCGTGGAGATCGCGCTTCGCCTGCTCGTGCTCGTCGGCGGCCTCGGGCTCGCGCTCGTCGCGAGCGGCTACGCCGTCACGTACACGCGCGCGCTCGCCGCGGCGCTCGGCGCTCCGTCGTTCGTGGTCGGGGTGGCGCTCGTCTCGATCGGCACCGACCTGCCGGAGATCGCGAACGCGGTCGCGGCGCACCTGCGCGGTGAGGGGGACATCAACGTCGGCACGGCCGTCGGCTCGGCGCTCGTCCAGTACACGTTCATCGTCGGCCTCTTCCCGCTCGTGATCGCGGTCATCGCCGTCCGCCGGCGCGAGGTCCTCGTCGTCGCGGCGCTGACGATGGCCGGGCTGGCGCTGACGAGCCTGCTCGTCCTCGACGGGCGGCTGATTCGCTGGGAGGGCGCGCTGCTGATCGTCGCCTGGGTCGTGTTCCTCGCGCTCGTCGTCGTCTTCTCGCCGGGGCTGCTCCCGGAGGATCTGCCCGAGCCGAGCCAGCAGCGAAAGCTGGTGCAGGCCGCGATCGTCCTCGTCGCGCTGGTCGTCGTCGGGGCCGGCGCGACCGTCGCCGTCGACTCGCTGATCGTCCTCGCTGAGCTGGTTGGCATCCCGGAGTTCGTACTCGGGTTCTTCGGCGCCTCGATCGGGACGTCGGCGCCGGAGTTGATCGTGGACCTGCGGGCGCTGGCGGCGGGGGCGCCGGGGATCGCGTTCGGCGACGCCTTCGGTAGCTCGCTCGTCGACGCGACGCTGACCGTCGGCATCGGCGGAGTCGTCGCGCCCGCCGACGTCACGCCGCACCTCGCGGTGACCGGCGCGCTCTACTCGCTCGTCGCGGTCGGTGTGGTCGGCGGGCTGCTCGCGGTCCGCAGGCGGCACGACCGGGTGAGCGGAGCGGTGTTCGTCGGCCTGTACGCGTTCGCGTACGTGGTCGTCCTCAGCGCCCGCTGACCGCCCCGCGAAGCGCTAACACATTTCTTACGGATCGTTCAAGCGGAGATGCCGCGCAGGCGCGATACTCGCTGCCGTGCGGCCACTCGTGCTCGTCTGCCTCGCCGCGGTCCTCGCCCTACCGGCGACGGCGGCGGCTGTCCACGTGGCCGCCGCGGGCGACGGCACCCTCTCGGTCAGCAACGCCGAGGGCCGGGTCGAGTTCCTGCGCAGCTTCTCGGGCGTCGTCCTCGGCCGCGTCACCACCGGCCGGCTCGAGGTCGTGAACCCGGACGCCGACTGCAACGACCTTGGCGTCTGGGACGTCGACGAGGTGCGGGAGCTCCCGCTGCGCGGGTCGCGCGACGGCGTGAGGTGCGTCTTCCGGACGGTCGACCGGAGCATGGCGATGCGCTTCCGGCTCGTGCGCGAGGGCGACGAGGTCCTCGTCGCCGGCGCGGGCATCTGGATCTCCGCGGTCGGCCAGGGCCGCGTGTACCTCGAGGGCAAGCCGAACAAGCTCAGGGACGGAACGTTCTCGATCAACGGTGAGCGGCGCGGCAGCCTCCCGGACGCCGGAAGGACGTTCACGATCGGCAGCCGGCGGCCGGCCGCGGCACCGTAGCCGCGCTCGCTACCCTAGTCACATGCCTCCGACGACCTCGCAGACGATCCTCGTCGTCGAGGACGAGGCGTCGATCGCGTCGTTCGTCTCGCTCTACCTCAAGAACGCCGGCTACGCGGTCGAGACGGCCGCGAACGGGGCGGAGGCGCTCCAGCGGCTGGGAGCGGCCACGCCCGCGCTGATCATCCTCGACCTGATGCTGCCGGACGTGGACGGCGTCGAGTTGTGCCGGAGAGTCCGCCAGCGCTGGGACGTGCCGATCCTCATGCTCACCGCCCGCGATGAGGACGTCGACAAGATCATCGGTCTCGAGGTCGGCGCGGACGACTACATGACGAAGCCGTTCAACCCGCGCGAGCTGGTCGCCCGGGTGAAGTCGATTCTCCGGCGAGCGACGCCCGAGCGCCGCGAGCGCGAGAGCGACGTCCTGCGCCATGGCGAGCTCGCCGTCGACGCGGGGCGCCGCGAGGTGCGCGTCGGCGACGACGAGGTCCAGCTGGCGCCCAAGGAGTTCGACCTTCTCTGGGAGCTGCTCGACCACAAGGGTCTCGTGCTGACGCGCGACCAGCTGCTCGAGCGCGTCTGGGGGTACACGTTCGCTGGCGACACGCGCACGGTCGACGTACACGTCCGGCAGCTGCGGCGCAAGCTCGGCGACGCCTCGCCGATCGTGACGGTGTGGGGTGTCGGCTACAAGGTCGCCCCCAGCCGGGACGCCGTGAACGCGTAGGAGCGCGCGTCCGGGGCCGGCGTGTTCCGCTCCCTCCGCTTCAAGGTGCCGGCGCTGTTCCTGCTGGCGATCGTGCTCTCGGGCCTGGTCGCGACCGCGATCGCGATCGGGCTGTTCCAGGACTACGCCCGCGGGCGGGCCGTGACCGAGCTCCGGCAGGAGGCGGCGGGCATCGCGGCGCTCTACGCCGACCAGGCGGGCAAGGCACCGATCTCGCAGACCAATCTCGAGCGCGCGACCGGCGACAACCTCTTCTTCGTCCCGCGTACGGGCCTGGGGACGGACGCGCTCTTCCCGGGCGAGGAGGAGGCGATCCCGGTGCTCCCGAAAGACGCCATCCCGGCGCGAGCGCTGCGCGGCGAGGTCGTCGAGTTCGAGTTCACGCCCCCGGCGAGCGAGCGGACGCTGCTCGCCGTCTCACACCCCATCAGGATCGGGACCGCCTGGTACGGGACGCTGATCGTCGCCAGGTCGACGACCGTCCTGCGAGAGCGTTGGGTGACGCTCGCCGAGCGGCTCGCGCTCGCATTCGCCGCGGGCGTGATCGTCGCCGGCGCGCTCGGCTGGTATCTGTCCCGCCGAATCACGAAGCCGGTGCTCGGCCTCTCGCGCGCCGCCGAGGCGGTCGCGCAGGGGCGCTACGACGTCCAGGTTCCGACCGTCCCCGGCCGCAACGAGATCTCGCACCTCGCCGACCGCTTCGGCGAGATGGCGACGCGCCTGCGCGAGAGCGAGGAGCTCGAGCGCAACTTCTTGATGACCGTCTCGCACGAGCTGCGCACGCCCTTGACCGCGATCCGCGGTCACGTCGAAGCGCTGCGCGAGGGCGTGGTCGAGGACCCCGAGCTGACCACCGCGTCGCTGGACGTGATCGCGGCCGAGACCGCGCGGCTGGAGCGGCTGGTGGGCGACGTCCTCGATCTTGCGAAGCTCGAGGCGCACCGCTTCACGGTCGTCCCGGAGGAGGTCGACATGGAGCGGTTGCTCGACCGCGCCTACGCCGCGTTCGAGCAGGAGGCGCGGCGGCGTGCGATCGACTACCGGCGCGAGCTGCGCGCGCCGGCGGTGATCGAGTCGGACGGTGACCGCGTGCTGCAGATCATCTCGAACCTGCTTGCGAACGCGTTCCGCTGGACGCCGGACGGAGGTCGGATCGGGCTCGAGCTCGCGCCGCACGACGGCCAGGTAACGGTGGCGGTCGCGGACACCGGGCCCGGCATCCCGCCGGAGGAACGGGAGGCGATCTTCCGGCCGTTCGTCTCGGGCGACGGCGGCGGGACGGGCCTCGGGCTCGCGATCGCGCACGAGCTCGCGCACGCGCTCGGGGGGCGGGTCGAGGTCGAGAGCGCGCGCGGCGCCGGGAGCACGTTCCGGCTGGTGCTGCCGAAGAAGGCGACGGACGCAGCGTCCGGGCGCGTCCGCTAGGAGGGGCCCGACTCGGAGGAGGGGCGACGCTCCTCCATCCGGTACACGACCGCGCTCGGCGTCGCCTGGAGGTCCTCCTCGATCCGCGCCAGCCGCTCGGAGACGTTCCGCCAGCCCGACGTGACGAGGTCGACCAGCAGCGCCAGGTCATCGACGCGCGCGTGCCGCTCGGCGAGGACGGCGCCGTCGATCGACTCGAGGCGGCCGATGACGTGGTTCATCAGCCCGCGCACCTCCGCGAGCTGGCGCGCGACCGGCAGCGCCTCGGTGCGGACGCCGTCGCGGACGGCGGCGGCGACCTGCTCCGGAAGCGCCGCCTCCAGCTGGGCGGCCGCGCGGGCGAGCGACTCCGCCTGCTCGCGGACGCGGTCGAAGGCCGCCTCGACATCCGCCGGCTCGGCCCGCCCCTCGGCGGCCCGCGCGAGGCGCTCCTTCGCCCGGCGGATCGCCTCCTCGTCCATGGGCGCAGGCTAGCGCGGTGGCCGGATAGCAGTGGCACGGGGCGTTGCGGGGCTCGAGCACCGGCTGGCTTCGCCGCCTACGCTGGGGTCGTGAAGATCTCGGAGCTCGAGTACGAGCTGCCGCAGGAGTTGATCGCGCAGCGGCCGGCGAAGCGGCGGGACGCGTCGCGGCTGCTGGTGTACGAGCGCCGTACCGGCGACGTGCGGCACCGGCGCTTCTCGCAGCTCCCGGAGGAGCTGCCGCCCGCGACGCTCACGGTCGTCAACGACAGCCGCGTGGTCCCGGCCCGGCTGCGCCTGCGGCGCGCGAGCGGCGGCGCGGCCGAGCTGCTCCTGCTCGAGCGGCTTGCCGGGAACGGCGAGTGGGAG
>JACVRR010000030.1 GCA_014534345.1 Thermoleophilia bacterium | reverse complement strand
GTGCCGGAGCGCGCAGCGCGCGAGGTGGCCGAGCGCGCGCACAGCGGTCTCCTTCTCGACCGCGACCTCGGCGCCGCTCCCTTGGACGGCCACCTCCCCGTCGGCGACACGCTCGGCCGCCGCCCGCGCGAGCACCAGCGTGTCGGCCGGCACCAGCAGCGCCTCGTAGCGGCCGCCCTCGATGCGCGCGGCGAGCGAGAGGTCCTCCAGCAGGTCGCCGAGCTGCGTCGCGCCCGCGTCGATCAGCGCGAGGTATCGCTGCGAACGCTCGTCGGTCTCGAGCAGGCGCGGAAGCGTCCGGACGAAGCCGGTCACGGTGGCGAGCGGCGTGCGCAGATCGTGGCAGGCGAGCGAGACGAGCCGGGCGAACGCGGTATCTTCCGACGCGAAGGGCACTGCTACTTTGAGCGTAATGCCCGCGCCGCGGCACGTCGTCACCGAGGATCTGCAGGCGGCGGCGCCGGACGTTCCGCTCGCGCTCTCCCGCGTCGGCGTCGAGGGGGTCAGCAAGGCGATCCGGCTCCGCTACCGGGACGTCGAGAAGCTGATCCCGGCGGAGATCGACTGCACCGTCGACCTCGATCCCGACCAGAAGGGCGTGCACATGTCTCGCTTCGCCGAGCTGTTCGAGGAGGGGATCGAGGAGGTCGTCGTCGGCGACGCGCTCTTCGTGGAGGCGCTCGCCGAGCACATCGCGCGCCACGTCGTCGGCCGCCAGGACGCGCTCCGCGCGGAGGTCCGAATCGTCGCCCGCTACCCGCTCGAGCGACGGACGCCGGTGTCCGGGCTGACCACCCAGGAGCTCGTCTCGATCATCGGAATCGCGGCCGCCTCGCGGCGTGGCGTCCGACGGGTCGTCGGCGTCGAGGCGACCGGTATGAACGCGTGCCCGTGCGCTCAGGGGCTCGTCCGCGGCCGGGCGCGAGAGCGGCTCCTCGAGGCGGGCTTCGACGGCGACGACGTCACCCGGATCCTCGAGCTCGTGCCGCTCGCCACCGACAACCAGCGCGCCCGCGGAACGCTGCTCGTCGGCACCGCAGTGCAGCCGAACGCCGAGACGCTGGCCGGAATCGTCGAGCGCTCGATGAGCTCGCCGATCTACGAGCTGCTGAAGCGGCCCGACGAGCTGTTCGTCGTCGAGCACGCGCACCTGCAGCCGCGCTTCGTCGAGGACTCCGTCCGCGCGGCGATCGGCGAGACGCTCGAGCGCTACCCCGGGCTGGAGGACGGCGACTTCGTCGCGGCGCGCCAGGTGAACCTGGAGACGATCCACACGCACCAGGTGGTCGCGGAGCGCTTCGGAACGGTGGGCGAGCTCCGCCGCGAGCTCGTCGACGGCATCCGCGCAGGCGGGCAGACGGAGCTCCGAGAATGGCTTCGCGGCTGACCGCGGTCCTCGCGGCCGCGCTCCTCTCGGCCGCCGGAGGATCGGCGGCCACGCCCCCCGAGCCGAGCGGCTGGCTCACGTGGGGCAACGGCGTCGCGCGCCACAACCACACCGCGGACCGGATCGCAGCCGCGCGGCTGCGCGGCTGGGCGCGCCGGCTCGACGGGCCCGTCACCGTGCAGCCGCTCGTCGTCCGCGGCGTCCCGCGCCGCAACGACACCACCGTCTACGTGGCCACCGGCGGCGGAAGCGTGTACGCGTTCACGGCGGACGGGCGCGTGCGCTGGCGCCGGCAGCTCGCGCGGCTGCGCCATGACTGCCCTCAGCTGCCGACCTACGGCGTCACGGGGACGCCCGTGATCGACCGCCGCACCCGCACGCTCTACGCCGTCGACGCCCTCGGCGACCTGCATGCCCTCGACCTCGCCACCGGGCGCTCGCGACAGGGCTGGCCCGTCCGGCTGTACACCGCGCCGCGACGCGAGCTCGTCTGGGGAGCGCTCACCCTGCTCCGCGGATCGGTGTACGCGATCACCGCGTCCTACTGCGACGGCGGCCCGATGGAGGGCAAGGTGATCCGCGTCTCGCTCGCGACGCGCGCCGTCTCGAGTTGGATGCCGGTTCCTCCGCGGCTCGGCGGCGGGGGCGGAATGTGGGGCTGGGGCGGGCTGGGGTACAGCGCCCGCCGCGGGTCGCTGTTCGTCGGCACGGGGAACGCGTTCGAGGGCGGCGAGAACACCGGCGAGCGTTTCCGCGAGTCGGCCGGCTACGGCGAGCACCTCGTCGAGCTCAGCCCCGACCTGACGGTTCGCGCCGCGCACCACCCGCCCACCCTCCGCGGCAGGGCCGACCTCGACTTCTCGGGCGCGCCGGTCGTCTTCCGGGCGCGGGGCTGCCGCGAGCTCGTGACCGTCCCCGCGAAGGACGGCCGCCTGTACGCGTGGCGCGCCGACGCGGTGGAGCGCGGCGTCTTCTGGGCGGCCGACCTGCGCCGGTTCAAGCCTCGCTACCCGCTCGTCGCCCAGCACGCCTACGCGCCGCCGCTGCGCTCGCTGTACATCGCGACCGGCATGCGCCTCGTCCGCATCGCGCTCGACGCGCGCTGCCGCGCGCGGGTGGCGTGGGCGAGGCCGCTGCCCCGCTGGGCGTTCAACGGCTCGCCGGTGGTGGCGCGCGGGACGGTGTGGCTCGCGACCTACCGGTCGCGGGCGCTACTGGGCATCCACGCCCGCACCGGTCTGACGGTCGTCGAGCGCCGCCTGCGCGGGCCGGTCGTCGCCGCCCCGACCGTCGCCGGCGGACGGCTGTACGTCGGGACGTTCGACGGCTGGCTGCACGGGTTCCAGGCGCGCTGAGGCGGGACGGACCTGCCGCCGCGGCCGGGCGTCCCCGCGCAGCGGGAGTATCCTGCCGCGCGGATCACTGAGACAAGGAGGAAGCCGGCGTGTCGAGCACCGTGTACGACTTCGAGGAGATCGTCCCGCGCGAGCTGAAGCCCGCGGTCTTCGAGCTCGACGGGATCTCCCGCGAGTCGATCGAGGCGCACTACAAGCTGTACGAGGGATACGTCAGCAAGCGGAACGAGATCCTCCGCGCGCTCGCGGAGGTCGACCAGGGGGCGGCGAACCAGGTCTACTCCGAGATCCGCGCGCTCAAGGTCGAGCTCAGCTTCGCGGTCGGGGGCATCAAGAACCACGAGATCTACTTCGAGCATCTGGGCGGCGACGGCGGTGACCCGGATGGTCCCGTCGCGACGCTGATTCGGCGCGACTTCGGCTCGGCGGAGGGCTGGCGCGCCGACCTGAAGGCGACGGGCATGGCCGGCCGCGGCTGGGCCTGGACCGCGTACGACTGGGACGAGGGGCGCCTCTACAACTACGTCGGCGACACGCAGAACACGTTCCCCATCTGGAACGCGACGCCGCTCGTCGCCCTCGACGTCTACGAGCACGCCTACTTCCTCGACTACGGCACCGACCGCGGCTCCTACATCGACGCGTTCCTCGACAACCTCGACTGGAACGTCGTCAACGACTGGGTCCAGCGCTACGCGATCCCGATCCGCTGACGCGCACGGGGGAACCCGTGGTTCGGCCGCGGGCCGGGGGCGGCCGCGCCGAGCTCCCCGTGCGGCATCGCGTGTGACTCCTACCTCAGGGGTGGCTCCTGGCAGCGGACGCCCGCCGAGTCACCGGTGTCCGCGGCCTCGGTTCGCAGGGCGCTCCGCGCGCCTCAAGGACCGAGGCGGAACGGCGGGTACTCGTCGGTGACGAGGACGAACGCATAGCTGACGACGCGGTTGTTCCAGCGTCCGATGCCCTCGAGGAAGTGGAAGAGGCCCCGTGGGTAGCGGCCCGTGAAGAGGATCGCGAACCACGCGACGACCACGGCGACGAACCCTGCGACGACGAGGAAGAACAGCACGACGAAGTGCGGGATCGCGAGCAGCCACTTGACGAGCGGGAGCCAGCGGTTGAGCTCCTTCTTCGCGTCCGGGTACGGGAGGTCGAGCGACACGGCCTGGCGCTCGTCCGTCGACGGATACCTGTCGTCCATCAGCGCCAAGTAGACGCCGACCCGGTTCGTGAAGCGAAGCAGCTCGAGGTTCCAGTCGTACCACCACCGTGGGTACTTCTGACGGAAGACGATCATCAGCAGGGGAGGCAGGAAAAGCAGCCCTCCTCCGGCGCCGACGGCGGCGCCCCGCCTCGCCTGGTCACCCAGGCCTTCCCACGCTCCTCCGCCGAGCGTCGCGACGAGGATCAGCATCGGGATCGCGACGATCAGCCTGAACGCCGTGGTCAGCCGGTTCAGCTCGCGATCCGGGTACTCGACCGAGAACTGGACGGGGTAGTCGGAGCTCGTGGGTAGCTCGTTCGGCTCCATCGTGGACGCCTCCAGTCGGACTTACGCGACGCGCGGAGCCGGTTCGGGGACGGCGTGCGGCTCCACGGGCGACGGCTCGACGCGGAGCAGGCGCGCCGGCCCCGTCGGCAGCCACCAGTTCCAGCGGCCGAGGAGCGCGACGACTGCGGGCGCGAGGACTCCGCGGATGATCGTCGCGTCGATCAGGATGCCTCCCCCGAGCGCCGTGGCGAAGATCTTCGCCTCGGTCCCCGGCTGCATGCTGAACGCGACGAAGGCGAGGCCGAGGATCAACGCGGCGCTCGTCACGAGTCGACCGGTGCGGCCGATTCCCTCGACCACGGCTGTCTCGGTGGAGCGGGTGCGGTCGTACGCCTCCCGCATCCGGCTGATGATGAAGACCTGATAGTCCATCGAGACGCCGAACAGGAAGGCGAAGATGACGATCGGCATCTCGACGTTGATCGCCCGTGTCGCCTCGATGCCCCAGAGCTCGTCGGAGCCGAAGCCCTCTTGCCAGACGAGCACGATCAACCCCCAGGCGGCGCCCACCGAGAGCAGGTTCAGGAGAACCGCCTTGAGCGGGAGGAGCAAGGAGCGGAACGCACGCGCCAGGAGCACGAACGTCAGGAACCCGATCAGCGCGATCAGGAGCGGGAAGTTGCCGTACACGGCGTGGAGGAAGTCGGCGGCTTGTGCCGCCTCACCGCCGATCGAAACGCTTGCCGGGAGCGGCCGCGCGGCGTCCCGGAGTCGGTCGAGCGTCGCTCGCCCGGCCCGGGAGTTGCCGTCCTCGGTCGGGATGATCGCCACGAGCGCAGTCCCGTCGCGCCGCCAGTCTGCGGGCGCCGCCGCGCTGCGTACACCGTCGACCTTCGCGAGCGCTTCGGCGACAGCGGCGGGATCGCCCGAGCGCACGAGCGCATCGAACGGCGACAGCGGCCCGAGCCCGATTCCCGAAGCCTTCAGCTTCTCGAGGCCCGCGCGTGCAATCCCTTGCTGTGCCAGCGAGTCGGCGCGCGGGTTCCCCAGCTGGATCGTCGAGGCGGCCGCGACGAGCGCGACCAGGACTGCGGTCGACGTCACCGCAGCGGTCCACCGGTGCCGCACGACCAGCCGCGCCACGGCCGACCAGGCACGGCTCGGGTGGGCGTCACGGCGGCTACGAGGCCAGTCGACGCGCGGTCCGATCGTCGCCAGCACGACCGGCAGCAACGTGACGGCCACGACGACGCTGACCAGCGCGATCAGCAGACCCGCGACGCCGATGCTGCGGAGAGCGGGCATGGGCATCGCGAGCAGTGCGATGAGCGAGATCGCCACCGTCGTGCCGCTGAAGACCACCGCGGAGCCCGCGTGCTGCATCGCACGCCGCACCGCCGTCTCGTTCGTCACGTCGGGCTGCTCCCGTTCCTCCCGCCAGCGGACGACGACCAGCAGCGCGTAGTCGATCGCGATCCCGAGCCCGATCAACGCGACGAGGAACTGCACGATCACCGAAACGTCGGTCACCGCCGCGACGGGCCAGATGAGCATGAACGTGGTGGGGATCGCGACCACGGCCATCAGCAACGGCACGAACGCCGTGAACGAACGGAAGACGAACGCCAGGATCAGCAGGGCTCCGAGGGCCGCCACGAGCGTTCCGAGGACGACATGCATGCCGGCGCCACCGCCCTCGCCTCCGGCCGCGCGAAGGGCGTCCAGCCCCGTCACCTGCACCGGCGAGCCGGAAACGCTGACGCCGGCCAGCGCCGCTTGCGCCCGCCGGGCCTCCTCCTGACCGGGGCCGACGCCACCCTTGGCAGGGATGTAGACGAGCGCGAAGGTGGTGCGGCCGTCGTCGGAGACGAACGCCCGGTCGCGCGTCGAGGCATACGACGCGACGCGCGCCTTCGGCAGGGCAGCCTTCACCTCCGCAAGAGCCGCCTCGAGGTCCTGGGTCACGCCCGGAGAGTCGACCGTCGTCCCCTGCGAAAGCGTGACGACCGGCACGAGCGGCGCGACGTCGCCGCCGTTGCCGTAGATCGCGGCCAGCTCACGGTTCGTCTCGAACCCCTCGCTCCCCGGCAAGGGGAACTCCTGGGAGAGCGCACCTCCCGCCGGCCCGATCGCGGCGAACGCACCGATCGTGACAGCGGCCCAGAAGGCGACGACCATACGCTTGTGCGCGAGAACCCAATCGACGAGTGTCGTCATCGTCGCGCCCCGGCGGTCCGGAGCCCGCGATGCCGGGTGCGACTGCGCTGACGTTCCACGAAGAGCCTCCTCGGCGGACTTGATTGACTGGTCGATCAGTCGGCCGGCCAGCCGCGAGTATAGTTTTCTTATTCATGAAGTCAAGTTCGCATAACAGCGATCATGACTGGCGCTTCGTCACCAACCACGCGCACGTGCTCGAGTACGTGGCGCGCGACGCGCGTGCGCGCCTCCGAGACATCGCTGCCGAGGTAGGAATCACCGAGCGGGCCGTCGCGCAGATCGTCAAGGACCTCGAGCAGGCGGGGTACCTGCGAAAGATTCGCGAAGGGCGGAGAAACCGGTACGAGGTCGACGCCGAACTCCCGCTCCGTCATCCCAAGCACCGCCACCACACGGTCGGCGCCCTGATCCGCTTTCTCCAGGGGCCGGGCGTTGCCAGGCGGGGCGACTCCTAGGCAGATTCGCTCCGCCACGTGCCCCGAGGGGGTGCGTGGGGGAACGGACCGGTTCTGCCACGTAACATGGATCCGTGCGCGCCCTCGTCACCGGCGGGACCGGGCGGGTGGGGTCGGCGATCGCGGCTCGGCTCGAGCGCGAGGGGTACGCGGTGCTCGCAGCGGGGCGCGCGGACGGGGACCTGGCACGCGCCGACACGGCCCGCGCGCTGGCGGCGCGGGCCGCGGAAGCGCTCGGCGGCCTCGATCTCCTCGTCCACGCGGCGAGCGAGGGGTTCGCGCCGCGCCCGCTCGAGGAGGTGTCCGAGTCCGACTGGGACGCAGCGCTCGGCGCGACGGCGAAGGGGGCGTTCTTCGTCGCCCAGGCGGCCGCACCGCATCTCCGCCGCGCGCGCGGGGCGGTGGTGATGATCGAGGACGTGGCGGCCTACCAGCCGTGGCCGTCGTTCGCCGCGCACTGCGCCGCGAAGGCCGCGCAGGCGATGCTCACGCGCGTCCTCGCGCGCGGACTCGCGCCGGAGGTCCGCGTCTGCGGCGTCGCGCCGGGGCCGGTCGCGGTCGAGCGCGAGCAGGAGCGACGGCGCGCGTCGGAGACGCTGCTGGAACGGACCGGCACCCCGGACGACGTCGCGGACGCGGTCGTCTTCCTCGCCCGCGCCCGCTTCGTCACCGGAACGACCCTCGTCGTCGACGGCGGACGCCTGCTGCAATCCACCCGCCGGTGAATCCGCGTAAAGACGATGAGATGCTCGACGTCACCCTGGCGGTGTCGCGACCGCGCGGCGCCGCTCCGACCGCGAGCGCGGGCGAGGACAGCCGGCTGGTGGTCCGCGTCGCGGCGGGCGACGGCAATGCGTTCGAGGAGCTGTACCGCCGCTACGCGCGCCCGGTCTACGCGCTCGCGCTCCGCCGCCTGGGCGACCGCGAGGGGGCCGAGGAGGCCGTCCAGGAGACGTTCGCCGCCGTCTGGCGATCGGCTCGCAGCTTCCGCCCCGAGCGCGGCGGCGCGTCGTCGTGGCTGTACGCGATCGCCCGCAACGCCGTCATCGACCGCTTCCGCGCGCGCCCCGAGCCGGTGGCCGAGCCGCCCGACGAGGCGGCGGACGAGCCTGGCCCCGGCGAGCGCGTCGAGAGCGACTGGCTCGCCTGGCGCGTCCACTACGCGGTCGCCGAGCTGCCCGACCGCGAGCGCGAGGTGATCGAGCTCGCGTACTGGAGCGGGCTCTCGCAGAGCGAGGTCGCCGCCCGTCTGCGCCTGCCGCTCGGGACGGTGAAGACGCGCACGCGCAGCGCGCTCGCCCGGCTCGCCGAGGCGCTCGACGCGGAGGGCGTGCGATGAGCACGCTTCGCGTCCGGGTCGCGCGGACGCCCGCCCGCCGCACCCGCCCGCATCGCACCGGCCACCCCGGGCCCGCCCGATGAGCGACCGCTTCGACGAGCTCGTGGACGACGACGTCCCGGCCGAGGAGCGCGCACGGCTCCGGCGTGCGCACGAGCTGCTCGTGGCGGCCGGACCGGCACCCGCGCTCCCGGCGTCGCTCGCGGAGCCGGACGCCCCGCCCGCCGCGGCGCCGCGCCGCCGCCGCGAGCGCTGGACGCGCCTGGCGCTTCCGCTCGCCGCGGCCGTCGCGGCCGCGGCGCTCGCCGGCGGCTACGTCGGCCGCGAGGTCGCCGAGCCGTTCGAGACCGACTTCGTCCTCAGCATGAGCGGGACGGCGCTGGCGCCGGCCGCGTCCGCCTCCCTGCGGGTCGGCGAGCTCGACGCCGCGGGGAACTGGCCGATGGAGATGACGGTGGAGGGCCTCGAGCCGGGGCGACGCTACGAGCTGATGCTGACGCGCAACCGGCGCCCCGCGGCCTCGTGCGGGTTCTTCCTCGGGCGCGAGGGCCGCACGGTCGTCTACCTGAACGCGCCGTACCGGTTCGACCAGTACGACGGCTGGGTCGTGACCCGGGCGGGGACCGGCGAGATCGTGCTCGTCGAGAAGAGCTAGCCGCGGCTCACGGGGCGACGCGCCCGCTCGCGACGAACGCGGCGGCGGTCACGGGCATCCGCTCGGCGAAGAGCGCCTCGACCGCTTCGGCGTAGCGGCGGATCTCGCGCTGCGCCGGCTCGGCGTTGCGCAGCGAGACGAAGTTCATCAGCGCCCGCGCGTTGACCGTCCAGTAGAACTCGGTGTAGGCACCGACCGGCAGGACGGCCCGCGCCAGCTCGCGCGCGACACCCTGTTCGACCAGGCGCTGGTACGTCGCGAACGCCGCCTCGTACACCGTCCGCAGCTCCTCGCGCGCCGTCTCGGCGAGCTCGGGGTCGACCGGCTCGAACGAGTACGCCCCCGGCTTGCCCACCTGCGTGCGCACGTCCTCCGGCTCGGGCACGTAGAAGTCGTCGGTCGCCGTCGCGTACCGAAGGCTGAACTCGTTGAACGAGCCGACGCGGTGTCGGAACCACTCCCGCGCGACGAAGATCGGGCAGCGCACGTGGAAGCGGAACGCGTTGTGCTCGAACGGCGTGCCGTGCCGCTCGCGCATGAGGAAGCGGATCAGGCCGGCGTCGGCGTCGCTCATCTCGGTGACCCGGCGGCCGAAGCTCACCCGCGCAGAGTTCACGACCGAGAGGTCGTCGGCCATCGCGTCGTCGAGCCGCACGAACCCGTGGTCGAGCACGGGGATCGACCCGTCGGGCAAGACTTCCGGCATGACGGCCACGCCGTCGAGTGTAGAGGGGGCATATGTCGGCACGGCCGGCTTCTCCTACGCGACCTGGCGGGGCGGCTTCTACCCGGCGGATGCGCGGCCGGAGGAGTTCCTGAGCCACTACGCGGCGCGGTTGCCGTCGGTCGAGCTGAACACGGTCTTCTACCGGCTTCCGTCGGAGGAGCAGTTCCGCCGCTGGGCCGAGCAGACGCCGCCCGGGTTCCGCTTCGCGGTGAAGATGAACCGGCGGATCAGCCATGCCGGCCGCTTCGAGCACGTGGGGACGTTCTGCGAGCAGGTGCGCACGCTCGGCGACAAGCTCGGGCCGATCCGCATCCAGCTCCCGGCGAACCGCGAGCGTGACGACGGACTGCTCGCGCTCCTGCTCGGCTCGCTCGACCCCGCGCTCGAGTACGCGTGGGAGCTCGAGCACCCGTCCTGGGACAGCGTCGGCGGGCTCGTGCGGGTGAACGACCTCGACGCTGCGGGCCCGTTCCGCTACCTGCGCCTGCGGGACCCGCCCTACCACGACGCCGAGCTCGCCCGGCTGGCGGCGCGGCTCCGGCCGCTGCTCGCCGACGGCGTGCGCGTGTACTGCTACTTCAAGCACGAGGACGACCCCCGCGGCGCCCTCTACGCTGAACGCTTGGTCGAGCTGCTCTCGGAGGCACCCTGATGGGGCGCGTGCTGTTCGTCTGCCTGCACAACGCCGGTCGCTCGCAGATGAGCGCCGCGCTGTTCGAGCGAGCCGCAGATGGCCGTCACGCGGCCGAGTCCGCCGGCACGACGCCGGCCGAGCGCGTGCACCCCGAGGTCGTGGAGGCGATGCGGGAGCTGGGGATCGACCTCTCCGGCCGGCGGCCGCAGCGGCTGACGCCGGAAGCCACCGAGCGGGCGGACGTCGTCGTGACCATGGGCTGCGGCGACGCCTGCCCGTACATCCCGGGAAAGCGCTACGTCGACTGGGACCTGCCCGATCCGCAGGGCCGGCCGCTCGCCGCGGTGCGCCGGATCCGCGACGACATCGCGGGACGGGTCGACCGGCTCGTCCGCGAACTGGAGGAGGAGGAGAAGCAATGACCGACTGGGACTGGACGCGGGTCGTCTTCGACCACGTGAAGGTGAACGTGCGCGACGCCGAGGAGAGCAAGCGCTTCTACCGGACGGTGCTGGGGGCGCTCGAGATCCCGCCGCTGTGGGAGAGCGAGCGCGGCGCGCAGTTCGCCAACCTCGTCGTGGTGGCGGCGGAGCAGCCGACGCGGCCGCTGCACATCGGGTTCGTCGCGCGCACGCGCGAGGAGGTGGACGCCTTCCACCGCGCCGGGATCGAGGCCGGCTACCGGGACAACGGCCCGCCCGGCGTACGGGAGCAGTACAGCTCGCCCGAGGCGGGGCTCTACTACGCGGCCTTCCTGCTCGATCCCGACGGCCACAACATCGAGGCCGTCCACCGCGGCGAGTACGCGAGCTAGCCGCGGACGGCTTCCGGCGTCGCCCGGTAGCCGAGGGCCCGGAGCACGGGACCCGCCGCGGCGAGCACGACGCGGGCGAGCGGCCACGGTACGGCCGCCGGCCGGAGCTCGTCCGAGAACTCCCGCCCGAGCGCCGCGAGCCAGAGCGGACCCGGCAGTCCACGCCTGTTCGTCTTGCCCGCGGCACCGAGGCCGAAGAAGACCTCGAAGAACTCCTCCACCCGGAGCGCCGGCCGGAACTCGACGGTGGCGTGGATCTCGTCCTCGCCGGCGTTCCACCACACGTGGCGGGTGCCTGGCGGCGCGACGACGGTGTCTCCGGCGTGCGCGTCGCGCTGCTCGCCGGCCAGCCGGAAGCCCGCCCGGCCGGCGTGGATCGTGAACCGCTCCTCCTGACTCGGGTGGTAGTGCTCGGCGGCGACGAAGCCGCCGGGACGCATCCAGAAGTCGAAGCGCAGGAGCGCGCCGTCGGTGTCCGCGCGCGTGTCGACGAACGTCAGCCGCTCGCCGGTCACCGGATGCGCGAGCGACTGTCCGCGCGTGGCCACCGTCAGGCGCCCGACGGCGCGACGGCGGGCTGCGTCACGGGAACGCCGGCATCGGCGAGCACCGCGCGCAGCGTCTCGGCGTTCGCCGGCCCCTGGACGACGACCTGCTCGTCGCCGAGCGGCGACGGCGCCGTCGAGCGGTTGTTCGTGTTGAACATCGCGTATGCGTTCTCGGCGGCGCCCGCGAGCTCGCGCAGCGGCTCCGCCCACTCCTCCAGCTCCTCGCGCGGGTAGAGGTAGTCGAACCGCTCGGCCGCGCTCCCCCCGCGGACGTTCCACGTCTTGGCGTTGCGCCCGTGGAAGCGGACGTAGGCGGTCGGCGTGGTCGCGGCGATCACCGTCGGCAGGACGTTGCGCGCGCCGGTGCGCGGCGCGTCCACGCAGACGTAGGTCATCCCCCGCTCCTCGAGGAAGCGCAGCGTCTCGGTGCGGTTGTCCTCGTCGAGCCAGCTCGCGTGCCGGAACTCGACCAGCATCTCGTCACCGCGGAGCGCCTCCTTCGCCCACTCGAGGTACTCCAGCGAGCGCTCGCGGAAGACGAAGTAGGGCGGGAACTGGAGCAGGATCCCGCCCAGCTTGCCCGCCGCGCGGAGCGGCTCGAGCGCCTCTCCGAAGACGCGGAACACCTCGCCCCGCAGCGGGCGGGGCATGCGGTCGACTCGCCCGCGGTCGTCGACGGGGAGCTCCGCGCGCAGGTCGGTCGGCAGCGCCTCCGGCTTCACGGGGTGGCGGGTCATCAGCGCGAACGCCTTCACGTGCATGACGAAGCCGGGCGGCGTGCGCTCGGCCCAGCGCGCGACCATCTCGACCGCGGGCAGCCGGTAGTAGGTCGAGTTCGCCTCGACGGTGTCGTAGCGCTCGGCGTAGTAGCGCAGGCGCCCCTCGGCCGAGCGCTCGCTGGGCGGGTACCAGTACCTGGTCAGCAGCTCGTCCGCCCAGGAGCAGGTCCCGACGCGGACGACAGCGGACACGTCAGCCGCGGGCCTGCTCGTAGCGCCGCGCCACCTCGTCCCAGTTGACCACGTTCCACCAGGCGGCGAGGTAGTCGGGGCGGCGGTTCTGGTACTTGAGGTAGTAGGCGTGCTCCCAGACGTCGATCCCGAGTAGCGGGACGTGACCCTGCATCAGCGGCGAATCCTGGTTGGCCGTCGAGTACGCCTCCAGCCCCGAGCCGTTCCAGACGAGCCAGGTCCACCCGCTGCCGAAGCGGGTGACGCCGTTCTGGTTCATCGTGTCGCGGAAGGAGCCGAGGTCCCCGAACGCGTCGTCGATCGCGCTCGCCAACTCGCCCTGCGGCTCTCCGCCTCGGCCGCCGCCCGGGCCCATGATCAACCAGAAGAGCTCGTGGTTCGCGTGCCCGCCGGCGTTGTTGCGAACGGCGGTGCGCTTGTCGTCCGGGATCTGGTCGATGTTGCGGAGCACGTCCTCCACGGACCGGTCGGCCCAGTCGGTGCCGTCGAGCGCCTTGTTCGCGTTGTCGACGTAGGCCTGGTGGTGCTTGTCGTGGTGGACGCGCATCGTCTGCTCGTCGACGTGCGGCTCGAGGGCGTCGTAGGGATAGGGCAGCGGGGGTAGCTCGAACGGCATCGCGCCTCCTTCCGTGGCGTCGTCGGAAGGTCGATGCTACTCGCATGCGTTCGCTCCAGTGGGAGCAGGTGCACGCGCGGCGACTCGCCCGGAACCACCTCCGCGAGCGCGCTCCGCGCGAGCGACTGGCCGACGTCGTGCGCGACGTCGGCGGCGTCCAGGCGCAGGTCGCGGCGGCATCCGAGCTCGCCCTCGCCGCCCGCGTCGAGAGCATCACGCGCGCCGACGTGCGGGCGGCGCTCTGGGACCGCCGGGAGCTGGTGAAGGCGTGGACGCTGCGCGGGACACTCCATCTCCATGCCGCGGCCGACTTCCCGCTCTGGATCGCGGCCCGGCGGACGTCGGTCTACTGGCGCGAGCCGCGCTGGCTGGAGACGTTCGCGCTGACGATCGACGAGGCCGAGGCGATCGTCGCCGCGATCGGCGACGCGCTGGACGGCCGCGCGCTGACGCGCCAGGAGCTCGGGGACGAGGTGGCCGCCAGGGTCGGCGAGTGGGCGCGGCGAGAGACGCCCGTCATCCAGTTCGGAAAGCCTGGAGTCACGTGGCACCAGCTCCTCGGCGCCGAGCCGGTGACCGTCTGCCAGGGCCCGCCCCGTGGGCGGAACGTGACGTTCGTCCGCGCCGACCAGTGGGTCCCCGGCTGGCACGAACCCGACCCCGCGTCGGCGCTCGCCGAGGCGTTCCGCCGGTACCTCGCGACCTACGGCCCCGCGACGCCGGACGAGTTCGCGCACTGGCTGTATCCGCGGCGGCGCGGCGAGGCCCGCCGGCTCGCCGACGAGCTCGCCGGGGAGCTCGAGCCGGTGGAGGTCGACGGCCGGCACTCCTGGCTCCTCGCCTCCGACGCGGACGCCGAGGAGCGGACCGCGGGGACGGTTCGACTCCTGCCCGACTACGACTGCTACCTGATCGGGGCGGCGCCTCCCGGCCGGCAGCGCGAGGCCGTCGTGCCCGCCGCCACGGGCAACCGGGTCTTCGGCGGGGGCGCCGGCCCGTTCGCCGCGGTGGTCGTGGACGGTACGGTCGCCGGCGCCTGGAAACGCCGAGCGCGCGGCAAGCGAGTGGCGATCCGCGTCGAGCCGTTCCGACGGCTGACCACCTTCGAGCGGAGGAAGCTCCACGAGGAGGCGCGGCGGATCGGCGAGTTCCTCGGCGCCGAGCCCGACCTCGAGATCGCGTGAGCCGCCGCGGCGGCCACGTACCCGCTAGGCCGCTCGCAGCAGCCCGCGCTCGACCACGAGCCCGACGTCCAGCGTCCGGTAGCCCGCCTCGTCGAACAGCACGACCATCTTGTCGCCCTCGTACCGCTGCACCGCGCCCTCGCCCCACTCGCCGTGCGCGACGCGCGTGCCGAGCGGGAACGGCTCCTGCCCGGCCGGCTCGTCGACGAGCCCGGCCTGGCAGTTGTCGCAGTGCCCGCACGGCGGGTCGAACGGCTCGCCGAAGTAGTTGAGCAGGAACCCGCGCCGGCAGTCCCGCGTCTCCGCGTACGCCCGCATCATCTCCACGCGCGACCGCTCGAAGTCCCGCCGCCGGTCTGCGGCGGCGGCGGCCGCCTCGGCCACCTGCTCGAGCTGCACCGAACGGTGGACCAGGAGCACGTCGCCGGTCGGCGACACCGCGACCGCGCCCAGGTCCTCCAGCCGCCCGACGGCGGTCGTCAGCTTCGTCCGCGACAGCCCGGTCTCCTCGCGAAGCTCGTTCGGGTCGGCCGGCGAGCGGCGGCGGCGCAGCGCCTCGACGAGCGCGGCCACCTCGTCGGCCTCGACGCTGCCGCCGGCCGCGAAGAACCGCCGCAGCCCGAGGTCCTCCGGCCGGTAGAAGAGGCGCGCCTCGGCCACCTCGCCGTCCCGACCGCCGCGCCCGATCTCCTGGTAGTACGCGTCCACCGACTCCGCGACGTCGTGGTGGAACACGAAGCGCACGTCCGGCTTGTCGATGCCCATGCCGAACGCCGTCGTGGCGACCACGACCTCGACCGCGCCGCCCATGAACGCGTCCTGCGCGTGCCGGCGGTCGCGCGCGCCGAGCCCGGCGTGGTACGCGCGCGCCTCCACGCCGGCGGCGAGCAGCGCGCCCGCGATCTCCTCCGTCGACGCGCGCGTCGCCGCGTAGACGATCCCCGGCTTCGCCGCCTTCGCGACGGCGTCCAGGAGCGCCGCGCGCTTCGGCCCGTCGGCGGAGAACGGATCGACGGCGAGCCGGATGTTCGGCCGGTCGAACCCGTGAACGACGATCTCCGGGTCGCGCAGCGCGAGCCGCTCGACGATCTCCGCGCGGACCGGCGGCGAGGCGGTCGCGGTCAGCGCGAGCACGGTCGGGCGGCCGAGCTCCTCGACCACCGCGCCCAGGCGCAGGTACTCGGGCCGGAAGTCGTGCCCCCACTCGCTGATGCAGTGCGCCTCGTCCACTACGAGGAGCGACGGCGCCGCCTCGCGCACGCGGTCGAGCACGTCCTCGTTCGCGAGCTGCTCCGGCGCGAGCAGCAGGAACTCGAGGCGGTCGGCCTCGAGGTCGGCGAGCGCCTCCCGCCGCTCGTGGACGCGCAGCCCGGAGTTGAGCACGGCCGCCGGCGCCGCGTCCGCCTCCTCGAGCGCCTCGAGCTGATCGCGCTGGAGCGCGATGAGCGGCGAGACAACGAGGGTGGGCCCGGGGAGCGCGAGGCCCGCCACCTGGTAGACGGCCGACTTCCCAGAGCCGGTCGGCATGACCACGAGCGCGTCGCGCCCCGCGACGACCGCCTCCGCCGCCCGCCGCTGCTCCGGCCGCAACTCGAAGCCGAGCGCCTCCTGCGCGATGGAATCGAGATCAGCCGCCACGGACGCGCCGCGTACCCCGCAGAGCCGCCACCCAATCCAGACACGGCGAGCGGAGCGAGCCGGTCGTACACGGAGGGGGCCGCGGGGGAACGCCGTTCCCCCGCGCAGCGAGCGAAGCGAGCGTCCAAACGTGAGGAGGGGGTTCGCGGGGGAACCTGTGGTTCCCCCGGTTAGCCCGCGCGAAGCGCAGGCGTTCCCCCGCGCGATCCCTACGCCGGCGCGGCGGCTCCGTGCTTCTCGTTGAGATACCGCAGATACGGCTCGGGGTCGATGGGGCTCCCGGTCACCTTCTGCACCGTCTCCTGCGGCGTGAACTTGCGTCCGTGGCGGTGGAGGCGGTCTCCCAGCCACTCGCGCAGCGACGTGAACTCGCCCCGCTCGAACTGCTCGTCGAGATCCGGGATGTCCTCGCGGATCTTCTCCCAGATCTGCACCGAGATGACGTTGCCGAGCGCGTAGGTCGGGAAGTAGCCCATCGACCCGGAGCTCCAGTGCACGTCCTGCAGCACGCCGTGCCGGTCGTCGGGCACGTCGACGCCGAGGTACTCCCACATCCGCTGGTTCCAGGCGTCGGGCAGGTCGTCGAGGCTGACGCGCCCGTGGAGCAGCTCCTGCTCGAGCTCGAAGCGCAGGATGATGTGCATGTTGTAGGTGACCTCGTCCGACTCGATGCGGATCAGCGACGGCCGCACGCGGTTGATCGCGCGGTAGAACGCGTCGAGGTCGACGGAGCCGAGCTGCTGCGGGAACGCGCGCTGCAGCCGCCCGTAGAAGAAGCGCCAGAACGGCATCCCGCGGCCGACGAGGTTCTCCCACATCCGGCTCTGCGACTCGTGCAGCCCGAGCGACGCGCCGCGCGAGAGCGGCGTCCGCACCAGCGCCCGGTCGACCTGGTGCTCGTAGATGCCGTGGCCGTACTCGTGCATCGTCGAGAACACCGCGTCGAGGTTGTCGTCGTGGTACTTGGTCGTGATCCGGATGTCGTCGATCCAGCCGTTGGTCGCGAAGGGGTGCTCGGTGATGTCGAGCCGCCACGTGTCCGGACGGAAGCCGAACAGGTTCACGATCTCGTGGCAGACCTCGCGCTGCGTCTCCGGCGAGAAGCGCTGGGCGAGCACGTCGTCGAGGTCGCCGTCGTCGCGCTCGCGGGCGGCGTCGATCAGCCGCCGCTGCTCGTCCTTCAACCGCGCGAAGATCTCGCGCACCTCGGCGGTCTTCATCCCGCGCTCGAAGTCGTCGAGCAGCAGGTCGTACGGCTCCTCCGTCGTGTCGAAGCACTCGACGTACTGGTGCCGCAGGTCGAGATTCCGCTCGAGCGCGGGCCGGAAGAGCTTGTAGTCGGACTTCGGCTTCGCCTCGAGCCAGACGACGTAGCCGTCGTTCGCCGCCCGCATCGACTCCGCCCGCAGCTCGGCCGGCACGCGCACCTGCTTCTCGAAGTCGCGCCGCGTCACGCGGATCAGGCTCGCCTCGTCCGACTCGGGGTCGAGCGAGTCCTCGTACGACTGCAACTCGTCGAGCAGCTTGCCGGTCTCGGGCGAGACGAACGTCTGGTGCGCGATCCGGCTGAGCGTCGCGAGCTGCTCGCCGCGGACCGGGGCGCCGGCCAGCGGCATCATCACCTGGCGGTCCCAGCCGAGGATGGCGGCCGCGCCGGCGAGGTCGGCGACGGTCGCGAGCCGTGCCTTCAGCTTCTCGAAAGTGGGGTTCGTGTCCATGCTCGTACCCTAACGGCGCGCGGACGGAGACCCGCCGCTCGAGGCATCGCGCCCCCCGCCGAACGGGAGCGGGTTGAAGCCGACGCCGGCGTCGTACGCGTCGAGGCGCTCGCGGCGCTTGACGTACCCGACGAGCGCGTAGGTCAGCGGCGTCGCGAGCGCCTCCCAGCCGACCTTGATCGCCCAGCTCGTGACGATCGGGTTGGCGAGCGCGGCGCCCGCGCCCGCGAACGCGAGCGTGACGAAGACCAGGGAGTCGAGACCCTGCCCGGCGAGAGTCGAGCCGATCGTCCGCGACCACAGCCAGCGACCGCGGGTGAGCAGCTTCATGCGCGCGAGGACGTATGCGTTCGCCAGCTCGCCGACGAGGTAGGCGGCGAAGGAGGCGCCGAGAATGCGCCACGTCTGCCCCAGCACGCGCTCGTACGCCTCCTGGTCCTCCCAGAACGGCGCCGCGGGGAGCGCGATCGCGACCTGGATCGCGGCGACGGCGAGCAGATTGCACGCGAACGCGAGCCAGATCACCGCGCGCGCCGTCCGGTAGCCGTAGACCTCGGTCAGCACGTCGCCGAGCAGGTACGAGAGCGGGAACAGGACGAGGCCGGCCGGGAAGACGCGATCGGCGGTCTCGACCAGCTTGACCGCGATCACGTTGGAGACGACGAGCGCCGTCACGAAGAAGGCGGCCAGGGCCACGAACACCGCGGAGTGCCCGCGGGCGGCGGTGTCCGGTCGCTCCACGGGGCGAGCGTAACGGGCCGCCGCGGAGGCTTTACCAAGGCTTTGCCGGGGCCTTCCCCGCCCCTGCCCGCCCTTGGCCGGCGGGCCGCGAGCCTGCTCCGCGTGCAATCGACCGGAGGAGAAAGAGCGATGAGGACGATCGTGCCCGTGGCGCTCGCCACGGCCGTGCTCGCGCTGCTCGGCGTCACGGCGGCGGGCGTTCTGGCGGGCGGGGGGTCGGACGGCGTCGCGACGTTCGCGTCCGGGCCAAGCGGGCCGAGCGGGCCGAGCGGGCCGACGGGGCCGAGTGGCACCAGCGGCCCCGCCGGCGCCACCGGTGCAAGCGGCCCCGCCGGGGCGACCGGGCCGTCGGGTCGGCGGGCGTCCAGTCGCCCGCGCGTCGAGACCCAGCGCGGCCGGAACGGCCGCGGCCGCGGGCCGCGGACGGCGCCCAGGCGGGCATCCGGCGAGGACGTCCGCGGTCCGTGCGACGAGGCCGAGCATGCGAACGACCCGCGCTGCACCGGCGCGGCAGCCCAGGACGGCGACCGTGGCCGTGGCCGCGGCCGCGGTCGGGGCGGAGACCGAAGCGGTTCCAACCGGGGCCCCGGCTAACCAACGACACACAGGAGGAAGCAACATGCTGAAGACCATCACCATCGCCTCGTTCGCCGCGCTCGCAGCGGCCGCGACCCTCGCGCTGCCGACGCTCGCGGCGCCGGCGGCCCAGACCGTCCGGGTCACGGAGAGCGACTACCGCATCGGGCTCTCGACGCGTCCGCGGGCCGGCAGGGTCACCTTCGTCGTCCGCAACGCGGGCGAGGACGCGCACGACTTCGTCGTCCGCGGCGGCGGCAGGACGTGGCGGACGCGCACGCTCGGCGTCGGCTCGACGGCGCGGCTCACCGCGCAGCTCCGCCGCGGCGTCCGCTACCAGTACTGGTGCGCCGTCGGCTCGCACGCCAAGAAGGGCATGCGCGGGAGCTTCGTCGCCCGCTGAGCCGCCCCGGCGCGGGCGCGGAGGCGAAGCGCCTCCGCGCCCGCCAGCGGGCACACTTCGCGAGTCGACCCGCGGATGTCCTTTCGGAAGCGAACGGTGCTCGTCGTCGAGGACGAGCAGTCGATCAGCACGCCGCTCGCGGAGGCGCTCGCGCGCGAGGGGTTCGAGGCGACGGTCGCGCCGACCGCGCGCGCGGCGCTCGAGCTGGCCGGCGAGCTCGACCCCGACGTCGTGCTCCTCGACCTGATGCTCCCGGACGGCTCGGGGCTCGACGTCTGCCGCGAGCTGCGCCGGACCTCCCAGGTGCCGATCCTGATGCTCACCGCGCGCGGCGACGAGGCCGACCGCGTCGTCGGCCTCGAGCTCGGCGCCGACGACTACGTCACCAAGCCGTTCAGCGCGCGCGAGGTCGCCGCGCGGATCCGGGCGGTCCTGCGACGCGCCGACGCGATCTCCGCGGCCCGCCCCGACGACCCGGCGATCGCGCTGGGCGAGCTCCGCCTCGACCCCGCGCGGCGCACGGCGACCCTGGCGGGCCGGCCGCTCGAGCTGAGCCGCAAGGAGTTCGACGTCCTGCAGCTGCTGGCGCGCGAGGCGGGGACGGTCGTGACGCGCGAGCGGCTGCTGCGCGAGGTGTGGGAGACCTCGTGGTTCGGCTCGACGAAGACCCTCGACGTCCACGTCGCCTCGATCCGGCGCAAGCTCGGCGACTCGGCGGACGCGCCGCGCTACCTGCACACCGTACGCGGGGTCGGCTTCCGCCTGTCCGCCCCCGACGAGCTGGAGCCGCAGGCGTGACGCGCCCACGGGCCGCCGAGCTCGGCCGGATGAACGCCTCCCTCCCCCGGGCGTCGCGTGGCCGCAGCTGCATGGAGCTTCGTCCGTGACCCTCCGCCTGCGGCTGCTCGCCGCCTTCGCGTACGTGCTCGTGCTCGTGCTGGCCGCGATCGAGATTCCGTTCGGCCTCAGCGTCTCCGACCGCGTCCACGCGGAGGTGCGCGCGCACGCGCAGAACCAGGCGCACCTGGTGGCGGCCAGCGCGTCCGGGCGGCTGACGCGGCGCGCCGAGCTGGAGGGGCTCGTGCGGCAGGCCGCCGCCGACCTCGGCGGGCGCGTCGTGATCGTGGACGCGCGCGGACGGGTGGTGGCCGACTCCGCCGGCCGCGGGACGCTCGGCGTCCGCTACGGCGGGCGGCCGGAGATCGCGGCCGTGCTGCGCGAGGGGCGCATCGCCCAGGGCGTCCGCCACAGCGCCACGCTCGGCCAGGACCTGTTGTTCACCGCCGTCCCCGTCGTCCGCGACGGCAGGCGGACGGGTGCCGTGCGCCTGACCCAGAGCGCGGCGCCCGTCGCCGACCGCGTCCGCCGCGACGTCCTCGCACTGGCCGGGATCGGCGCGGCGGCGCTCGTCCTCGGTCTCGGTCTCGCGTGGATCCTCGCCGGGTCGCTCTCGCGGCCG
>JACVRR010000014.1 GCA_014534345.1 Thermoleophilia bacterium | reverse complement strand
GCGGCGCGCGCGCCGCTCGGCCGCGTACAGCTCGCCGACACGCCGCGGCGTGTAGACGAACACGGCCGCGCCGATCGCGAGGCCGAGCGATCCGAGGACGGCCAGCGTGACCAGCAGCTCGCGGTACGTCCGGTCCTGCCTCTCCTGAGCCGCGGCGACGAGCGTGTTCGTCTGCGCGAGCATCGCCTCGGTCGTCGTCCGCAGGCGGCGGAACGCGGCCGCGACGCTGGCCGGCTCGGGCGTCGCCCGTGCGGCCCCGGGCGACGGCGTGCCGCCGAGACGGCGCTCGAGGACGCCCTGGAGGTCGGCGATCTGCGCCGTCGCGTTCCGGACCAGCGACTGGAGGGCGGGGTCGTCGCTCGCCATCGCGTCGAGCGTGGTCAGGTTGCGGCTCGCCGCGCCGAACGCCGCGCCGTAGCGATCGTACGAGGCGCCGTCCCGCGTGAGCAGGTAGTCGGCCGCGGCGGCCTCGCCGGAGGCGACCTGCGACACGAGGTCCTGCGCCGCCCGATTCAGCGGGATGACGTTCTCGACGTACCGCTCGTCGGAGGTCCGGTTCAGCTCGTAGGGGACGTAGAAGGCGACCCCGAGAATGGCGACGAGGACGAAGATCGACGCCCCGAGTGCGGCGCGAAGCTGTCCCGCGACGCCGTGCTGCGCGCGGCGGGACGAGGACTGAGTCCTACCCTGGCCGACCAACGTGCACAGGTTAGAGCCGCCGCGGGCACGGCGCCGCTCGCGGCGTGGCAGCCGGGGCGCTAGCGCACGCGGCGCGAGAACGCGCGGGCGACGCGCGGGCTGCCGGCGACCGCCGCGCCGCGAAGGGCGCGCGCGAAACGCCGGACGCGGATCAGGCCGCCGCCGGGCCCGTCAGCGCATCCGGCTGTCGGACGGCGGAGCAGCGCGTTCGTGTCGCCGCAGGCGGGGTCGGACCGCCGCGTCGGCTCACCATTTCGAGCGGCGGCCGCGCCGGCTCGAGTAGACGAGGCGCGGCTGGGCGGACCTCAGGCCCGCCTGCTCGAACTGGTCCCCGTGGCCCAGCCGACGCGCGACGTGGCTCGTGTCCGCCTGCTGCTCGGGCAGGACGAACGTGATCGCGACGCCGCTGCGCCCCGCCCGCCCGGTGCGTCCCGTCCGGTGGACGTACCCGCCGTCCTCCTCGGGCGGGTCGAAGTTCACCACGTGCGTCACCTCGAGGAGGTCGAGCCCCCGGGCGGCGACGTCGGTCGCGACGAGCGTACGCGCCTGGCCGTGGGCGAATCGGCGGAGCGCCCGCTCGCGCGCGCTCTGCGACATGTCGCCGTGCATGGCGACCGCGGGAACCTGGTGGCCTTGGAGCTTCCGCACGAGGCGCTCGGCGCCCCGCTTCGTCCGGACGAACACGAGCGTCCGCCCGTCGCACGAGTGGAGATGCTCGAGAAGCGCCTCGATCTTCGTGTCCGGGGTGACCGGAACGAAGCGGTGCTCGATCTCGGTCGGCGTTAGCCCGCCCGGGAGCTCGGCCTCGAAGCGCGACGGGCTCGTCGTGTACGCGCGGGCCAGCTCACCGGTCTGTCCGTCGAGCGTCGCGGAGAAGAACATCGTCTGCCGGTTGGCGGGCAGGCGCCGCACGATCGCGTCGACCTGCGGCCGGAACCCCATGTCGAGCATCCGGTCCGCCTCGTCGAGGACGAGCGTCCGCACGCGCGCCAGATCGACCAGGCGGCGCTGCGTGAGATCCTCGAGCCGGCCGGGCGTCGCGACGAGCACGTGCGCCGCGGCCGCGCGCTTCGCCTGCGCGCCGAGCGGGACCCCGCCGTAGACGGCCGCGACCGCGAGGCCGCACGCACGGGCGAGCGGGTCGAGCTCCGCCGTCACCTGCGCGGCGAGCTCCCGCGTCGGCACGAGCACGAGTGCCGCCGGGCGCCGGTCGCCGGGCCGCGTCCGCTCGACGATCGGGATCGCGAAAGCCAGCGTCTTCCCCGACCCCGTCGGCGACCGTCCGAGGACGTCCAGGCCGGCGAGCGCGTCTGGAAGGACGAGCGCCTGGATGTGAAACGGCCGGTGGATCGAGCGAGCGGCGAGGGCGTCGACGACGGGCGTCGACACGCCGAGCTCGCGGAAGGACTGCTGTGACACGTTCGACTCCTCTGCTTGGGGGTTCGAGACTCGCCTGCCTCGAAACACCCGAAGGAGGAACGAGAAGCTCATCTCACGGGCCGGCGGGAGCGCCGACCGTGCGCTCACCGTAGCAGCCGGGGGCACCGTCGCCGCGCCTTCGGCCCTGCAGACGCGGAACGCGCTCACGAGCGCGGCTCGGCACGCGAGCCGCTGGGGGAGCCCGTCGGCGCCGATCCGTACAGTCCGCGACGATGCCGGGTCGGCGCACGCTTGCGCTCGTCGCGCTGCTCGCAGCATCCGCGCTGTGCGTCGCGGCCGTGGAGCTCAGAACGCACGAGACCGGTGACTCGCACTACCGCTTCCTGGTCTGGAACCTGACCCTGGCGTGGGTGCCGCTGGTCCTCGCCGTCGCGGCGTACGGGCGCGCGCGGCGTCGCCTCGACCTCACCGTCGCGGTGGTGCTGGTTCCGTGGCTCCTCTTCTTCCCGAACGCGCCGTACCTGCTCACCGACTTCATCCACCTCGGCGAGGGCCGTGCGCCGCTCTGGTACGACGGTCTCATGCTGTCGGCGTTTGCGTGGACCGGTCTACTGCTCGGCTTCGCCTCGCTCTATCTCGTACAGCTGATCCTCCGGCGGGCCCTCGGCCCCGTGGTCGCGTGGCTCGGCGTCCTCGTCGCGTTGGCGCTCGGCAGCATCGGCGTCTACGTCGGTCGCTTCGTCCGCTTCAACAGCTGGGACGCGCTCGTCGACCCTCTACGCGTCGCCGAAGTCGTCAACGAGGAGCTCGCGGCCGTGCCGACCCGAACCGCCGCAGCGCTCGTCGCGCTGCTCGCCTTCCTCCTCGTCGGCTACCTCGTCGTGTACAGCTTCACGAGGCTCGATCTCGAGCTCGAGCGCGACGAGTAGGCGCCGGGCGACGTCCGCGTCGACATGCGACGCGGAAGCCCGCTTTGCGAGCGGGCTCTCTCGTGGCTGCGGGGCAGGGATTCGAACCCCAACTTCCCGGTCCAGAGCCGGGCGTCCTGCCGTTAGACGACCCCGCAACGGCATGCGGAGTGTAGCGTCACGGCTCGATGCGATAGGCCGCGACGAGGCGCTTCTCCGCCTCGCTCTCGACGTGCGCCGTGACCTCGACGTACTGCTCGAGCCCCGACCCGCGCAGCTTCGCCTTGAGCAGGCCGTCCACCTGGTAGATCCCCGACGAGTTGTTCATCCGGATCTCGATCGCGATCGGCCGGGCCTCGCCCTCGCCGATCACGACCTCGTCGATCGCGGCCGCCGACAGCGAGTGGATCGAGACGCGCCCGCGCTCGAACGGCTGGCGCGAGCGCCCCTCGGCCATGTCGAGCGCGTCGGCGACGCGAACGATCCCGGCTTCGAGCGTGAGCGGGTGCCCGCCTTCCCGGTGGCTGGTGATCGCCTGCAGCGCCTCGCACACGATCACCGTCAGGTCCGGCTCCTCGTACACACCGCGCAGCAGGTCGCGCATCTTCTGCTCCGCGAGGAGGAGGCTCACGTCCTCGTGGCGGTCGCGGTGCACCGCCATGCCGACGCAGTGCAGCAGCGCCCCGAGCGTGACGACCACCTCGGCGTCGTCGGACTCGTAACCGTAGTCGCGCACGACCGAGGGCTCGACGCCCCGCTTGGTCAGCTGGCGGAGGAGCTTGAGGGCGATGTTCGTGACGATCTGGATGTGCACCCACGAGTGGTCGTTGATCTCCAGCCGGGCCGCCGCGTTGACGTTCGCCACGTGCCACCACGCCTTCACCTGGCGATCGGCGTTGACGCGCTCGAGCAGCGTGCGCAGCTTGCGGTTGCCGCGCGCCGGGGCGTTCAGGCGCATTCCCGCGACGGCCTGGGCCGGCGAGAGGCGCGTCTCGCGCTCGGCCTCGGGCGAGACCGGTTGTTCGATCCGCTCTTCCGTCCGGCGATCGAGCGCCACGGGCACAGCCTACGCCCGGCGGGCCGGCCGGCTCAGCGGTCGGGGGCCGAGCCCTCGTACGAGCCGCCGTGCTCGGCGGCCAGCTCGCGCAGCAGCTCGCGGGCGTCGGCCAGCAGCTCGTCGTCCTGCGCGGCCTCGTACCGTGACGCGGTCACCGAGCTCCCGGCGACCTCGATCTCGTAGCCGTAGTTGCGGACGATCGCAGCGAGCGCCTCGGCCGCCTCGCGCGTCGGCGCCTCGAGGCGGTGCACGACCGGCTCCGCCTGCCGCTGCGCGGCAGCGTCGGCGTCCGGGGCCCCCTCGTCCGCGCCGCCCAGGATGCTCGCGTCCCGGTCGTCACCGAGGTCCATACTCGCCCTGTTCCCCGGCGAGGCGGGCGCGCAACCCTGCCGCCCTCGCGCTCGCCTTGAGCAGGCGCAGGCTCAGCCAGCTGGCGCCGAGGAGGAAGGCGAGCGGGACGAGCGCGTACAGGCCGAGGCGCTCGAGCAGCGCGAGCGCTCCCTTGCCGGCGTAGAAGCCCGTGAGGCCGAACAGGAGCGCGAACCCGAGCGCCCCGAGCAGGTGCCAGAGCGCGAACCGCGCCGGCGGCATGCGCGCGAGGCCGGCGGCCGGCGCTGCCACGACCTTGACCCCGGGGAAGAACCGGGCCAGGAAGACCGCCTTGGGGCCGTGCGCCGCGAAGAACCCTTCGGTGAGCAGCAGCGGGCGCTCGAGGCGGCGCGCGAGGGCGTGGTCGCCGACGAGGATCCGGCGTCCGCCGCCGCGCGCCCAGAGGTAGCCCGCGTAGCCGCCGATGGTCACGCCGGCGGCGGTCAGCGCGATCACCTGCCAGATCTGGAAATGGCCGTCGGCCGCGAGGACCGCCGCGGCGACGAGCGCGGTCTTGCCAGGAAGGCCGGGGATCCCCATCGTCTGCAGGGCGACGATCCCGAAGAGGGTCAGGAGGCCGTAGTCGGCGAGCGCCTGCTCCACGGGGCGAAGTGTTTACCACGCGTCCGCCAGCGCCGTTGACGGCCACGCCGGCCGAGCGGATCGGCGCGGCCGCCGTCCCGCGCTACGCCGCGGCCCAGTCGCCGTAGAGGGCGGTGTAGAGCCCCCGTCGCGCGAGCAGCTCGCCGTGGGTTCCCTGCTCGACCACCCGGCCGTGCTCGAGCACGACGATCAGGTCGGCGTCGCGGATGGTCGACAGCCGGTGGGCGATCACGAACGCCGTTCGTCCCGCCAGCAGGCGGCGCAGGGCGCGCTCGAGCTTGCGCTCGGTGCCGATGTCGACCGACGAGGTCGCCTCGTCGAGGATCAGGATCCGCGGGTCGGCGAGCAGCGCCCGGGCGAACGCGACCAGCTGGCGCTGGCCGAGCGACAGGCGGCTGCCGCGCTCCTGCAGCTGGGTGTCGTAGCCGTCCTCGAGCGCCATGATGAACTCGTGCGCCCCGACGGTGCGCGCGGCCGCGACGACCTGCTCGCGCGTCGCCTCCGGCCGTCCGAAGGCGACGTTGTCGTGCACCGAGCCGGCGAACAGGAACCCCTCCTGGGGTACGACGCCGAGCTGGCTGCGTAGCGACGCCTGGGTGACGTCCCGGAGATCCACCCCGTCGATCGTGATCCGTCCGGCGCGCGGGTCGTAGAAGCGGGCGAGCAGCTTCGCGATCGTCGACTTGCCGGCGCCGGTGTGGCCGACGAGGGCGACCGTCGTCCCCGCCGCCACGTCGAGGTCGATCCCGTGCAGCACCTCAGGGCCGTCGCCGTAGCCGAAGCGGACCCCCACGAAGCGGACGTCGCCCTCGATCCGCGGCAGCTCGCGCGCTCCGGGCGCGTCGACGACATCGGGCTCCTCCTCCATCACGTCCATGATCTTGTCGAGGGCCGCGACGGCCGCCAGGAACGTGTTGTAGAGCTGCGAGAGCTGCTGGACCGGGTCGAAGAAGTTCGACAGGTAGAGGATGAAGGCGAACAGCGTCCCGGCGGTGATCGATCCCTCCAGCGCCAGGTAGCCGCCGTAGGCGAGCACGATGGCGGTCGCGACCGCCGACAGCAGGTCGACGAAGGGGAAGTACAGGCCGTTGAGCACGACGGTCTGCTGGTTCGACGCGCGGTAGCGGGCGTTGACCTCCTCGAACTGCCGCCGGTTCGCCTCCTCGCGCGTGAACGCCTGGACGACGCGCATCCCGCCGATGTCCTCGGCGAGCGTCGCGGTCACCAGGCCGAGCCGTTCGCGGACCGCGCGGTAGGCCCGTGCCGAGCGGACGCGGAAGACCGCCGTCGCGACGGCCATCAGCGGGATGACGGTGAGCGTCGCGAGCGCGAGCCGCCAGTCGAGGTAGAAGAGAATCGCGGCCGAGCCGAGCAGCACCAGAGTGTTCTGGACGAGCGTCGTGAGCCCGTCGGTCACGAGCTGGTCGAGCGCGTCGACGTCGTTCGTCAGCCGCGAGATGACGACGCCCGCGCGGTTGCGCTCGTAGTAGCCGAGCGAGAGCCGCTGCAGGTGGCGGAACAGCCGGTCGCGGAGATCGGCGAGGATCCGCTCGCCCGTCCAGCCCGTGAAGTACGTCTGCGCCGAGCTGGTGACCAGGCTGGCCGCGCCCGCGGCGAGGAACAGCGCCACGTAGAACGTCAGCGCGGCGAGGTCGCGCTCGCGCATGCCCTCGTCGATCGCGAGCTTCGCGACGAACGGCGGGGCGAGGGCGGTCAGCGTGGCCGCGAGCAGCGAGCCGAGCGCGAGCGCGGTGCGCCCCTTGTACGGCGCCGTCAGCCGCGCGAGCGTCGACACGCGGCGCGCGGTACGGGCCCACGACCAGTCGTCGACCTTCGCGCCGCGCTGCGCGGTCAGGTGCCCCCCGGGCTGCCAGACCCTCATGCGCGCGCCCTCTGACAGGTAGACGCGTCTAACCTGGGGAGACCCGCCTCCCCGCCCGCGACGAGCGTACCCCGGCGGCCTGGAACGGTGGGACGCGACTCTGTGCCGAATGTGTGCCTGCCGCGCCCGCCGCCCACGCCCGCGCCGCTCGGCTGCGCCTCGCTCCCGCGGCGAACCTGCGGTTCCCCGCGAGCCCCTTCGCGAAGGACCGGCGCGCTGGTCGCGCACCGCCGGGCGGGAGACGTCCCCGTTTCGCGGGCCGTTCCCCGCGCCTGGGTGGGCGCGGTCACGCCCGCGCCTCCACGCGCTCGGCGAACTCGCGCTCGAGCAGGCCGTGCTCGTAGATGTCGCGGTACACGGCGCTGCTGGAGAGCAGCTCCTCGTGCGTCCCGCGCGCGCTGATCCGCCCGCCGTCGAGCACGACCAGCTCGTCGGCGAGCGCGAGCGTCGACAGCCGGTGGGCGATGATGATCGTCGTCCGCCCCGCCATCACGCCGCGCAGGGCGAGCCGGATCCGCGCCTCGGTCGTCGCGTCGACCGAGGCGGTCGCGTCGTCGAGGATCAGGATGCGCGGGTCGAGGACGAGCGCGCGGGCGATCGCGAGCCGCTGGCGCTGCCCGCCGGACAGCGTGATCCCGCGCTCGCCGATCACGGTGTCGTAGCCGTTCGGCAGCTCGGCGATGAACTCGTGCGCCTGCGCGAGCCGCGCCGCGTGCTCGACCTCCTCGTCGCTCGCGCCCGGCGCACCGAACGCGATGTTCTCGCGCACGCTCGCCGAGAACAGGAACGGGTCCTGGGCGACGACCCCGACGGCGCGCCGCAGCGACGAGAGCCGCAGGTCGCGGACGTCGACGCCGTCCACCGTCACGCGCCCGGCGGTCACGTCGTAGAAGCGCGGGACGAGCGAGGCGAGCGTCGTCTTGCCGGCGCCGGTGTGGCCGATCAGCGCGACCGTCCGGCCGGGCTCGAGGTCGAGGTCGATCCCCTGCAGCACCGGCCGCCCCGGCGTGTACGCGAAGTCGACGCCGTCGAAGCGCACCCTCCCCTCGCCCGGCGGCAGCGGCCGCGCCTGGGGTCGGTCGGAGATGTCCTCCGTCTCGTCCAGCACCTCGAAGATGCGCTCGCCCGACGCCGTCGCGCGCTGGGCCTGGCCGATCCACATCCCGAGCATCCGCAGCGGCATCACGAGCATCAGCGTCAGCACGTTGAAGGCGAAGAAGGCGCTCAGCGCGAGGTCGCCGCGCGCGACCATCCGCCCACCGACCAGCAGGACGCCGCCCTGCGCGATCAGCGGCAGGAACGCGAGCAGCGGCACGTACTTCGCCCGCTGCCGGTTGGCGTCGACGCTGCGCTCGAACACCCGCTCGGAGCGGCGGGCGAACTTCTCCGACTCGTCGCGCTCGCGCGCGAACGACTTCACGACGTGGACGCCGACGATGTTCTCCTCCGCGACCGTCGCGACGTCGGCCATCTTCTGCTGGACGTCCCGCAGGACGGGGTGCGAGACCTGGCTGTAGCGGTAGGCGATGACGACGATCAGCGGCGTCACGGCGGTGGCGGCGAACGCGAGCCGCCAGTCGACGACGAACATGACGCCCGTCACGCCGACGATCGTGAGGACGTGCTGGAAGAAGAAGATCAGGCCGTAGCCGAGGAAGAAGCGGACGGCCTGCAGGTCGACGGTCGCCCGCGACATCAGCTGCCCGGTCTGGTGGCGGTCGTAGAACCCGAACGAGAGGCGCACGAGCTTCGCGTAGAGCGCGTTCCGCAGGTCGAACTCGACGGCGAGCGCCTGGCGGCCGGAGATCAGCCGCCGCCCGACCATCAGCAGCGCGCGCGCCAGCCCGGCGGCGAGCACGAGCGCCGCGAGCACGACCAGGGTGCGCCGCTCGCTCCCCTCGATCGCCTCCTCGAGGCCGCTCCCGGTCAGGAACGCGATCGCGACCGCGGCCGCCTGCGAGCCGACGGCGAGGACGACCGAGACCGCCAGCGACCACTTGTACGGCCGTAGGAAGCCGAGCAGCCGCAGGAAGGTTCGCCGGTAGGGCACGCCGTCGGCCATGCAGTTGAGACTAACGACGCGTGTTTTCCCTCCCTTCCGCGTCACACTGACGAGATGCAGCTTCCGGAGACGCGGTACGCGTCGAGCGGCGAGGTCAGCATCGCGTACCAGGTGCTCGGCGAGGGGTCGCTCGATCTCGTCGTCGTTCCGGGCATGGCCGGAAACGTCGAGTACGAGTGGCACGACCGCTACCAGGCCGCCTTCCGGCGTCGCCTGGCGCGCTTCTCGCGCCTGATCCTCTTCGACAAGCGCGGCACCGGCCTCTCGGACGGCGTGCACGGCGTACCCACGCTCGAGGAGCGGATGGACGACGTCCGCGCCGTGATGGACGCGGTCGGCTCGCAGCGCGCGGTGATCATGGGCATATCGGAGGGCGCGGCGATGACCGTCCTGTTCGCGTCGACCTATCCGGGGCGGACGGTCGGGGCGATCCTGCTTGGCGCCTACGCCAGCTCGCGGGCCGACCCGGACCGCCTCGAGCGCGCGATCGCCGATTACCGAGCCCGCTGGGGAACGCGCGCGCTGGCCGACGAGGACATCCGCGTGTACGGCCCATCCGCGCTCCGCGACGACGAGATCCGGCGCTGGTGGCCCAGCTGGATTCGCTTCTCGGCCACGCCGGGAGCGTTTGCGGCGCTCATGCGAATGAACGCCCGGATCGACGTGCGCCACGTACTGCCCGCCATCCGTGTGCCGACGCTCGTGCTGCATCGCACAGGCGACCGTCCCGTCCCGGTCGAGCGCGGGCGGGAGGTGGCGGAGGCGATTCCGGGGGCGAGATGGATCGAGCTTCCGGGTTCCGATCACTACCCCTGGCTCGGCGACGTCGAGCCGCTCGCGACGGCGGTCGAGGAGTTCGTCGCCGACCTCGCGGTCGAGGCGGAGCTCAACCGCGTCCTCGCGACCGTCCTCTTCACCGACGTCGTCGGGGCCACGGAGCGCGCGGCCGCCCTCGGCGACCGGGAGTGGCGTCGGCTGCTCGAGTCGCACCACGACGTCGTTCGCGCGCACCTCGCCCGGTTCCGTGGGCGCGAGGTCGACACGGCGGGGGACGGGTTCCTCGCCACCTTCGACGGGCCGGCCCGCGCTGTTCGCTGCGGCGTCGCGGTCGCCGAGGCCGTCCGCGAGCTGGGCCTCGAGGTGCGCGTCGGCCTGCACACCGGGGAGTGCGAGCTCATCGCGGACAAGGTGGGTGGGCTCGCGGTCCACATCGGCGCCCGGATCGCCGCGCTGGCGGGGCCGGGAGAGGTGCTCGTCTCGGCCACGGTCCGCGACCTCGTCGCGGGGTCGGGCCTCTCCTTCGCCGACCGCGGCGCCGTCGAGCTGAAGGGCGTTCCCGGCCAGTGGCGGCTCTACACGGTCGAGCAATGAGCGAGCCGCGCTTCCAGTTCGAGCAGGTCTTCGACGAGGACTACCTCTACTTCTACGAGCCGTGGCTCACGGACGAGGTGAGCGACGCCGAGACGGAGGTGATCTGGCGCGTCCTCGAGCTCGAGGCGGGGACGGCGGTGCTCGACCTCGGCTGCGGTCACGGGCGGATCGCGAACCGGCTGGCGGCACGCGGGTGCCGGGTGACCGGGCTCGACGTCACGCCGCTCTTCCTCGAGCGGGCGCGCGGGGATGCCGCGGAGCGCGGCGTCGAGGTCGAGTACGTGCAGGGCGACATGCGGACGCTGCCGTGGACGGAGCGGTTCGACCGCGCGCTGCTGTGGTTCACGACCTTCGGCTACTTCGGCGACGAGGACAACCGGCGCGTGCTCGCGGAGGCGTGCGCCTCCCTGCGACCCGGCGGCCGCCTGGCGATCGAGCTGCACAACCGCGACGTCTACGTCCGCCGGATGCTGCCCATGACCGGGAGCGAGCGCGACGGCGACTTGCTGGTCGACCGCCACCGCTTCGACGTCCACAGCGGACGGACGTTCACCGAGCGCGTCGTCGTGCGCGGCGGCCGGGTGCGCAAGGCGGAGTTCTCCGTCCGGTTCTTCACCTTCACGGAGCTGCGCGACTGGCTGCTGGCGGCGGGGTTCGCGCGCGTCGACGGCTACGACGCGGACGGGGGAGAGCTCACGGAGGAGACCCGGCGGATGATCGTGGTGGGAACGCGCTGAACGCGGCCAGCTCGGTGCGGATCAGCGCGGCTGCTTCCGCGACGCGCTCTCGGTTGGCCGCGTCGTTCAGCCAGCCGCTCGCGCCCGACGGATGCGGGAGCGGGACCGCGACGGCGTCGCCGTAGTCGAACCGCCGGCCGACGCACTCCGCGAGGCTCGGCACGCCGAGTAGCGCCCGGATCGCGAGACCGCCGACCGGCACCAGCAGCCGCGGCCGCAGGAGGCGAAGCTCCCACTCCCGCCAGAACGCGCAAAGCCGCCGCTCCTCCGGCGTCGGCGTGCGATCGCCCCGCCCGGACGGCGCCTTGCCCGGGTAGCAGCGCGTCATGGAGGCGCAGTAGAACGTCGCGTAGAACGACTCCTCGTCGAGCTCGAGCCAGCGGCGGAGGGTCCGGCCCGCCCGTCCGCGCCACGGCCGCCGCTCCTCGCCCTCGACGGCCCCCGGGGCCTGTCCGAGGATGTACGCCCGCTGCCCGGGCCCGCCTTGGAACACCGGCAACGACTCGAGTCGGTGCCCCGCGTCGGCGCACGCACGGCAGCGCGCGTTGTCGCGCTGGAGCGAGGTGAGCGAGCGGTACGACGTGCGGCGGCGCGTCACGGGCAGCGAACGGCGACGAACCACCGCCCAGCGTGTACGACCGCTCCGCCGCCGAGCTCCGCCGCCAGCTCCGCGGGCTCGAAGTACCGCTTGTACACCGACCAGCGCGAGCCGTCCTGCAGCACCCGCTCCTGGACCCCCTCGGGCTCGACGTCCTCCCGGAGCGCCGAGTCGACGACGAACAGCTCGCCGGCGACGCGGCGCGCCTCGCGGACGAAGGCGACGCGCTCGTGCGGGCGCAGGTGACCGTAGAAGTGGCCCGTGACGAGCCGCTCGAAGGCGTCGTCGGGGAACGGGAGCGGCGCCAGCGCGTCCGCCCGCACGGTCGCGGCGTCCGGCACCCGGCGCGCGAACTCGGCGAGCATCGCGCCGCTCTGGTCGAGCCCGGTCACGGCGCCGCGGAGGTGGCGCGTGAGGAATCCGGTGCCGCACGCGACGTCCAGCGTGCGCGCCGCGGGCACGGCGGCGAGCGCTGCGGCGAGCGTCCGCAGCTCCTCGTCCCAACCGGGTCGCGCGACGCCGCCGAACTGCCCCGAGCCGTAGTACCAGTCGTCGTACTCCGGCGCGCGGGCGTCGTAGTACGCCTTCACGGCTCCTAGAGTACGGCTGCGATGGAGCGGCCCCTCGAGTCGGTGCCGAACTTCTCGGAGGGGCGCGACCGGGGGACGATCGAGGCGATCGCCGCGGCGCTCGGGGAGCGCGCCGCCCTGCTCGACGTGCACGCCGACGCCGACCACAACCGGTCCGTGTTCACCCTCGTCGGGGACGAGCGGTCGCTCGCCGACGCCCTGGTGGCCGGGATCGCCTGCGCGCGCGAGCGGATCGACCTCCGCCGGCACGAGGGCGCCCATCCGCGGATCGGTGCCGCCGACGTGGTGCCGATCGTTCCCGTCGTCCCGGCCGACATGTCGCGCGCCCGCGCGGCGGCGCTCGCGCTGGCGGAGCGGGTCGCCGCGGAGCTCGCGCTTCCCGTCTTCCTCTACGGGGAGGTGGGCGGCGGACGGGGACCGGCGTTCTTCCGCCGCGGCGGGCCGGATGCGCTGCAGCGGCGGGTCGACGCCGGCGAGCTCGAGCCCGACTACGGCCCGCGCCGCCTCGACGAGCGCGCCGGCGGCGTGATCGTGGGCGCTCGTCGGCCGCTGATCGCGTTCAACGTGAACCTGCGCGGCGACCTCGAGACCGCCCGCGCGATCGCGGGCGTCGTGCGCGAGGCCGGGGGCGGGTTCCCCGGCGTGCGCGCGCTCGGCCTCGAGCTGCCGCGCGCCGGCGTCGTGCAGGTGAGCATGAACGTCGAGGACTGGGAGGCGGCCGCGCTGCACGAGGTCGTCCAGCGGGTGGGCGACGAGGCCGCCGCTCGCGGGGCCGACGTGCTGGGGTCCGAGCTGGTCGGCCTGATGCCGGCGGCCGCGGCGGCGGCCGCGGCGGGCGCGCTGCTTCGTATCGACGGATTCGACCCGTCGCGCGTGCTCGAGCTGCGCCTGCTCGACCTCGTGACGGAGGGTCCGACGCCATCTCCGCCGTCAGCCTCCCCGGAGCGCGAGCGGCGCCGTTAGGCGCCGGTTAGCGACGCCCTCCATGCTTCCGGGACAGCGACCAGGGGAGGCTCGATCGTGACCGGTAACGAGAGCGGGTTCCGCGGCGTGTCGGATCGGCGACGAGCGTCGCTTTGGCGTTCGGTGTTCATCGCCGCCGTTCTCTCTCTGGCGCTCGCCGGCTGCGGCGGAGTCGGCTTCGGCGGAGGAGGCGACGTGCTCGACGAGCCGCACGGAGTCTACGAGCCGTCGTGGTCGCCCGACGGCCGCTCGGTCGTCGCGACGGTGGTGCCGCGTCACCCGGATTGCTCGCGCGGTGGCTGCCGCAGCCCATACGACGGGAGCCGCAGCGAGATCTGGGTCTTCGACGCGGACGGCGGCGAGAAGCGGCGGATCGGCCGCGGCCGCGAGGCGGCGTGGTCGCCGGACGGAAGCCGCATCGCCTACGCGCGCGCGTCGGGCGGCGTGCGGCTGCACGAGTGGGGAGGAATCTCGGTCGCGGACGCCGACGGGAGCGACGGACGCGACCTCACCGGCGCGGGCGCCCACGCCCCCTCGTGGTCGCACGACGGGCGGAAGATCGCCTTCCGGCGCTACGTCGCGAGCCAAGTCGACACCGCCGGGCTCTTGACGATCCGCGCGGACGGCGAGGGACTGACGCGCGTCGGCGCCGTCCCCGGCGTGCGCGTCGGGCGGTTCCCGCGCGTGCTCCAGCGCGAGCTCCGGCCGTTCGCGTGGTCGCCGCGCTCGCAGACGCTTGCGTTCCTCGATGCTCGCGGGGCTCGGAACTACGAGCTCCACGTAGCTGCGGCGGACGGGACGGGGCAGCGGCGGGTCTCGCCGGCGGGAGCGAGTCTGTCCTGGCAGTTCTGGTGGTCGCCTTCCGGGGAGTGGCTCGCGTTCGACGCAGGCGCGCTCCACGTGGTGAAGCGGGACGGCAGCGAGCGCCGGTTGCTCGTCCGCGAGCCCGTGTGGGACGTTGCCTGGTCGCCGGACGGGAAAGCTCTCCGCTTTGTCAGCCTGCGCCGTAAGGGGCTCCGGGTCGGGGTCGTGTCACTCGCCGGGAGGCGCCCGATCGTGCAGCGCGAGGAGAGACAGCCTCTCGTCGACGCCGTGTGGTCTGCGGACGGACGAATGCTGGCGGTTCAGCGGCCGCGCCGGGGGATCGAGGTTGCGGCGGTCGACCCGTGGTCGCGCAGGCGGCTGACGCGCCAAGCGGCGCAAGAGTGGGTCTGGTCGCCAGACGGAACGCGGATCGCGTTCGTGCGCCGCGACGAGCTCTACGTGGTCCACGTCGACGGCGGTCAGGTCCGGCGCCTGTCGAGGTGAGCGAGCGCACGCGCCGCACCCACCAGCTTCCCACGCCCGGGCCGTGAGCGGGAGCGCACCGCGGCGGAGCTAGACTCGCCTCAGTGGATCGCGTGGTCACGGGCCACCTGCTGACGGGTGACGATCTGACTGTCGGCGACGTGTGGTCAACTGCGGTCGAGGGCGCCCCCGCCGCGCTCGCGCGTGACGCGCGCGAGCGGATGGCCGCGGCGCGGGCCCTCGTCGAGCGGGTCGCCGAGTCCGGCGGAGACCACACGTACGGCGTCAACACCGGCTTCGGCCGGTTCGTGTCCCGCGAGATCCCGCGCGAGCTGACGGGGGAGCTCCAGCTGCGGTTGCTCCGCAGCCATGCCTGCGGCGTCGGGGAGGCGTACCCGGACGAGATCGTCCGCGCGGCGATGCTGCTGCGAGCGAACACCCTCGCGAAGGGCTGCTCGGGCGCGCGTCCGGCCGTCGCCGAACTGCTCGTCGAGTGTCTCAACCGCGGCGTGCTGCCGCACGTTCCGGCGCGCGGCTCGGTCGGCGCGAGCGGGGATCTCGCCCCGCTCGCGCACCTGGCGCTCCCGCTCGTCGGGGAGGGTGAGGCGTGGGTCGACGGCGACCGGCTCCCCGGCGCTGAGGCGCTCGCACGCGTGCGCCTCGAGCCGCTGGAGCTCCGCGCCAAGGAGGGCCTCTCGCTCATCAACGGCACGCAGTTCATGGCCGCCTTCGCCGCGCTCGGGCTCGTGCGCGCCAGGCGGCTCGCCGTGGCGGCCGACGTCGCCTGCGCGCTCTCGCTCGAGGCGCTCCAGGGCTCGCGGAGGAGCCTTCTCCCGCGCATCCACGAGCTGCGCGGGCTCCCGGGGCAGTGCGACTCGGCGGCGAACGTTCTCCTGCTGCTCGAGGGGTCGTCGATCAACGAGGCGCACCGCTGGTGCGACAGGGTGCAGGACGCGTACTCGCTCCGCTGCGCGCCGCAGGTGCACGGTGCCGTGCGCGGGCTGCTCGCGTACGTCGAGGGAGTCGTCTCCGCGGAGCTGAACGCGGCGACCGACAACCCGCTCGTCCTGGTCGAAGAGGAGGAACTCGTCTCGAACGGCAACTTCCACGGCCAGCCGCTCGCGTTCGCGCTCGACGCCCTGGCGATGGCGGTGGCCGAGCTCGCGAGCATCTCCGAGCGCCGGCTCGAGCGGCTCGTGAACCCGAGCCTCTCCGACGGGCTGCCCCCGTTCCTGACGGGGGAGGGCGGGCTCAACTCCGGCTTCATGATCCCCCAGTACGTGGCCGCGTCGCTCGTCAGCGAGAACAAGGCGCTCGCGCACCCCGCGAGCGTCGACTCGATCCCGACGAGCGCCGGCCAGGAGGACCACGTCTCGATGGGAAACGCGGCCGGGCTCAAGGCTTGGCAGGTCCTCGCGAACGTCGAGCGCTCGCTGGCGATCGAGCTCTTGGCCGGGGCGCAGGCGGTCGAGTTCCTCGCGCCGCTCGAGCCGGGCGCGGGCGCTCGCGCCGCGCGGGCGTTCGTCCGCTCGCTGTCGCCGCGCCTGCGCGACGACCGTCCGCTGTCGGCCGACATCGAGCGCGTCGCCGGAGCGATCCGAGACGGGTCGCTGGTCGACGCGGTGGAGGCGGAGGCCGGGCCGCTGCGATGAGCACCCTACGGGTCTGGTTTCGCCGCACCGACGCCTCCGTTCTCCTTCCCCGGGCCCGCGGTAGCCGCGAACGGAGCTGTTCGTGCACGTGATCGCGACGCTGGAGGCCGCCGTCGAGCAGCTCTGCGGGGACCTGACGCGGATCCGCGCGCCGCGGGGCACGGCGCTGAACGCGCGTTCCTGGCAGACGGAGGCGCCGCTGCGGATGCTGCTCAACAACCTCGACGCGGACGTCGCCGAGCGTCCCGAGGAGCTCGTCGTGTACGGCGGCTCCGGTCGGGCGGCCCGGAGCCCCGAGGCTCTGCGCGCGCTCGTGCGCTCGCTGCTCGCCCTCGCCGACGACGAGACCCTGCTCGTGCAGAGCGGCAAGCCGGTCGGCGTCTTCCGCACGCACCCGGGGGCTCCACGCGTTCTGATCGCGAACTCGCTCCTCGTGCCGCGGTGGGCGACCTGGGACGAATTCCGCCGGCTGGAGGCGCTCGGGCTGACGATGTTCGGGCAGATGACCGCCGGCAGCTGGATCTACATCGGAACCCAGGGGATCCTGCAGGGGACGTACCAGACGTTCGCGGCGGCCGGCGAGCGGCATTTCGGGGCGCCCGACTTGGCGGGCCGCACGATCCTGACAGCCGGGCTGGGAGGGATGGGCGGCGCGCAGCCCCTCGCCGCGACGATGGCCGGTGCCGCGATCCTCTGCGTGGAGGTCGACCCCGAGCGGATCCGGCGGCGCCTCGAGACGCGCTACCTCGACGAGGCGGCCGACTCTCTCGACGCGGCGCTCGCGCGCGTCCGGCGCGCCGCCGAGAAGCGCCGGCCGCTGTCGGTCGGGCTGCTCGGGAACGCCGCCGAGGTGGTCCCCGAGCTCGCTCGCCGCGGTGAGCGCTTCGACCTCGTCACCGACCAGACCGCGGCCCACGACCCGCTGAACGGCTACGTGCCCGCGGGCATGTCCGTTGCCGAGGCCGCGGAGCTGCGCCGCACCGATCCCGGCGAGTACTTGCGCCGCGCCCGCGCGGCGATCGTCCGCCACGTCGAGGCCCTGCTCGACTACGTCCGGGCGGGCAGCTACGTTTTCGACTATGGCAACAATCTGCGAGGGGAGGCCTATGAGGCGGGCGTAGCCGACGCGTTCACATACCCGGGCTTCGTCCCGGCCTATATCCGGCCGCTCTTCTGCCGTGGGATCGGTCCCTTCCGCTGGGCGGCGCTGTCCGGCGACCCCGGCGACATCACCGCGATCGACGAAGGGCTGCGGCGGCTGTTCCCCGCCGATCGGCTGCTGCAGCGCTGGCTCGAGCTCGCGCCCGACCGCGTCGCGTTCCAGGGGCTGCCGGCCCGGATCTGCTGGCTCGGGCTGGGCGACCGGGCCCGCGCCGGGCTCGCGATCAACGACCTGGTCGCGAGCGGTGAGGTCAAGGCGCCGGTCGTCATAGGACGCGACCACCTCGACGCCGGCTCGGTCGCCTCGCCGTACCGCGAGACGGAGGCGATGCGCGACGGCTCGGACGCGATCGCCGACTGGCCGGTCCTCAACGCGCTGCTCAACGTCGCGAACGGTGCGACCTGGGTCTCGGTCCACCACGGCGGCGGTGTCGGGATCGGCAACTCGCTCCATGCCGGCATGGTCGTCGTCGCGGACGGCACGGCGGACGCTGCCGAGCGTCTCGAGCGGGTGCTCACCGGCGACCCGGGGACGGGGGTGCTGAGGCACGCCGACGCGGGCTACGAGGACGCGCTCGCCGCCGCGGACGAGCACGGCCTCGAGCTGCCGATGCGCCCGAGCGGCGGGTCGTGACGCCGCCGGCGTCGCCGCGCCGGCTCCTCGTCCGCGACCTCGCCCAGCTCGCCACGCCGGCCGGCCGCGGCGCGCCGCTCCGTGGGGGGTCGCTTGCCGACGTGGCCGTGCTCGAGGACGCGTACCTGCTCGTCCACGGCGACACCCTCGAGGCTGTCGGCCGGATGCGCGAGCTGCCCGCGCTCGGCGGCGACGTCGCCGAGCTCGACGGGCGGGGCCTCTGCGCGATCCCAGGCCTGGTCGACTGCCACGCGCATCCCGCGTTCGCCGGCGACCGCGTCGACGAATTCGCCCTGCGCGCGGGCGGAGCGAGCTACGAGGAGCTCCATGCCGCCGGCGGCGGTATCCGGGCGACGGTCGCGAAGACGCGCGCCGCCGGTCGGGAGGGAGTCGCGGCCGCGGTCGAGCGGCACCGGCGCTGGATGCTCCGCCACGGCACCACGACGTGGGAGGGCAAGTCGGGCTACGGGCTCGACCGGGAGACCGAGCTGGCGTCGCTGCGCGCGGTACGCGACGCGGGTGGCGTCCCCACCTGGCTGGGCGCGCACGCGGTCCCGCCCGAGTTCGACGACGGCGACGCGTACCTCGACTGGGCGCTGGCGGAGGTGCTCCCCGAAGCCGCGCCGATCGCCGAGTCGGCGGACGTGTTCCTCGAGAAGGGTGCCTTCGACGCAGCGCAGGCGCGGCGTTACCTGCAGGCCAGCGCGCGGGCGGGGCTCGCGCTCCGCCTGCACGGTGACCAGTTCACGGAGGCCGGCGCCGTGCCGCTCGCCCTGGAGATCGGTGCCCGCTCGGTCGACCATCTCGAGGCGACCGGCGCCGGGGGCGTGCGCGCGCTCGCCGCGAGCGACGTCGTGGGCGTCCTCCTGCCCGCCAGCGCGCTCTTCCTCGGCCGGCCGATGCCGCCCGCGCGTGCGCTCGTCGAGGCGGGCGCCGCGATCGCGCTCGCAACCGACTTCAACCCCGGGAGCGCGTTCTGCGAGAGCCTGCCGCTCGTGTGCTCGCTCGCCGCCACGCAGCTGCGGATGTCCCCCGCCGAGGCGTTGACGGCCTGCACGGTCAACGCCGCCCACGTCCTCGGCCGCGCGGCGCGAGTCGGCCGCCTCGCGCCCGGCTACGCCGCGGACGCCGTCTTGCTCGACGCGCCCGACTGGCGCTACCTGGCGTACCACCTCGGCGGCGAGGTCGTGCACACGGTCCTCGTGGCCGGCGAGCCCGTCCGGATACGCTAGGCGGGTGGCGACCCGGAAGCAGCGCAGGCGGCGCGAGAAGGAGCGCCGCCACGAGTGGGAAGAGGTCTACGTCGACGAGACGGGACGCGAGGTCGACCCCGAGGAGGCGGACTCGCTCGCGCGCTCGCGCGCGAGCAGCAACGGCCGTGCACCGACCCGCCGGCCGGCGCAGGCGCGCGGACGCCAACGCGTGGTCGAGCCGCCCTCCTGGCGGCGGGTGGCGAAGCGGTCGCTCGTCTTCGCTCCCTTCATGTTCCTGATCCTCACGTTCCTCGACAGCGGGACACCGCTCGACTCGCGCATCGTCTACACGCTGCAGCTCATGCTCCTCTTCATGCCGTTCAGCTACCTGGTCGACAGCTTCGCCTACCGGATGTACCGCCGGCGCACCGGCCAGGGCGCGCGCTCGCAGGGCGAGGAGCCGGCCTAGCGGGAAGCGCTCTGCTGGCCGCGGTAGTGCCCCGCGCCCGGCCACGGGGAGAGCAGCAGCAGGATCCGCGCGCCGTCGTCCGAGGCGACCGCGTGCCGTTCGTCCGGCTCGAAGCGGAAGAGCGCTCCCGTCCCGACGTCGACCTCCTCGGCGCCGCAGCGCACGCGGACGCGGCCGTCGACGACGACGATCCAGGCCACCTCCTTGACCTGGTGGTCGCCGAGCTCCTGCCCGGCGCCGATGCGGATCAGCACGGCCCGTGCATCGTCGTCGCTCGTGAGGACGACCGGATCACGTGTGCCGTCCGGCGCCTCGATCGCGAGCAGGTCCCACGACTGCACGGCCCGCGATCCTAGTCGGGAGGCCGCTCGGCCGCCGCGGAAACGGAGGGCGAGTGCCTAGACTGACGCGGTGCCGCTCGCCGTCGACCGCTACGAACTCGGCCCGATCGGGACGAACTGCTACGTCGTCCGCGCCGAGCGCGGGGCGCCCGAGGCCGTCGTGGTCGACCCGGGCGCGGATGCCGCGGATCTGCGCCTGCAGCTGGCGCGCGCGGGCGCCCGCTGTGCGGCCATCCTGGTCACGCACTCGCACTGGGACCACATCGGCGCCGTCGGCGACCTGGCAGAGGGGACGGGCGCGACCGTCTACGCGCCCGGGGCCGAGGCCGAGGTGCTGGAGCGCGCCGACGAGATGTTCGCCTCCGCCGGCGTGCGCATCCGCCCGGTGACCGCCGCCGTCTGGCTCGCGGGCGACGAGACCGTCCATGCGGCGGGGATCTCGTTCGAGACGCTCCTCGTTCCCGGCCACTCGCCCGGCCATATCGCGTTCCATGCCGACGGCGCGCTGTTCTCCGGCGACGTGCTGTTCGCCGGCGGCGTCGGCCGCACCGACCTGCCCGGCGGCGACTGGGAGGCGCTCGTCTCCTCGATCCGCGCGCTCGGCGACCGCCTCCCTCCCGACACGGTCGTGTACCCCGGCCACGGCCCGCCGACGACCCTCGGCGACGAGCTGGCGCGGAACCCGTTCCTGAGCGAGCTTCGCGCCTCGTGAAGTTCGAGGCGCCGCGCGGCACCCACGACATCCTCCCCTCCGAGCAGCCGCGCTGGCGGCGCGTGACCGAGACGATGGAGGAGGTGTGCCGGCTCTACGCCTACCGGCCGATCCAGACGCCCGCCATCGAGGACACCGCGCTGATCGTCCGCAGCTCGGGCGAGGGCTCCGACGTCGTGCAGAAGGAGACCTACACCTTCGAGGACCGGGGCGGGCGCTCGCTCACCCTCCGTCCGGAGGGGACGGCGCCGATCTGCCGCGCGTACCTCGAGCACGGCCTGCACCGCGAGCCGCAGCCGCAGAAGCTCTACACGATCGCGCCGATGTGGCGCTACGACCGCCCCCAGCGCGGGCGCTACCGCGAGCACTGGCAGCTCTCGGTCGAGGCGATCGGCACTGCCGACCCCGCCGTCGACGCAGAGGTGATCCGGCTCTACGCGGACATCCTGGCCCGGCTCGGCGTCCCCGACTACGTCCTCCAGCTGAACTCGATCGGCGACGCGGCGTGCCGGCCGGCGTACCTCGAGCGCCTGCAGGCCTGGCTGGACGTGCACGAGGGCGAGCTCGACGGCGAGGCGCGCGCGAAGCGGCGGACGACGCCGCTGCGCGTGTTCGACGTCAAGAGCCCCCGCGTCCGGGACCTGCTACGTGACGCCCCCGTGATCGGCGAGTCGCTCTGCGCCGCGTGCCGCGTGCACTTCGACGACCTCCGGCGCTACCTGGAGGCGTACGGGGTCGCATACGAGCTCGCCCCGACCCTTGTGCGCGGCCTCGACTACTACACGCGGACGACGTTCGAGTTCAAGGACGAGGCGATCGGCGCCCAGGACTCGATCTGCGGCGGCGGCCGCTACGACGGCCTGGTCGAGGCGATCGGCGGCCCGCCGACGCCGGGGATCGGCTTCGGGGCCGGGATCGAGCGGCTCCTGCTCTCCCTGGGCGACGGAGAGGCGAGCGCCGAGCCGGTCGACGTCTTCTTCGTGCTCGGGGAAGGCGCCGACCGCGCGCCGGTGCTCACCGCGATGGCGGCGCTGCGCGCCCGCGGGCTCGCCTGCGACACCGACTACGCCGGCCGCTCGCCGAAGGGGCAGCTCACGCAGGCCGGGCGGCTCCGCGCGCGCAGCGTCGTGGTCGTCGACGCGGGCGGCGCCCGCCTCCGCCGCGACGGCCGGGAGGAGCCGATCTCGCTCGACCGGCTTGCCGATACCCTCGCGCGGTGAGCTGGCGGGACACGTGCTGCGGCGAGCTGCGCCGCGACGACGTGGGCCGGCGCCTGACCGTCGCCGGCTGGGTCGACACGCGCCGCGACCACGGCGGGCTCGTGTTCGTCGACCTCCGCGATCACACCGGCGTCCTGCAGCTCGTCGTCAACCCCGAGACGGCGCGCGAGGCCGCCGAGGCCGCGCACCAGGTCCGCAACGAGTTCGTCCTCCGGGCCGAGGGGGAGGTCGTCGCGCGGGCGGACGAGAACCTCAACCCGAACTTGCCGACGGGAGCGGTGGAGCTGCGGGTGGAGCGGCTCGCGGTCGTCTCCCGCTCGGAGCCGCTGCCGTTCCAGCTGGACGAGGAGGGCGTCGACGAGACGCTCCGCCTGCGCTACCGGTGGCTCGACCTGCGGCGGGAGCGGATGCAGCGCAACCTCCGCCTCTCGCACACCGCGATCGCCGCCATCCGGCGGACGATGGACGAGCTCGGGTTCGTCGAGGTGTGGACGCCGAGCATGACGAAGGGGACGCCGGAGGGGGCACGCGACTTCCTCGTTCCCGTCCGCCTACAGCCCGGTCGTTTCTTCGCGCTCGCCCAGTCGCCGCAGCTCTTCAAGCAGCTGTGCGTGATCGGCGGGATCGACCGCTACTACCAGATCGCCACCTGCTGGCGCGACGAGGATCTGCGCGCCGACCGGCAGTTCGAGTTCCGGCAGCTCGACGTTGAGCTCGCGTTCGCCGAGCGCGAGGACGTGCTCGAGGTGCTCGAGCGCTGCGTGGTCGCGAGCTTCGAGGCGCTCGGCCGGGAGCCGCCGCCGCGCCCGTTCGCCCGCCTCCCCTACCGCGAGGCGATGCTCCGCTACGGCTCGGACAAGCCCGATCTGCGGTTCGACCTCGCGATCGAGGACGCGACGGAGGTCACGCGCGGCTCCGGGTTCGGCGTGTTCGCGAACGCGCCCGCCGTGCGGTACCTGACGGCGCCGCAGGCGTTCTCGCGCAGCGAGCTCGAGCGGCTGGAGCGCGACGCGAAGGAGCTCGGGGCCAAGGGCCTCGCCTACCTCGTCTACGACGAGGAGGGACAGGTGCGCTCGCCGATCGCGAAGTTCCTCTCCGAGGAGGAGCTGGCGCGCTTCGGCGCCGAGCCGGCCTCGACGGTCCTCTTCGCCGCCGACCGGCCCGACGTGGTGGTGCGCGTGCTCGGGGGACTGCGCGCGCAGCTCGCCAAGGAGCTCGATCTCGCCGACCGGCGCCGCGACGCGTTCGCATGGATCGTCGACTTCCCGCTCTTCGAGTGGAGCGAGGAGCACGGGCGCTGGACGTTCTCGCACCATCCGTTCACCGGCGTCCGCCCGGGCGACGAGGAGTGGATCGAGAGCGACCCGGGCGGCGCCCTCAGCGAGGCGTACGACCTCGTCTGGAACGGGTGGGAGCTGGGCTCCGGGTCGATCCGGATCCACGACCAGGACGTGCAACGGCGCATCTTCGCCGCGCTGGGGATGGGCGAGGAGGAGGCGGAGGAGAAGTTCGGGTTCCTGCTCGAGGCGCTGCGGATGGGAGCGCCGCCGCACGGCGGCTTCGCGCTCGGGATCGACCGGTTCGTCGCGCTGCTCGCGGGAGAGCCGAACATCCGCGAGGTAACCGCGTTCCCGAAGGTCGCCAGCGGCTCGGACCCGCTCACCGGCGCTCCGACGGCGATGCCCGACGCGGTCCTGCGCGAGCTCGGGATCAGCACGATCGGGCAGCCGCAGTGAGCCCCGACCTCGCACAGCGGCTGCTCGCGCTGGCCGCCGCGATGCTGGTCGCCCTCGTCGTCGCCCTGGCCGTGCAGGAGCTGCGCGAGGACGGCGCGGACGCCGCCGAGCCCGCCACCGCGCCGGCGCCGGGCGGCGGCTGGTACAGCTCGCTGGCCGGGCCGTACGCGTTTCCGAGCGGTGAGTCCCGCACGGAGTGCGGCTACGGCATCACCGCGCGGACGCAGGGCGTCGCGCACGCCGTCCTGCCGTGCGGCGCGAAGCTCGTGTTCCGGCTCGGCGGCCGCCTCGTGCTGACGCAGGTGGTCGATCGCGACCCGGGCGCCCAGAACCGCGAGTTCGGCTTCACCCGCCCGCTGGCGCGCCGGGTGGGCCTCCGCGACGTCGCGCGCGTCCGCTGGCGGTTCGCGGCGCCGTGACGCGCGGGGCGGTGCGTGCGCTACGCTCCGCCTCGCTCGACCCTGTGCGCGGCCCCGCGCCGCCTATGTGGAACCAACACCACGTGGAAGGGAGCCTGCGTCCGGCCTAGGCGGCGCCGATGGCCGGCAGGGCACCCACCTGGCGAGTCCAGGTTCTCACGAGGCGCGGGGTAACGACGGCGGGGTGGAGCCCGCGGGGGAGCCGAGTGCTCCCCCGCCTCTCTCCTTGCGCGACGGGCGACCGTCGGCGGCGGCGTCTCGAGGCCGCGCGGCGGTCGGCGGAAGCGTGTCGCGAAGCGCGTCCAGCGGTGTCGCGCCGGCCGGCCGTGGGCGCCCGGGTCGGCGGCCGGCGGCCGTGCCGGAGCCCGACACCGTCGCCGGCGCGTTCGGCGCAGAATCGGCACGGCGGCGGCACCCATGCGTGACGAGTTTCGCGCTACGCTCGGCCGCGAGGGCGGCGGGTAGCAACCCCGCCCAGGGTGGGGGGTCCCCCGGTCGGCCGGATCCTTCCCGGGCGCCTGGCGGACCTTCGGCAGGCTCGCGACCACGCCCGCGCGGACGCTGCGGGGCGGCCGCGGCGGCGGGGGGCGCTAGCCTGACCGGGTGCCCGAGCTGCTCGGAGACTCCGCTCGCGGGGGCGAGTTCGCGCTCGTCCGTCTCCGCGTCGTGGGCGATCGGATCGTTGACGCCGACGCCGACGGGCTCGAGCACCCGCTGCGCGGGCTGACGCTGCTCGAGGCGGCGGCGGTCGGGGGCGAGACGCTCGCGGTCGACGCCCTTGCGAACGCGATCGGGCCGGCGTTCCGCGCCGCCGCGCGGCCCGGGCGCGTCGCGGTCGCGATGAGCGGCGGCGTCGACAGCGCCGTCGCGCTCGTCCGCGCCGGCCCGGAGGCGATCGGCGTCACCCTTCGCCTGTGGCTCGACCCGCACGGCCCCGACGCCGAGCGGGCGTGCTGCTCGCCCGCGGCCGTGCTGGCTGCCCGGGCGACGTGCCACGCGCTCGGGCGCCCGCACGTGACGCTCGACCTGCGCGAGCCGTTCCGCCGGGCGGTGGTCGACCCGTTCGTCCGCGCGTACGGGCGCGGCGAGACGCCGAACCCGTGTATCCGCTGCAACGGCGGCTTCCGCTTCGCGCGGCTGCTCGCGTTCGCCCGGCGGGCCGGTGCGGCGCGGCTCGCGACCGGCCACTACGCCCGGATCGTGCGCCACCGCGGCCGGCGCCTGCTCGCACGCGGCGCCGACCCGGTCAAGGACCAGTCGTACATGCTCGCCCGGCTCGCGCCCGAGGCGCTCGACCGCGTCTGGTTCCCGCTCGGCGGGCAGTCGAAGGCCGAGACCCGGGCCGAGGCGGAGCGCGCAGGGCTGGCCGCCGCCCGCCGGGCCGAGAGCCAGGAGGCGTGCTTCCTCGCCGGCGGCGACTACCGCGACTTCCTCGCCCGGCGCGGACTTCCCGACGCCGACGGGCCGCTCGTCGACGAGCGGGGACGCGAGCTCGCGCGCCACCGCGGCTTCTGGCGCTTCACCGTCGGTCAGCGACGCGGACTCGGCGTCGCGGCGGCCGAGCCGCTGTACGCCGTCGCCACGCGGCCGCGGACGAACACCGTCGTCGTCGGGCCCCGGCGCTCCCTCGCGGCGACGTCGGTCCGCGCGCGGGGTCGTCTGCACGTCCCGGTCGACCGTGTCGAGGCTCGGCTGCGACACCGGGGAGCGTCGGTCGAGGCGACCGTCCGCCCGACCGACCGCGGTTTCGAGCTCGCGCTCGTCGAGCCGGTGTTCGCGGTCGCGCCCGGCCAGGCGGCCGTGCTGTACGAGGACGACGCCGTCGTCGGCTGGGGCGTCATCTCGTCGGCCGGCGCGGCGTAGGATCGGACGGTGCTCGCCTTCGCCTTCAGCGACGCCGCGTACGTCGCGCTGGCCGTCTTCCTGCTCGCGTTCGCGTACGCGCTCGTCCGTCTCGGCGGAACGTTCGGGCGCCTGTCAGCGTTGATCAAGGGAACCCAGGACGAGCTCCTCCCGGTATTCGGCAAGGTCGGCGGCACCGTCGACCGTGTGAACGCGCAACTGGACAAGGTGGACGTGGTGACCGACAGCGCCGTCGACGCCGCCGACGCGGCGGACACCGCCGTGCGGGCGGTTAGCGTTGCGCTCAAGCGGCCGGTCGAGAAGCTCTCCGGCCTGGCGGCGGGACTGACCTACGGGCTCGCCGAGCTCAAGGCACGCCGCGACGTGCGCCGCGCCGTGGAGGTCGGGCGGGAGGCGGCGCGCCGGCGCGAGCGCGAGCTGGCGGACGAGCTCGCGGACGCGGGCCGCCGAGCCTGATGAGCGTCGACGAGGTCACCCTCACCCTGCCGCGCGAGCGGGGCTTCTACCGAATCGCGGGGCTCGTGCTCGGCGGGCTGGCGGCGCGCCACGACGTCACGCTCGAGCGCCTCGAGGACGTCGAGCTCGCGCTCGACGGGCTGCTCGACCGCCTCGACGGCGACGAGCCGGCGACGGTCCGGATGCGCGTCGCCGACGGCGAGCTCCGGGCGGTCGTCGGCCCGTTCGGCGGGCGCCTGCGCAGCGAGCTCGAGCGCGACAGTGGGCGCGAGCTCGGCTTGCGGCGCCTGCTCGACGCCGTCGTCGACCGCTACGAGCTGGTCGGCGGGGACGGGGGAGACTGGATCGAGCTGGCGAAGGCGGTCGAGTGATGGCCCCCGAGAGCGACAAGGTCCTCCTCCGCCGTTACCACGAGCAGGGAGACCTCGCCGCCCGCGAGCAGCTGATCGAGCAGTACATGTCGCTCGTCCGCTCGCTGGCGCGACGGTACTCGTATCGCGGCGAGCAGCTCGAGGACCTCGTCCAGATCGGGGCGATCGGCCTGATCAAGGCGATCGACCGCTTCGACATCGACCGCGGCGTCGAGCTGACCACGTACGCGACGCCGAACATCATCGGCGAGATCAAGCGCCACTTCCGCGACAAGGGGTGGTCGGTGCGCGTCCCCCGCGGCCTCCAGGAGCTGAACGTCCAGCTCTCGCGCCTGGTCGAGCAGCTGACGGTGCAGCTCGGCCGCTCGCCGACCGTGGCCGAGCTCGCGAAGGCGGCGAACGTGACCGAGGAGGAGGTGCTCGAGGCGCTGGAGAGCGGGCGCGCGTACAGCTCGCTTTCGCTCTCGGCGGGCGGCGGCGGGCACGACGACGAGGACGACCTCGATCCCCTCGAGTCGATCGGGACGCTCGAGCACGAGTACGAGGTCTCGGAGGACCGCGCGGTGCTCGAGCCGGGCTTCCGCGTCCTCGACGAGCGGGAGCGGAAGATCCTGCACCTGCGCTTCTTCGAGGGCCTGACGCAGTCGCAGATCGCCCAGCAGATCGGGATCTCCCAGATGCACGTCTCGCGGCTGATACGGCGCTCGCTGGAGAAGATCCGCGAGGAGATCGCCGCGGACGAGCTGGAGCCCGAGCCGGAGCCGCGGCCGCGGCGCGGCGTCGCCCCACGCTGAGCGAGCTCGAGACCGAACGGCTGCTGCTGCGCCGCTGGCGGGACGGCGACCTCGCCGGGCTCGCCCGGCTCAATGCCGACCCGAGCGTCGTCCGGTACCTGACGCCGGGCGGGCGCGCGATGTCGCGCGCGGAGAGCGAGGAGCAGCTGCGCCGCTTCCGGCGGCACTGGCGCGAGCACGGCTTCGGCCTGTGGGCGGTCGAGGAGAAGGCCAGCGGGCGGCTCGTCGGCCGCATCGGCCTTCAGTACCACCGCCTATGGCCCACCGACCCCGAGGTCGGCTGGAAGCTCGATCCGGCCGTCTGGGGCCGCGGCTACGCGACCGAGGGCGGCCGCGCAAGCATCCGCCACGCGTTCGAGACGCTCGGCGTCCCCCGGGTCGTCTCGATCGTGCATCCCGACAACGCGCCCTCGATCGCCGTGATGGAACGGCTCGGGCTCGCGCTCGCCGGCCGCCCCTGGTGGACCGAGGGCGACCTCGAGCTCCTCCGCTACGCGCTCGAGCGCAGCCGCCCCTAGGGCGGCGGCTGCGTCCCGGTCCCACTCGAGCTCTCTCGCTCGCCGTGTCCGTCGGCCGGTGCTCGTCGTTTTCGCCCGACGCCGAGCGGCGGCACCCCGTCCGGCACGGAGTCGGAACGGACTCGCGCGCCATCCGTGACCGATTCGCCTGTATCGTCGCCGCCGAGGGCGGCGGGTTCGGCAACCCCTCCCAGGGCGGGGGGACCCCGGCCGGGCGCCGGGCCTCCGCTGGCGCCGGGGGTTCGCGGCGGGGCGAGCGCGGCGCGACGGCTGCGGTCGCCTCACGCTGCCTCGTGGACGGAGGGGATCGTCGCACGGCGCGTCCTACAATCGCGCGTATGCGGACGAGCGCAGAGCTGCGCGACGGCTTCCTCTCCTTCTTCGAGGAGCGCGGCCACCTGCGCTTCCCCTCGTTCTCGCTCCTCCCCCCGCCCGAGGACCCCTCGACGCTGTTCGTGGTCGCCGGGATGCAGCCGCTGAAGCCGTACTTCTCGGGCGCGAAGCAGCCGCCCGCACCGCGGTTCACGACGGTGCAGAAGTGCCTGCGGGCCGGCGGCAAGGACTCCGACCTCGAGAAGGTCGGCCAGAACGCGCGCAGCGCCTCGATGTTCGAGATGCTCGGGAACTTCTCGTTCGGCGACTACTTCAAGGACGGCGCCGTCGACCTGGCGTGGGAGTTCGTCACCGAGCACCTGAAGCTCGACCCCGACCGGATCTGGACGACGGTGTTCGCGGGCGATCCCGCCCGCGGCGTCCCGCTCGACGAGGTCGCCGTGGAGGCCTGGCTGCGGAAGGGCATCCCGCGCGAGCGGATCGTGCCGTTCGTCCTGCCGGAGAACTGGTGGGGGCCGGCGGGCGAGACCGGGCCGTGCGGCCCGTGCTCGGAGTTGCACTACGACCGCGGCGTCGAGCACGGCTGCCGGCGCGACGACTGCGGCCCGAACTGCGAGCACTGCGACCGCTTCATCGAGTTCTGGAACCTCGTCTTCATGGAGTTCGACCTCGGCGCCGACGGCAGGGTGACGTCGCTGCCGCAGCAGAACATCGACACCGGCATGGGGCTCGAGCGGACGGCCATGGTCCTCCAGGGCGTCGACTCGATCTTCGACACCGACGGCTTCCGCCTGATCATGGACTGGATCGAGCGCGAGTCGGGCGTCGCCTACGGGAGCTCGCCGCAGGCGAACAAGGCGCACCGCGTGATCACCGACCACCTGCGCGGGACGACGTTCCTGATCGCGGAGGGGGTCACGCCGTCGAACGAGGCGCGCGGGTACGTGCTGCGCCGGCTCATCCGGCGCGCGGTCGTGCAGGCGCGGCGGATCGGGCTCGAGGGGATCTACCGCATCCCGGCGATCGTCGTCGAGCAGGTCGGCCCCTGGTACCCCGAGACGGTCGAGCACACCGAGACGATCCAGCGAGTCGTGCACGCCGAGGAGGAGCGCTTCCGGGAGACGCTGGACCGCGGGATGCGGGTGTTCGAGGAGCTCGCCGACGCGCCGGCGATCACCGGCGAGCAGGCGTTCACCCTGGCGGCCACGCATGGGTTCCCGATCGAGCTGACGGTCGAGCTGGCGCAGGAGCGGGGGCAGGCGGTCGACCTCGACGGCTACCGCGAGCAGATGGCACGCCACCGGGAGATCTCCCGCGCGGGCGGCGAGACGCGCGTCCAGCGCGCGGCCGAGTTCAGCCGAGCCGCGGGGTTCGCGACCGAGTTCGTCGGCTGGGAGAAGACGGACGTCCTGACCCAGGTCGGCGCGCTCGAGCGGCTGGAGGACAGGCTCTTCCTCTGCAAGCTGCGCGAGTCGCCCTTCTATGCCGAGGGCGGCGGCCAGGTGACCGACCAGGGCCTGCTCGAGCACGAGGAGACCGGCGCGCGCGCGACGCTCCGCGAGGCGTACCGGGTCGGCGACGACCAGGCGCTCGTCTTCGCAGGGGAGGGGTTCGCCGCAGGCGACCGCGTGCGGGCGGTCGTGAGCTGGACGGCCCGCTTTCCGACGATGGCCAACCACACCGCCACGCACCTGCTGCACGGCGCGCTGCGCGAGGTGCTCGGCGAGCACGTCAAGCAGGCGGGGTCGGCCGTCCGCCCCGACAAGCTGCGGTTCGACTTCACGCATCCTCAGCCGCTGTCGCCCGACGAGCGCGACCGCATCGAGCGGCGCGTCAACGAGTGGGTCTTCCGCAACGCACCGGTGCGCGCGTTCTGGACGACGCTCGAGGAGGCGCAGCGCCTGGGCGCGACCATGCTCTTCGGCGAGAAGTACGGCGACCACGTCCGCGTCGTCGAGGTCGACGGCTACTCGAGGGAGCTGTGCGGCGGCACGCACGTTCGCTCGACCGCGGAGATCGGCCCCTTCGTGATCCTCTCCGAAGGCTCCGTCGGCTCGGGCGCGCGCCGGATCGAGGCGATCACCGCCGGCGAGGCCTGGGCGCACCTGCGCGCACGAGCGGAGGAGCTCGAACGCGTGCGCCTCGAGCTCGAGCAGGTGCGGCGGGAGGTGAAGCGGCCGGCGGCGGTGCGCGCGGCTGCGGAGCTCCGCGACGCGCGCGAGTCGGACGTCGGCGGTGTCCGTGTCCTGGTCGGCGAGCTGGAGGGTGCGGACGCGGACGAGGTGCTCCAGGCGTCCGACCGCGAGAAGCAGCGCCGGAGCCCCGCCGCCGTCGTGCTGGGCGCCCGCGAGGACGGCAAGGTCCACCTCGTCGCCAACTTCGACGCGGACGTAGCGGCGCGCGTCAGCGCGTCGGACGTCGTCAAGCAGGCGGCGGCGCTCGTCGGGGGCGGCGGCGGCGGCCGCCCGACGATGGCACGCGCCGGCGGCCGCGACCCCGAGCGCCTCCCGGACGCGCTCGCGGCGGCGGAGAAAACCATCATCTCCGCGCTCTCGTAGTCTGCGGCGAGTGAAGGTGCTGGCGCTCGACTACGGCTCGGCGCGGACCGGCGTTGCGGTCTCCGATCCGACCGGGACGCTCGCGCGCCCGCTGTGCGTCGTCGAGCGGGCCGGCAG
>JACVRR010000009.1 GCA_014534345.1 Thermoleophilia bacterium | reverse complement strand
GCTCAGGACGCGCCCGGAGAACCTCGACGACCAGACCGTCCAGGTCGCGCTCGTCCGGCCCGGGCCGATCCAGGCCAAGGCCGTCCATCCGTACATCGCGCACAGGGAGCGTCTCCGCCGTCACCCCGAGTTCGTGCCACCCGTCGACCACCCGCTGCTCGCCGAGCCGCTGCGCGACACGCTCGGCGTCGTCGTCTTCCAGGACCAGGTGCTGGAGGTGGCGATCGCGCTCGCCGGCTTCTCGATCGGCGAGGCGGAGGGACTGCGGCGGGCGATGAGCCGCAAGCGCAGCGAGGACGCGATCGAGGCCTTCCGCGCGCGGTTCGTCGCAGGGGCCGCGCAGCAGGGGGTCGACGTGGAGACCGCGAACCGGGTCTACGACAAGCTGGCCGCCTTCTCCGGCTTCGGCTTTCCGAAGTCGCACGCGGCCGCCTTCGCGCTGCTCGCCTACCAGTCGGCCTGGCTGCGCCACCACTATCCGGCCGAGTTCCTCTGCGCGCTGCTGAACGCGCAGCCGATGGGCTTCTACCCGCCGGCGAGCCTCGTCCGCGACGGCCAGCGGCGCGGGGTGGAGGTGCGCCCGCCGGACGTCAACCTGAGCGACTGGAAGTGCGCCTTCGAGGAGGGCGCGGTGCGGATTGGCCTCGCGTACGTGGCCGACGTCGGCGAGGCGAAGGCGAAGGACTTCGTCGCGGAGCGGGAGCGCCGCGGGCCGTTCGTCGACGTGCGAGACCTCGCGCAGCGGGCGCCCGTCCCGCTGCCGGCGCTCGAAGCGCTGATCGCGGGCGGCGCGTGCGACTCCTTCGGCTCACCGCGCCGCGCGCTGCTGTGGGAGCTCGGCCTCGTCCCGCGCTCGCAGAGCGTCGCCGGCTCCGGCGGCGAGGCGCGCCAGCTCGCGCTCCCGCTCGCGCCGACGGTCGAGACGCCGGCGCTGCCGGAGCAGTCCCCGTGGGAGCGGATGCTGGCGGACTACCGGACGACCCGGGTCTCGGTCGGCGTCCACCCGCTCGAGCTCCTGCGCCCGCATCTTCCCGCGGGCGTCCTCTCGAGCCGCGACCTCTGCGAGACGGCCGACGGAGGGTACGTCGCCGCGGCCGGCATGGTGGTCGCCCGCCAGCGCCCCGCGACGGCGAACGGCGTCGTCTTCATGCTCCTCGAGGACGAGCACGGGCAGTTCAACCTGATCGTCCCGCCGCCGGTGTACGACCGCTTCCGGGCGATCGTCCGCGGGGAGTCGCTGCTGCTCGCGCGCGGCCGCTTCGAGCGCCGCGGGCGCAACCAGAACGTCCTCGTCTCGCGGCTCGACACGCTCGGCCCGCTCGCGCGGCAGGTCTCGGAAGTGGAAGCGGTGGGCGCCAGCCTGCCCGGCGCCCACCACTTCGGTCACCGCTAGCCGGGTTAGAACCCGCCGACGTACAGCCGCTTGATCGCGCGGCCGTCCTTGCTCGTCGTGCCGGTCGTCGTCGCAGTGCTCTTGAGCGCGCTCTCGACGGTCGACGGGCTCGCACCCGTGTTGCTCGACAGGTAGAGCGCGCCGCCGCCGCCGGTGTGCGGCGAGGCCATCGACGTGCCCGACATCGTCGTCGTCCCGCCGCCGCGCCTGGTCGACAGGACGCTCACGCCGGGCGCCCAGATGTCGACGCAGCTGCCGTAGTTCGACCACGACGCTTCCCGGTCGCTCGAGTCGGTGGCCGCCACGGTGGCGATGCCGTTGTTCGTGCCCGCTCCCGCGCGCGCCGGCGAGGAGTTGCACGCGTTCGCGCCCTCGTTGCCGGCGGCTACCGCGTAGAAGACGCCGCTCGCGGCCGACCTGCGGACGGCGTCGTCGACGGCCTGGTTCGCCCCGCCGCCGAGGCTCATGTTGGCGATCGCCGGCTTGCGCGCGTTCGCGGTAACCCAGTCGATCCCTGCGATCACGCCCGACCACGTCCCGCTGCCGCTGCAGCCGAGCACCTTGACGCCGGTGATCGGCGCGCCGGGCGCGACGCCGACGACGTCGTAGTGGTCGTCCCGCGCGGCGACCGTCCCCGCGACGTGCGTGCCGTGTCCGTGGCAGTCCCTGTTCTGGCCGCCGGCGAAGTTGACGTGGCCGGCGATGTTGAGGTCGCGGTGGCCCGTGTCGACGCCAGTGTCGATCACGTAGACGTTCACGTTCGTGATCGCCCCCGAACCGTCACCGGCTGTGGTCGAGCTGGTGTCGGCGTCGACCTTGTTGACTCCCCACGGCAGCGTCTGCTGGTGGTTCGCGACGGCGACCGCGCCGTCGGGCTCGACGTAGGCGACCCGGCTGTCCGAGCGGATCGCGGCGACTCGCTGGTTCGGGATCACCGCGGCGTAGCCGTTCAGCGCGTGCCCGTAGACGTGCGCGATGCCCGCGCCGTGCGCGCGTGCGTGCTGGCTTGCCACTGCCGCAGCGTCGATCCCGTCCTTCAGGACGACGATGTACCGGTCGGCCGCCGCGTCGTCGACGCGTGCCTGCGCCGGGATCGCGAGGAGAAACGCCGACAGCGCCGCCACTGTCGCGAGAAGCGAGATCCGTTGCATGGACCACTCCGGTTCGTGGAAAAGGGCGGCCGTATCGTACGACGCCGGGGGGATCGAGGCAACGCGCACATGAGCGACGACGGCCGAGTGAACGGGTACGCGCCGATCCGCGACTACGCTGTGATCGGCGACGGCCGCACGGCGGCGCTGGTCGCCCGCGACGGGTCGATCGACTGGCTGTGCCTGCCGAACGTCGACTCGCCGAGCGTGTTCGGCCGTCTGCTCGACGCCGAGCAGGGCGGCGCCTTCACGCTCGCCCCGGAGGAGCCGTTCGCGGTCGAGCGCCGCTACGCCGAGGGGACGAACGTGCTGGAGACCACCTTCCGCACCGCGTCCGGCGTCGCGCGGGTCACGGACGCGCTCGCCGTGGCCGACCGCACGTGGCTCTCTCCGCTGCGCGAGCTGGTGCGCCGCGTCGAGGGGCTGGCCGGGCGCGTCGCGTTCGCCTGGCGGGTCGAGCCTCGCTTCGGGTACGCCGGCGGCAAGACGCGGATCGAGCGGCGGGCCGGGCGCCCCGTGGCACTCTCGGGACGCGAGGCCGTGGCGCTCGGCGCCTGGGGCGCCGGCGAGGTCGAGGTCGACCGCGGCGGCTTCGGCGGCCGCTTCGAGCTCGCCGCGGGGGAGACCGCCCTGCTCGACCTCGACGCGGCGAGCAGGCAGCCGCTCGTCCTCGGCGCGCGCGACGACACGGAGCGCCGGCTGGCGCGGACGGTGCAGTTCTGGCGCGACTGGAGTGCTCGCGTCGCGTACGACGGCCCGTGGAAGGGCGAGATCGTCCGCAGCGCGCTGGCGCTGAAGCTGCTCGTCTTCACGCCGTCCGGCGCCATCGTCGCGGCGCCGACGACCTCGCTGCCCGAGTGGATCGGCGGCGAGCGCAACTGGGACTACCGCTACACCTGGATCCGTGACGCCGCGTACACCGTGACAACGCTGCTGCAGCTCGGATTCGAGTCCGAGGCCGAGGCGTTCCTCTGGTGGCTCGGCCACGCGACCGCGCAGAGCCGGCCGGAGCTGAAAGTGCTCTACCGCGTGGACGGCGACCTGCACACGGGGGAGGAGGAGCTCGAGCTCGCCGGCTACCGCGGCTCCCGCCCGGTGCGGGTCGGCAACGGCGCCGCCGCGCAGACGCAGCTCGACGTCTACGGCGCCTGGTTCGAGAGCATCTGGCTGTACGCGCAGCACTGCGGCGAGCTGCGCGCGGCGTCGCGCCGGGACGTCGGCTCGATCGCCGACTGGGTGTGCGAGCACTGGCGGGAGCGCGACGCGGGGATCTGGGAGGTCCGCTCCGCCCCCGCCCACTTCGTCCAGTCGAAGGCGATGTGCTGGGTCGCGCTCGATCGCGCCTGCAAGCTGGCGGACCGCGGCCTCGTGCCCGACCGGCGGCGCCGCTGGCGCGCCGAGGCGGACGCGATCCGGGCGTTCGTCGACGCGGAGGGCTGGGACGACGAGCGGGGAACCTACGTCCGCGCGACGTCGCTGCGCGAGCTGGACGCCAGCCTGCTGACGCTCGCGCTGTTCGAGTACTCCCGCTCCGACGACGCGCGGCTGGTCGCCACCGTGGACGCCGTGCGGCGCGAGCTCGCGGAGGGCCCGCTCGTCTGCCGCTACCGGGGCGAGGACGGCCTGGACGGCAACGAGGGCTTCTTCCTGCCGTGCTCGTTCTGGCTCGTCGGCGCGCTGGCGAAGACGGGCCGGGTCGACGAGGCGGCGGCGCTGATGGGCGACCTCGTCTCGCTCGCGAACGACGTCGGGCTGTACTCCGAGGAGATGGCGGCGGACGGCACCTTCCTCGGCAACTTCCCACAGGCGCTCGTCCACCTCGCGCTCGTCACCGCCGCCGTCGCGCTCGAGCGCGCGGACGCCGGCCGATGAGCACGCTACGCGTCTGGTCTGGCCGGTGGCCCTCCTCGGACGTCGCACATCTTCTCCGCTGCAGTCGCACCGAGGTGGCCCCATGAGCCTCTGGGGCGCGCTGGCCGGGGGCCTGGTCGGCACGGTCGTGCTGACCAGCGGCCTGCGGCTGGCGCAGGAGGCCGGCGTCACCCGGATGGACCTGCCGCTCCTCCTGGGGACGGCGTTCACACCGAACCGCAGCCGCGCGGAGGTGATCGGCTTCGCCGTGCACTTCGTCAACGGCCTGCTCTTCGCGCTCGCCTACTACGCGGTGTTCGCGGCCACCGGGCGCGCCGACTGGCTGTTCGGCGGCCTGCTCGGGCTCGTGCACGCCGCGTTCGCCGGCGGCGCGCTGGTCAACGTGCTGCTCCCCGCCGTGCACCCGCGCATGGGCACGCCGTGGTCGGACCCCGAGGAGGCGCCGCTCCTGGAGCCGCCCGGCTTCATGCTCTGGAACTACGGGCACGCGACGGCCGCGGTCATGGTGGCGCTGCACCTCGTCTACGGCGCGATCGTGGGCGCGTTCGCGCACGGGCTGTAACGGCTGGTCACGCCTCCTCGATCGCGGCGGTGAGGGCCGGCCAGCGGCGCGAGACGGCGCCGTTGAACTCCTCCTCGTAGCGCTCCGCGTCCGCGCCGGCGAGTGTCCGTCCGTAGGCGTCGCGAAGCTCGGCCAGGCGTTCGGCGGCGGCCTCGAGCGCGAGCTGGTAGTCGCCGAACAGCTCCTCGGCCTCGTCGCGGTCGGCTCCGTCGTAGCGCGCGAGTGCGGCGTCGACGTCCTCGAGCAGGTCGCCGTCGTCCTCGACGAAGAGCGCCAGCTGACGCTCGATCAGGTCGCCGAAGCGCGCCCGCCGGAAGCTCACGGAGCGACCCCGGCGCGGAGGCGGCGGCGCACGGCCGCGAGGACGAGGGCGTCGCCGCGGTCCACCCGGGTGCGAGGCGCGCTCATCCGCGAAGCTCCTCGTACAGCTCGAGGTGCGCGCGCGCGGACGCGTCCCAGGTCAGCGCCGCGCGCGCCCGACGCGCGCCCTCGCGGGCGGCGGCGAGCGCGTCCGGATCGTCCAGGAGCTCGCGGACCGCGCCGGCGAGCGCGCCGACGTCGTCCGCCGGCACGACCCGGCCCGCGCCGAACGCCCGCACCGGCTCGGGGAGGCCCGCAACGTCGTAGACGACGGCCGGCACGCCCGCGCCGAGCGCGCGCAGCAGCGCGCCGCTCTGGTCGAGCTCCGCCCGGTACGGGAAGACGGCGAGCGTCGAGTCGGCGAGCGCGCGGTCGAGCTCGTCCTCCGGCAGGTAGCCGAGCCGCCACTCGACCCCGTCACCGGCCGGACGGCGGAGCGGCATGGCGGGATCGCCGGCCACCAGCAGCCGCGCGTCCGCCCTCCGCGCCGCCTCGACGGCGTGCTCGAGCTGCTTGTAGGGGCGGATGACGCCGAGCGCGAGCACGGTGCGCCCGTCGTCGGCCGGCGTGACGTCCGCGGGGAAGACCGGGTGCGGGATCACGCGCAGGCGGGCGGCGGGCACGCCGAGCGCAACCAGCGCGCCGCGCGCGCGCTCGCGGGGCACGCCCCCGGCGGCGAGGCGCCCCAACCGCGGCCCCCGGCGCGCGCGCCGGCGCGCCGTCCGGCGCGGGAGGACATCGTGCGCCGTGAGGACGGACGGGTGGCGGCGCCGCAGCAGGAGGTCGTCCAGTTGCGGCACGGGGAGCCACTGGAAGTGGGTGACGTCCGCCGCGCGGCCCGCCAGGCGGGCGAGGCCGACGGCGTGCTCGGCCAGCTTCAGCGGCAACCGCAGGCGCGAGCGCCGGAACACCCGCCCCGACAGCCCGTAGAAGAGCTCCGTTCGCCGGTAGCCGTCGGGACGCGGCGCCTCGCCGAAGCGGAAGCGGGCGGTCACGAGCTCGACCTCGGCGCCGGCGGCCGCGAGCGCCGCCGCGAGCGCGTGGTCGTACGCGGGCGTGAACGCGGGCGGGTCCGCGAGCAGGACGCGCACGCGCCGTAGAGTAGGCCGCCGTGCTCGTCCGCACCTGGAACCTCTTCCACGGCAACACCGTCCCGCCGCGCCGCGCCGCCCGGCTGGAGGAGGCCGTCGGCCTCGCGAGCGCCGACCGGCCCGACGTGCTCTGCCTGCAGGAGGTGCCCCTGTGGGCGCTCGACCGGCTGGCGGCCTGGAGCGGCCTCGCGGCGTTCGGCGAGCCGGCCGCGCGCGCGAGCGTGGGGCCGTTCCCGGCGACCCCGTCGCTCGGGCGCGCGCTGACCCGCCTGCACCACGGCCTGTTCCGCTCCGCGTTCGCCGGGCAGGCGAACGCGATCCTCGTCCGGCCCGAGCACCGCCCGGAGGCGGCCGGCTGCATCGTGCTCAACCCGCGGCGGTTCCGGCGGGCGCAGGCGCACTGGCTCGCGCTTTCGCCGGTCGCTCGTCTCGCCTGGGCGGGCGAGCGCCGGGTCTGCCACGCCGTCCGGCTCGCGCTCCCCGACGGCCGGACGGCGCTCGTCGCCAACCTGCATGCGACGGCCTACCGGCCGGACGCGCGGCTGGCTGACGCGGAGCTCCTCCGCGCCGCGGTGTTCGCCGACACCGTCGCGCGGCCGGACGAGGTGTGCGTCCTCGCCGGCGACTTCAACGCCCGGACGGCGACGTCGTGGACGCTGCGCGAGCTGGCGAAGCCGGATTGGGGATTCCGCGGCGGTGGCCGTGGCATCGACCACGTGCTCGCGCGCGGCGCCGACGTGGGTCCCGTCACGACCTGGCCCGCCGCGCGGCGTCGGCGGAACGGCCTCCTGCTCTCGGACCACGCCCCCGTCGAGGCGGTCGTCGGGTGACATTCGCGGAGGCGCGGGCGCGGTTCCCGCTCCTGGAGCGGGTCGCGTTCCTGAACGCGGGCTCGATGGGGCCGCTCTCCCGCGCGACCGTCGCCGCCGTCGAAGCGGCACAGCGCCGCGACGCCGACCTCGGCCGGGGGTCGCGCCGGCACATCGAGGAGGTGCTCGAAGCGCGGACGCGCGTCCGGGCGGCGCTGGCCGCGCTGCTTCGCGTCGAGGCGGAGCAGGTCGCGCTGACCGGCTCGACATCCGACTCGTGCCGGATCGTGGTCGCGGGCCTCGGCCTCGGCCCGGGCGACGAGGTCGTGACGACGGACTCGGAGCACTTCGGGCTCGTGGGGCCGCTGCACGCGTCGGGCGCGACCGTGCGCGTCGCGCCGGTGCTCGGCCGCCGACGGGACGAGGCGCTTGCCGCGCTGCTGGAGGCGGTCACCCCGCGAACGCGCCTGCTGGCGTTGCAGCACGTGTCCTGGTTCACGGGGGAGCTGCTGCCGATCGACGAGCTGCAGGAGGCGACCGGGTTGCCGCTGCTGGTGGACGGCGCGCAGTCGGCCGGCGCGATCCCCGTCGACGCCTCCCGCTACGACTTCTACACCGTCTCGGCCCAGAAGTGGTTGTGCGGGCCGGACGGGACCGGGGCGCTCGTCGTCCGCGACCCCCAGGCGGTGCGGGTCGCGCTGCCCAGCTACTTCGCGCAGGTCGGCTACGAGCCCGACGGCTCGTTCACCGCGCGCCCGGGCGCCGGCCGCCACGACTGGGGATGGCTCGGGCTGCCCGCGCTGGCCGGGCTCGAGACCGCGCTCGCCGAGTTGCCGGAGTGGGGGTACGAGCGCGCGGCGGCGATGACGGCCCGCTGCCGCGAGCTGCTGGGGGCGCGCTTCGACCTCGTCGCGGCCGACGGCGGCGGCACGCTCGTCAGCATCCGGCTCGGGGACGACGCGGCGGCGGACGCGGTCGCGCGGGCGGCCGAGCGCGGCGTGATCGTCCGCGACCTCCCGGGAACCGGGCTCGTCCGCGCCTCCTGCGGCTACTGGACGAACGAGGACGACCTCGAGCGGCTGGTCGAGGCGCTGGCATGAAACGCTACGCGTCGGGTTTGGCCGGATGAACGCCTCGTCCGTCGTTCGCCCGCTCCGCCGCAGCAACACCGAGGCTGCCCGGTGAACCTCGACGAGCTCGAGGCCCGCTGGCGCGCCGGCCACATCCTGACCAGCCAGCTGTCCGAGATCGCCCGCGAGCTGCTCGCGGAGGGGCACGACGTGCCGGCGGTGCGTAGCCTCGCCGAGGCGGGTGAGTCCGACGCGGGCGAGGCGCGCCGGACGTTCGAGCGCGCGCTGCGCGAGCTCGGGCGCGGCGGGATGAACGCCAGCGAGGCGGCCATGCTGCTCGCGCGCGGCTGGGCGGAGCAGCTGCTCGCGCGGCGCCTGTCGCCGCGCTGGGCGACCCGCGCGATCGCGTACGTCCGCTTCCGCGGCTCGGCCGACGTCGACGAGGCGCTCGGGCCGTTTACGGAGCTGGAAGACGAGTACCACGCGGTCTCGCAGCAGGCGTTCGCCCGGCTGAGGATGCTCCCGCTGAACCGCCGCGCCCGCGCCGAGGCGCGACGGCTGGTGGAGCGCGGCTGACGCGGGCGCGCGAGGGTGGCGGCCGTCGCCGGCGGCGCGGCGGGCGACGCGCGCCGCGTCTCACCGCGGATGATCACGAACTTGGCTCGCTTCCGGCGCGCTCCTGCGCGCGATGCGGCGTTACGCTCGAGCCGGGTGGCGGGTGGACGACGGAGAGATCCCCACCCTGGGTGGGGAGTGCGCGGAAGCGCGGAAGCGCCGCGGCGCGTCATCTCCGGGAGTAAGCCCGTCGCCGGACGGCCGAGCGCGGCGTCCGCGTGTTGCGCGAGCCGCTCTCCGCTCGACGGACGAGCGTGCGTGTCGAACCGGCCTGCTCGCAGGCGAGACCCGCGGCCGCCGCTCCCCGCGACGCGTCGGCGCCCTGCGAGGCGGCCCGCTACGCCGGCGTCGCGGCGGTCGGCAGCCCGAGCTCGGCGGAGATCGGCCGCATCGCCTCGATCACGAAGCGGATGTGCTCGTCCAGGTCGACGCCCAGCTCCTCGGCGCCCTGGTAGACGTCGTCGCGGTTCACCCCCGCGGCGAAGGACGGCTGCTTGAGCTTCTTCTTGACCGACTTCGGCTCGAGCGTCTCGAGGCCGTCGGGCCGCACGCGCCCGCAGGCGTGGATGAACCCCGACAGCTCGTCGCAGGCGAACAGCGCCTTCTCGAGCGGCGTGTCGCGCGGTAGGCCGAGGTGCTGCGCGTGCGAGAGGACGGCCTCGACCAGCTCCTCGGGGTAGCCCTCCTCGCGCAGGATCGGCGCGCCGTCCTGCGGGTGCCGGTCGAGGGTCGGGTGGATCTCGTAGTCGAAGTCGTGCAGCAGCGCGGTCGCCGCCCACAGCTCCTCGTCGCCGCCGAGCTTGCGCGCGTACGCCCGCACACCCGCCTCGACCGCGAGGGCGTGCCGGAGCAGCGCCTCGCTCTTCGTGTAGCGCGTGAGCGTTTGCCAGGCGCGTTCGCGTGTGACCGCCATCGGCGGCGCTAGGATAGCCCCCTTCGCCGTCCGGGCTCGGTCCGCCCTCCCCGCTAGCGTGATGCCGCCAACCGCACTCGCCGAGGCGCTCGTGGAGTCATTCGTCATCGAGGGCGGCCGTCCCCTGAACGGCCGCGTCCGGGCCGCCGGGAACAAGAACGCCGCGCTGCCGATCCTGGCCGCGTGCCTGCTCACCCACGAGCCGGTGCTGCTCGAGAACGTGCCGCGGATCGCGGACGTCGACACGATGCTGGAGCTGATGGCCCAGCTCGGGGTCGAGGTCGAGCGGACGGGCCCGAACGAGGTTCGCATCCACGCGGCCGAGATCGAATCCTGGGACCTCGACGACACCCTCGGCCGGCGCATCCGGACGTCGATCCTCCTCGCCGGCCCGCTGCTCGCGCGCTGCGGCCGCGTGACCTTCCCGCCGCCGGGCGGCGACGTGATCGGCCGGCGCCGGATCGACACCCACATCCACGCGCTGACGAGCCTCGGCGCGACCGCGCTGCCGGATCGCCGCTACGAGCTCTGGGCCGATCGCCTCGTGGGCACGTTCGTCCTGCTCGACGAGGCGAGCGTCACCGGCACCGAGAACACCGTGATGGCGGCGGCGACCGCGGAGGGCGAGACCGTGATCTACAACGCCGCCTGCGAGCCGCACGTGCAGGATCTGTGCCGCTTCCTGGTCACGCTCGGCGCGCGCATCGAGGGGATCGGCTCGAACCGCATCCGGGTCGAGGGCGTGCGCGAGCTGCGGGGCGGCACGTACCGGATCGCCTCCGACCACGTGGAGGTCGCGAGCTTCGTCGGGCTGGCGGCCGTCACCGACGGCGAGGTCGTGATCGACGACGTCGTCCCCGACGACCTCGCGCCGATCCGCGCCCCGTTCGAGCGGCTCGGGGTGCGGATGGAGCTGGAGGGCACGAGCCTACGCGTGCCGGACGGCCAGGACCTGGCCGTGCAGAACGATCTCGGCGGGCAGGTCCCCAAGATCGAGGACGGCCCCTGGCCCGCCTTTCCGAGCGACCTCACCGCCATCGCGCTGACCGTCGCGACGCAGGCGCGCGGCACGGTGCTGATCTTCGAGAAGATGTTCGATGCCCGCCTGTTCTTCGTCGACAAGCTGGTCAGCATGGGCGCGCGGATCATCCTCTGCGACCCGCACCGCGCCGTCGTGAGCGGGCCCGCGCGGCTGTACGGCCAGCGGATGGAGAGCCCCGACATTCGCGCGGGCTGGGCGATGCTCGCCGCGGCGCTCTGCGCCGAGGGCGCCTCGACGATCGGCAACGTGGCGCAGATCGTGCGCGGCTACGAGCGGATTGACGAACGCCTGCGCGCGCTCGGCGCTGGTATCGAGCGCGCGGAGAGCTGATGGCCTCGTCGCAGCCGCGGGCCCGGCGCGCCGCCGTGCGTCTGGGCACGGGCGGTCGCGGCGACGCGACCGTCTCGACCGGCTTGCCCGTGCTCGACCACCTGCTCGGCCTCGTCGCCCGGCATGCGGCGCTCGACGTCGCGCTCGAGGTGGCCCCGGGCGGGGGCGTCGAGGGAGTGCTGGAGGCGGCGCGCTCGCTCGGCGAGCGGCTCGCCGAGGTCCTGCCCGCCGGCGCGCTCGGGGCGGCGGTCGTGCCCTCGGACGAGGCGCTTGCGCAGGTCGTGCTCGAGGCCTCGGGCCGGCCGCTCGTGGTCTCGAACGTCGACCTCTCGCCCGAGCACGTCGGCGGGCTGGGAACGGACGTCGTCTCCCGCTTCCTCGGCGAGCTGGCGCAGGGGGCGGGGCTCACCCTGCACGTCCGCCTCGTCGAGGGACGCGAGACGCAGCACGTGCTCGACGCGATCTTCAAGGGACTGGGAGCGGCGCTCGGCGAGGCGTGCCGCCCGCGCACGTAGACAAGGAGGAGCCGTGGGGGAAAAGTCCGTCGTCCGTACCGAGGCCGCACCCGCGCCGTTCCAGGGCGCGCCGTACTCGCAGGCGATCCGCGCCGGCGACTTCGTGTTCGTCGCGGGGCAGCTCGCCCTGCGCCCGGGCGAGGCCGAGCTGATGGGCGGCGGGATCGAGGAGCAGACCGAGCAGGTATGCGAGAACCTGAAGGCGATCCTCAAGGCGGCCGGTAGCAGCTTCGCGCAGGTCGTGAAGACGACGGTCTTCCTGACCGACCTGGCCGACTTCCCCGGCATGAATTCGGTCTACGCCCGCTACGTCGGCGACCGGCCGCCCGCGCGCTCGACGGTCCAGATCGCCGCGCTCCCGCAGGGCGCACGGGTCGAGATCGAAGCGATCGCGACCGTCTGAGCCGGCCGCCCGGGACCACGCCCCGAGCGGGGCTGCGGCGCAGCGGCTCGCTGCGCGGGCGGCTCGCCGTGCGCGCGCTTCGCTGGAGCGTGGCGCTGTGGCGCCTGTGCGAGCGCGTCGGCGTCGACGTCGGCGCGACGGAGGGCCCGCCCTACCGGGTCGACGCGGCACAGCGCGAGGCGTTCGAGCGGGTGCTCGCCGAGGCGCGGCAGCGCGACGGGCTCGTCGACCTGACGGGGTGCCCGTACCCGGCGCACGAGCTGCTGACGTACGTCGCGGTCGAGCACCGCCTGCTGCTGCACGGCTCGAACGACACCGCTCTCGAGGTGCTCGAGCCGCGCCCCGCACGTGACTTCGACACCGAGCTGCTGGCCGTCGTCGCCGCCGACGACAGCATCTGGCCGATGTTCTACGCCGTCGTCGCACGCGACCACGTCGAGGGCGTGTTCACCGGCTGCACCCACCTGGGACGGCCGCCGCGCGTGCGCCGCTTCTACCTCTTCGTCGTCTTCACCGACGAGCAGCCGTCCTCCTGGTGCACCGACGGAGTCGTCCACGCGCTTCCGCGCGCCGGGTTCCAGCGCGAGTGGGGGCAGGAGTGGGTCAGGGCCGATCCCGTCCGGCCGGTGTTGCGCGTCCCCGTGGGACCGGCGGACTTCCCGCTGCGCGACGCCGTGCTCCAGGTCTCGCCGCGGGATCCCTCGCCGAAGCTGATCCGCCGGCTGCGGGCGGCGAAGCGCACGCGGCCGCGCGCGTAGCGCGACGGGCTCGAGGATCGCCCCGCTGGACAGGGCGGCTCGCACCTCCTACGTTGGTCGAGTGGGGCGCACGATGGGGGACGTGTGGCGGGACGCGGTCACCGCGGGACGTGCGTACCCGGCGTACCTGGTCGAGCGCGCGGACGGGTGGGCCGAGGTCGGCTGGGAGGAGGCGGGGGCGCGGGTCGACGAGCTCGCGGCGGGGTTCCTCGCGGCGGGCGTCGGGCCGGGCGACACCGTCTCGATCCTCGGCCGGACGCGGGTCGAGTGGGCGCTGTGCGACTTCGCCGCCGCCTCGATCGGCGCCGTGACCGCGCCGATCTACCAGACCAACTCGCGCGAGGAGTGCGCGCACGTGCTCGCGGACTCAGGCGCGCGGCTGCTCGTGTGCGAGGACTCCGAGCAGGTCGAGAAGACGCGCGGCCTCCCGGGTCCCGCCGAGGTCGTCGCGATGGATCCCGTCCCCGGCGTCCGCTCGCTCGCCGAGCTCGCCGACGCGGGTCGGAGCGTCGGGAGCGAGCGTCTGGCGGCGGCGCGCGAGGCGGCCGGCTCCGAGGACGTGCTGACCCTCATCTACACCAGCGGGACGACCGGCCCCGCCAAGGGGTGCGCGATCACACACGCGAACTTCGTCGCCGAGATCGAGGCGGTGCGGCAGGTCGCCGGTCTCTTCGCCGAGCGCGACGTCGTCCTGCTGTTCCTGCCGCTCGCGCACAACTTCGCCCGCCTCGTCACCTTCTCGGCCGCGGCGCTCGGACTGACGGTCGCCTTCCTCCCCGAGCCCACGGACGTGACGCGCGCGCTCGGCGAGGTGCGCCCGACCACGTTCCCCAGCGTGCCGCGGATCTACGAGAAGATGCACGCCCGCGTCGAGGCCTCCTTCGCCGAGGCGACCGGAGTAAAGCGGCGGCTGATCGACCGGTCACTCGCCGTCGGACGCGAGGCGGCCGCGCGCCGCGAGCGCGGCGAGGCGCTCCCGGCCGCGCTCCGGCTGCAGCACCGTGTCGCCGACCGGCTCGTCTTCTCGAAGCTGAAGGAGCGGCTCGGCGGCCGGATGCGCGTTGCCCTCTCGGGCGGGGGGCCGCTGGCGCGGGAGATCGTCGAGTTCTTCGCCGCCTGCGGGATCGTCATCCTCGAGGGCTACGGGCTGTCCGAGACGACGAGCGGCTGCACGGTCAACCGTCCGGACGCGTACCGGTTCGGGACGGTCGGCCTGCCGCTTCCGGGCGTCGAGCTGCGGCTGGCCGACGACGGCGAGGTGCTGGTCAGGGGGCCGACGGTCTTCCGGGGCTACCACGGTCGCCCCGAGGACACCGCCGCCGCCGTCGACCCCGACGGCTGGCTGCGCACCGGCGACGTCGGCGAGGTCGACGCCGACGGCTTCCTGGCGATCACCGACCGGAAGAAGGAGCTGATCGTCACCGCCGGCGGCAAGAAGATCGCGCCGCAGAACCTCGAGAACGCGCTCAAGGCGTCCCCGCTGGTCGCGGACGCGGTCGTCGTGGGCGAGCGGCGCCCGTACGTCGTGGCGCTGCTGACGCTCGACCCGGACGAGCTCTCGGGAACCGGCGAGCGCGAGGCCCGCTCGGCCGTGGAGGACGTGGTCACCGCGGTCAACGCCCCGCTCGGCCGCACGGAGCAGATCAAGCGCTTCGCGATCCTCCCGCGCCCGTTCGCCGTCGAGGACGGCGAGCTGACGCCGACGCTCAAGGTTCGCCGGCGCGTGATCGAGGAGCGCTACCGGGAGCAGATCGACGCGCTGTACGCCGCGCCGGGGGAGCGATGAGCCGCCCCGTACACGCCGGCCGGTTCGCCCGCGAGGTGCCGGCGCCCGCGCCGCGATAATGCGCCCCCTCGGCATCCGAGGCCCCGCACGATGACCGACCAGCTCGCACCCGCTCGCGACCTCGCGCTGTCGCCGCTGTCGCCGCTCGCGCTCCACGTCCGCCGCGCCGCGGGGTCGCTCGTCGGGCGCGCCGCGGAGGTCTCCGCCGTCCGCCAGGAGCTCGCCGCCGCGAAGGCGGGCCACCTCGCGGCGCTGACGTTCGAGGGCGAGGCCGGCGTCGGCAAGACCCGGCTGCTGCTCACGGCCGCCGAGCTCGCGGCCGGCGAGGGGTTCGCGCCCGTCGCGGTCACCGCCGACGAGGAGATCCGCGGGCCGTTCCTGCTCGCCCGGGCGCTGCTCGCCTCGCCGGCGGCGACGGAGCTCGCGGCCGGGACGGACGCCGAGGAGCCGCTCCGCGTCGCCGTCGAGGCGCTCTCCGGCCGCGACGACCCGGCCCTCGCCACGCTGAGCCCCGACCAGAAGCTGCTGCGGGTATTCGACCTGGCCGCGCTCGCCGTGCACGCGCTCGCCTCCGTCCGCCCGCTCGCGCTGCTGGTCGACGACCTGCAGTGGGCCGACGAGGACAGCGTGCGACTCGTCCGCTACGTCGTCCGCAGCGACGCGTCGCTGCCCGTACTGCTCGTGCTCGCCAGCCGCCCGCACGAGCTGAGCCTCGTCACCGAGGCGACGAACCTCGTCGCCGACATGGAGCGGATGGGCGTCGTCAGGCGGCTCCGGCTCGCGCGCTTCACCCAGCTCGAGAGCGCCGAGCTGCTCGCGCAGGCGCTCGGCGCGGCGGTCGACCCGCAGACCGCGGCGACCATGCACGCGCAGGCGGAGGGAGTCGGGTTCATCCTCGAGGAGCTGGCGCGCTCGTACCGGGAGTCCGGCCTCGTCCAGCAGATCGACGGCGTCTGGAAGCTCGCGCGCGGCGGGGAGCGGCTGATGCCCTCCGCCGTCAAGACGCTGATCCAGCGGCGCGCCGCCCGCGTGCCGGCCGAGACGCGGAGCACGCTCGCCGAGGCGGCGATCGTCGGCCGTAGCTTCAGCCTGCGCGACCTCCGCGCCGTGAAGGTCGAGCTGCGGGACGCCGACGAGGACTGCTCGCCGACCCGGCTCGCCGAGACGCTCGCCCCGGCGGTCGCCGCCGGCCTGCTGGTCGAGCACGCGCCCGGCTCGCCGGCCGACTACACCTTCACGCACGACCAGATCAGGCACTTCGCCTCCGCGTCGCTCCCGCCGCCGCGCCGCCGCGCGATCCACGCGGCGATCGTGGAGATGCTGGGCGGCGACGGCGAGCCCCTGCCCGAGAGCCTGCCGCTGCTGGCGCACCACGCGCTCGCCGCCGGCGACGCCGAGCGGGCGGCCCGCTTCTCGATCCTCGCGGCCCGGGCGGCACTCGCGGCGCGGGCGCCCGAGGAGGTGCTCCGGCTGGTCGAGCAGGCGCTGCCGGCGGCCTCGGCGGCGCAGGACCGGGTCGCGCTCCTCACCGCGCAGGACGACGCGCTCGACATGCTCCGGCGGGCGGCCGACCGCCTCGACGGGCTCGCCGAGCTCGGCGCGCTCGCGGAGGCGCTCGGCGACCTGCACCTGGAGCTCGGCGTCCTGCTTCGCCGCGCCGCTGCCCGGCGGCTGTCGGGCGAGGACGAGCTGGCCGGCGAGCTCGCGGGCCGGGTCCGCTCGCTGGCCGCAGAGCGCGGCGACCGGCGGGCCGAGCTGGCCGCCTGCCTCGAGCTCGGGCAGACGCTGCTTCGGAGCCCGCTGGGCGAGTCGTTCAGTCCCGTCGCAAGCGAGGTCGACCTCGACGGCGCCGCGGAGGCGTTCGGGTGCGCGTGCCGGCTGGCGGGCGAGCTGGGCGACGTGGGGGCGCTCGCGGCGGCCACGCGCGAGCTGGGAGTGATCGACGCCGGGAGGGCTCGCGCGGTCATCATCGCGCGCGCGTCCGGGGACCCGCTCGAGTTCGCGCGCCGCGCGGCCGCGGGCGAGTCTCCGCAGGAGATTATCGGCGCCGACGCGTTCGCGCTCGTGGAGAGCGCGACCCGCCGCTACCAGCGTGCCGCCGAGCTGTTCGAGGAGGTCGGCGATCGGCGCGGCGTGACCTCGACGATCATCGCGCTCGCCTACGCCAACCTCGGCGTCGGTATCCACCTCTACGGCTCCGGTCGGCGGATCGAGGAGATCAGGCGCGTCTCGCAGCAGCTCGAGCTGCTCGGCCGCGGCAGCGAACGCGCGGCCGCGGAGGCGCAGATGCTGTACGGCGTCCACGTCTTCGCGCGCGCGAAGATCGTCCCCGATCTCGCCCTCTCCCACGGCGAGAGGGCGTACGAGAAGGCGCGCGTCCTCGGCGACCGGTCGCTGGAGTTCGCGCTCGCGTGCGGCCTCGCGCTGACGCACCTCGAGCTCGGCGACGTCGAGGCGGCCGACGAGTGGGTCGCCTGCGCGGCCGCGGTCGCCGCCGCCGCGCCGACGGCGCTGCGGGCGCGTCAGCTCGAGACCACGAGGGGCATGGTGTGCGCCGCGAAGGGCGAGAGGGACGGGCTGCGGCGGCATCTCGAGCGCGCGGTCGCGCTCGCGACCGAGCAGCGCCGGCCGGCGGCGCGCTGCGAGGCGCTCGCACAGCTCGCGCTGCAGGCCGCCCGGCTCGGCGGCGCGACGAACGACCAGGACCTGCTCGCGGTCGGCGAGCGCTCGGCCCGCGAGGCGGTCGAGCTCGCCGCTCGGCTTCCGGGCCACCCGCCGTACGCGGCGCACGCCGAGGCTGCGCGCGCGGACATCGCGCTCGCGCGGGGCGACGCCGCGGCGGCGGCCGAGGCCGCGCGCCGGGCGCTCCGCGAGCTCGCGGCCGGCCGGCGCGAGGACCTGATGCTCGAGGTGCTGCTCCCCGCCGGGCGAGCGCTGCTGGCCGGCGGCAGCAGCGAGGAGTCGCGCTCGACGCGCGAGGAGCTGCGGACGATCGGCGCGATCATCGCGCAGCGGATCCTCGACGACGACATCCGGGTCCGCTGGTTCCGCGGCCCGGTCGGCCGCCGCCTCTCGGCACTCGCGGGCGTCGCCGAGCCCGCTGCTGCCGGCTCCCCGGACGGCGACGGCGGCGGTCCCGCCGCGCGCGACGAGGAGGACCGGCTGCTGTGGCTGGTCGTCGAGGGCCGGACGAACGCGGAGATCGCGCGCGAGCTCGGCGTCGCGGAGCAGGACGTCGTGCGGCGGCTGACCGAGATGTATGCGAGGCTCGGCGTCTCCTCGCGGGCCGGCGCAGCGCTGGTCGCGTTCCGCCGCGGGGACGGGTAGGCGGAGGAGCGGGGATGCTGCGCGCACGAGTCGACCGGCACCGCTGCATCGGCGCGGGCAACTGCATCACCATCGCGCCGACGGCGTTCGACTGGCTGGAGGGCGACCTGCTGAAGGCCGACGTGGTCGACGTCGAGAGCGTCGACGAGGAACTGCTGCGCGCGGCGGCGCTGTCGTGCCCGACGGCGGCGATCGAGATCGAGGAGGTCGAGGAGCTGCTGCCGTGGCAGCTGCGCGGCCGGGCCGGACGTGCCCGCCGGGTGCTGAAGACCTTCATGTTCACCGACATGGTGCGCTCGACCGCGATCGCCGACGCGCTCGGCGACGACGCGTGGGGCGACCTCCTCCGCTGGCACGACGAGACGCTGCGCAGGCTGTTCGCGGCGAACCAGGGCGAGGAGGTCGTGGCCACCGGCGACGGGTTCTTCGTCGGCTTCGACAGCCCCGAGGCGGCATTGGCGTGCGCGGTCGCGATCCAGCGCCGGCTCGCCGAGCACCGGCGCCAGCACGGGTTCGCGCCGCAGGTGCGCATTGGCATCCACGCCTCGGAGGCGGCCCAGGTCGGCCGAAACTTCCGCGGGAAGGGTGTGCACGAGGCGGCCCGCATCGCCGGCCTCGCCGAAGGAGGCGAGATCGTGGCCAGCGCGTCGACCGTCGGGGGCGAGTCACCGTACCCCGTGTCCGAGCCGCGCTCCGTCACGCTGCGCGGTATCGCCGAGCCGATCGAGGTCGTGTCGGTCGACTGGCAGTAGCGCGGGGGGAACCTGCGGTTCCCCCCACGAGCCCCCCTCCCTCGACGCAGGCGACGTAACGACGCCCGCTTGCGCTCTCGCCCGGGCAAGCCGGGCTTCGCGCACGGGACGCCTCGCCGGTGGAAGACGCCTTTGATCTCGCAGGCCCGCGCGGCGGGGCGGCCGCGCGCAGGCCATGAACCGCTCATCGAGGCTCTCCACGCCTGCGCCGGCTAGCGCCTGCCGCGCTCGGTTTCCGGCCGTCCACGTTAGCGGGAAAGGACGCCTCCGTCAGCGCCGTCGGCAGGCGTACGCGTCCGTCCGGTACGCCAGCCGGACCCGTGGGCCTTCTGACGCAGGTGACACGTTGTCACTACTGAGAACGAGCTCTTGCACGCGCTGTAGCAGGGCGTCGCGCTCCAGGGCCGGGAGCGCGCCCACGTAGCTGTAGGACGAGACGAGCGCGGCGACCTCGCCGACCGCGAGCTGGTGGACGTGCGCGAACTGCGCCTCCTCGAGCGGCGAGAACGGGCCGCGCGCGAGCCCGTCGCGCCAGTCGGGCCAGCGGTCGACCGGCGCCCGCTCGCGCGACGGGGCGATCAGCTCCTCGATCGCCGCCTGCAGTGGGTCGTCCAGGTCGCGACCGTTCCAGATCAGGCCGACGCCGCCGCCGCGACGCAGGACGCGCGCGAACTCTCCGGCCGCTTCGTCCGCGCGGAACCAGTGCGCCGCCTGGCCGGCCGTGACGGCGTCGGCGCTCGCGTCGGGCCGCGGGATCGCCTCCGCCGAACCGGCCACCAGGTCGGCGTCCGGGACCGTACGCGCCAGAACCTCGCGCATCGGAGCGAGCGGCTCGACCGCAATGACGCGCGCGCCCAGGGCGACGAGGTGGCGCGTGAGCTTGCCCGTGCCCGCGCCGACGTCGACCACGGTCGTGCCGGGCCCGATGCCCGCCCGCTGGGCGAGCCACACGACCGCGTCCGGCGGGTAGTCGGGCCGGCCGCGCTCGTACGCCTCCGCGACGTCCGCGAACCCGCGGGCGACGAACGGGTGCACGTCCACGGGCGGCATCATTTCGCGTATGCGGGCCGAAGACGTCATCTGCACGCACAGCAACACCGACTTCGACGCCCTCGCCTCGATGCTCGCGGCCCGCCGGCTCTATCCCGGCGCCGTCGTCTGCCTCTCCGGGTCGCTGAACCGCAACGTCCGCGACTTCGTGCGCCTGCACGCGGAGGACGTCGAGACCGTGGACCCGTCCCGGCTCGAGCTCGACGCGGTGTGCCGCCTGATCGTCGTCGAGACGACGAGCGCCTCGCGGCTCGGCGACCTCGAGCGGCTGGCGCGCGATCCCGGCGTCGAGAAGGTCGTGTTCGACCACCACGGCGAGCTGCCCGACTGGGCGCCGCCGGAGAACGTCGTCCTCTCGGAGGACGGCGCGCTGACGACGACGCTCGTCGGCGTGCTGGCCGAGCGCGAGGTCGCCGTCACCCCGGTCGAGGCGACCGCCTTCGCGCTGGGGATCCACGAGGACACCGGGTCGCTGACGCACCGGACGACGACACAGCGCGACGCCGAGGCGCTCGCATGGTGCCTCCGGCACGGCGCGAGCCAGGACGCGCTCGCGAGCTTCCTGCGGATGCCGCTCGCCGACGAGGAGCGCGAGCTGCTGAACGCGCTGCTCGCCGCCGCGGAGCCCGTCGACGTGGCCGGCGTCGAGCTGCTCGTCTCGGCCGTCGCGTGGCCCGAGTACGTGGACGGCATCTCGAACCTGGCGCACAAGCTCGTCGACCTGACCGACGCGCGGGCGCTCGCGCTCCTGGTCGAGATGGACGAGCGCGTGTTCTGCGTCACGCGCAGCCGCGTCCGCGAGCTCGACGCCGCGGCGCTCGCCGGGGCCCTCGGCGGCGGCGGCCACCCGTACGCCGCCTCCGCGATCGCGCGGCTGCCGCTCGCGGAGGCGCGCGAGCACCTGCTCGCCGCCGCGCCGTCGGCCGTGCGCGGCCCGCTGACCGCGCGGGAGCTGATGTCGTCGCCGCCGCGGACGGTGGGTCCCGACGACACCGTCGCGCACGCGATGGTGACCTGCCAGCGGCACGGGCAGGGCGGGATCCTGGTGGTGGACGGCGGCCGGCTGGTCGGCGTCGTTGGCCGCGACGACCTCGACAAGGCGATCGGCCACAACCTCTCGCACGCGCCGGTCAAGGGGATCATGAGCTCCCGCGTGGTGACCGTCTCGGCCGACACGACGCTGGCCGAGCTGCAGCGGCTGCTGCCGGGTGCGCCGGGCGGTCGCGCGGCGGTCGTCGGGGACGGGCAGGTGGAGGGCGTCGTCACGCCGACGAACGTCCTGGAGGCGCTCGGCGAGGCCGCGGAGCGGGAGCCGGAGGGCGCGGTCTCGCTCGCTGCCGAGCTGCAGCGGCTCGGCCATCTCGCGCCCGCGTTCGAGGCGGTTGCCGCGGTCAGCGAGGGGTTCGACGGCGTGTACCTGGTCGGCGGGACGGTGCGGGACATCCTGCTCGGCGAGCGCAGCTTCGACGTCGACATCGCCGTCGAGGGGGACGCGATCGCGCTCGCCCGGGCGGTCGCCCGCGCGCTCGACGGGCGCGTCCGCGCGCACCGGAAGTTCGGCACCGCGGTGGTGATCTACGGCGGGGGAGAGCGGATCGACGTCGTGACCGCGCGCACCGAGTTCTACGACGCGCCCGCGGCGCTGCCGACGGTGGAGCACGCGACCATCCGCGAGGACCTCTTCCGGCGCGACTTCACGATCAACGCGATGGCGGTCTCCCTGCGCGGGGAGGACTTCGGGCGGCTGGTCGACCCGTTCGGCGGCCGGCCAGACCTCGAGGACGGGACGGTCCGCGTCCTGCACAACCTCTCCTTCATCGACGACCCGACGCGGATCTTCCGCGCCGTCCGCTACGAGGCCCGCTACGGCTTCGCGATGGACGGGCAGACGGTGCGCCTCGCCCGCGGCTGCATCGAGATGGGCCTGGTGGGCGACCTGTCGTCGGCGCGCCTGCGGGACGAGCTGGTCGCCCTGCTCGCCGAGGAGGCGGCGCCGCGCGCGATCGTCCGCCTGGGCGAGCTCCACGTCGAGCGCGCGATCCACCCCCACCTGCGGGCCGACGAGGAGACGGCCGCCCTGTTCACGCGCCTGGGCGAGCTGCGGGAGCGGTACGCGCCGGAGGTCCCCGCCTGGCGGCTCGGGCTTGCCGCGCTCGCGCGCCGCCTGCCGCCGGACGAGCTGTACGCGTGGCTCGAGCGGCTCAAGGCGCGGCGGCGCGACGCGGAGCGGATCGCGGCCGCGGTCACGCTCGGCCCGCGCATCGTCGAGAAGCTGCGCGGCGGCGCCCTGTCTCCGGCCGAGGTGGCCGCGCTGGCCGAGCCGCACGCGCCCGACGCGCCACTCTACGCGCTCGCGCTCGCCGACCTCGAGCCGCTGCACGAGTACTTCGGACGGCTGCGAGACGTGCGGCTGGAGATCGGCGGCGCCGAGCTGCGCGAGCTCGGCCTGGGGGAGTCGCCGCGGGTGGGCGAGGTCCTCGCCGAGCTCCGCCGGCGGAAGCTGAACGGCGAGCTCGACGGCCGCGAGTCGGAGCTGGCCGCGGCGCGGGAGCTGATCGGTGGCGGTTGAGGTGCTGCGCTGGGACGAGGCGCCCGCGCCGTACGAGGTCGTGTTCTCGACCCGCGTGGGCGGGGTCAGCGACGGGCCGTACGCGTCGCTCAACCTCGGCCTGCTGACCGACGACGACCGCGACCGCGTGGAGGAGAACCGCCGGCGGCTGTTCGCCGCCGCCGGCGCCCACCCCGAGCGGGTGGCGTGGACGCGCCAGGTCCACGGCGCGCGTGTCGTCGCCGCCGACGGACGCGTCGTCCCCGCCGACGGCGTCTGGACGGACGAGCCCGGTCGCGCGCTCCTGGTCGTTGCGGCCGACTGCCTGCCCGTCGCGCTCGCACGGGTGGACGGCGCGCGACCCGCGCTCGCGCTCCTGCACGTCGGCTGGCGTGGCCTGGTCGGGGGCGTCGTCGCGGCCGGCCGCGCCGCGCTCGCCGGGCGGCTCGTCGCGGCTGCCGTCGGCCCGGGGATCGGTCCTTGCTGCTACGAGGTGCGCGACGACGTGGCGGGGCCCGTGCGCGCGGCGTTCGGGCTCGGCCTCGTCCGCGACGGCCGGCTCGATCTCCCGGCCGCCGTCGAGCGCGCGTTGCGCGCGGCGGGCGTGGCGCGCGTCGACCGGATCGGCGGCTGCACGGCGTGCGAGCCGGAGCGGTTCTTCTCGCACCGCCGCGACGGGGGCGTCACGGGTCGGCAAGGCGGCTTGGCGGTCATCCCGGGCGGAACGGCGTGAGGGTCGCTGGCCACTCTTCCTCCCTCCGCGCTGCTCGCCGGCGACGGTACGGCCGTCCTGCCGCTCCGGCGGCTCGTCCGCGTTCGTTCGGGCTAGCATCGCCCTCCGCCGGATGCGGAATCGACTCGACGAGCGGCCCACACGAGAGGTGCACGCCGGAAGCGCGTATGCGCTGTCATTCGTCGCGCGAGACGACGTCGCCGAGCGTGATGTGCTCGATGTGGGGTGCGGGTTCGGCTGGTTCGAGCTCGCGGCGCTCGATCTCGACTGTCGGTCGATCGTCGGGGTCGAGCCGACGCGAACTGACCTCGCAACCGCCGAACGCCACGTCGACGACGAGCGCGCCTCCTTCTGCGTCGCCGACGCTCGTGCACTTCCGTTCGACGATGGCTCGTTCGACACCGTCGTGATGTGGGAGGTGATCGAGCACCTGCCGCGAGGCACCGAGCCTGCTGCGCTGACCGAGATCGCGCGCGTTCTGCGACCCGGAGGCGTCCTCTACCTGTCGACACCATTTGCGAGCACGGTGTCGACGGTGCTCGATCCCGCCTGGTGGTTGATCGGGCATCGGCACTACCGAGTCGAGATTCTTGCCGCGCTCCTGCGGGATGCGGGCCTGGCTCTTGAGCAACATGAGGTACGGGGCGGCCTCTGGACATTGCTGTACATCAACAACCTCTACGTCGCCAAGTGGATCTTCCGGCGGCGGCCGTTCTTCGAGTGCCGGCTGCTTCGTCTCGTCGATCGCGAGTGGCGACGAGATAGGGGTCTCGCGAACATCTTCGTGCGGGGCCGAAAGCCGCTCCAGGCCTGGTCCTGATCGCGTGACCTCGGTGCAGCCGCGCACACGGCTGCTCTGCGACGGAGTACCCGCGCGTGCGTCCAGCGCCCGGATCGGAGGTTGGCTACGCTCGCGGCCCGCGTGCACGAGAAGCGCCGTGTTCCCGTCGCCGGCCGCCTCCTCGACCTGCATCGGCAGTCCGAAGGGGCTCGAGCAGGCGAACTGATGGTCGCCGCTGTCGGCGGTGCGAGCGTCGGCAGTTACCTCTTCAACCTGATCGCGATCCGCTGGCTCGGAGCGGGGGACTACGGCGAGGTCGCGGCGCTGACGTCGCTCGGGCTGCTCGTGTCCCTGCCGCTTGCTGCGATCCAGAACGCGGTCGGCCGCGATGTCGCCGCGCTCTCGGCGGGCGGGCACAGCGGGGCTGTGGCGGCGCTCTTCCGGCGCTGGCTCGCGCGCATGGCGGCCACCGGCGTGCTGCTCGGCGCCGCGACGGCTGCGTGCACCGGTTCGATCCAGGAGCACCTCGCGATCGACTCGCGGCTCAGCGTCTGGCTGACGGCCGCCGCGATTGCCGCGGCCACCGTCCTCCCCGTCGGGCACGGGATGCTGCAGGGGCTGCAGCGTTTCCGCTGGCTGGCCGCGAGCATCCTCGTGTGGGCGTTCGCCCGGCCGCTGCTGGCACCGCCGCTGATCCTGCTCGGCGGGGTCGACGGGGCGATGGCGGCCACGGCTGTCGCCGCGCTCGTGCCGCTGGTGATCTCCGGGGTCGCGATCCGACGCGTGGTCGGGAAGCTTCCGGCGAGCGGCGCGGCGCCACGTCGGACGCGCGGCGCGCCGCTGTGGCCCGTCCTCCTCGGCGTGACCGGGTTTGCCGTTCTCACCAACGTCGACGTCATCGTCGCGAAGGCGGCGCTCTCGGCCTACGACGCGGGGAACTACGCATCCGCAGCGCTCGTCGGAAAGGCCGTCCTCTTCGCCGCGACGGGTATCGCGCTCGTGCTCCTCCCGCGCGCGACCGCTTACCTGGTAACGGATCACGCCGCGCTTAAGCGTGCCGTCGGTCGGAGCCTCGTGACGGTGTCCGCGCTCGGCCTGGCCGCGGCCACGCTGCTCCTGCCGGTCCCCGCGTCGGCCGTCGTGTGGCTGTTCGGGCCGACCTTCGGCCAGGCGCGCGAGCTGCTCGTCCCGTTCGCGCTCGCGATGACGCCGGGTGCGGTCGCCCACGTCCTCCTCACGACCGCGCTGGCGGCCGCCGACCGGCGCTATCCCGTCGTGCTCGCGCTCGTCGCCGTCGCCGACGTCGGCGCGCTGTGGCTCGTCGGCGGCTCTGCCCAGGGGATCCTCGCGGTCACGGCGGCCTCGTGCGTCGTCGCGGTGATCGCCTACGAGGCCGTCGCGTCGTGGCCGCTTCGGACTTTGTTGCAGCGCGAGACGGCGGTCCAGTACCAGGGCGGCTCGTGAGGCGTCTCGCGCGACGCACGGCGGGGGTAGCGGGCCGGCCGAGCAGCGGCGCTAGCCTCGTAGTATGACCGACGGCGTCCGGACGGTCGACGAGTTCTACGAGCGCGCAGAGATGGGCGCGACCGACCTCGACGCGCGGATGCAGGTGTTCCTCGCCGAGTACCGGCGACACCGCGCCGGCTGCGGCGAACGGCCTCTACGGGTGCTCGACGTTGGGTGCGGGCGCCGTCCGATTCTGGCTCGGCACGTCGAGCCGAGCGACGAATACTGCGGGTGCGACATCGTCGCGCCCGAGGAGGAGCTCCCGTGCTTCCGGCGCGTGAACCTGAACGACGAGAGTCTCGCGAAGGCATTCGAGGGAGACCGGTTCGACGTCGTCTTCTGCGGCGAGGTTGTCGAGCACGTCTTCAGCCCGGACGCGCTGCTCGACGACATCCGGCGACTCCTGCGCGCAGACGGCCTGCTGGTGCTTTCGACGCCGAACCTCGCGTACTGGGTCAATCGCCTGCTGCTGCTCGTGGGCGTCTCGCCGCTATTCGTCGAGAACTCGGCGCGGGTGAAGCTGGGCCGCCGGTTCCGGTTCCTGGGCCAGGGGAACGACACGCAGGGCCACATCCGGCTGTTCACGTATCGCGCCATGCGCGACCTTTTTGACCTGCAGGGCTGGCGGCTCGTGCGGGTGCATCCGCTGCCGGTGTGGCCGTTCCCGATCGACCGGCTGATCTGCCGGGTGTCCGCGAGCCTGGCGCCCGACGTGGTGTACGTCGCTCGGCCGGGTTGACGATGCCGTGCGGTCGCTCCATCTGCTCGCGGGCGAACGCGCCGGCTCGCGGACGGGTTAGCGCGGGCAGAGCGCACCTCGCACTTAGACTCCACGGCGTGCGCCACGAGACGCTGGTCGCGCGGCTGATCGGCGATCGCGGACGCATGCGCGAGATCCGGTTCACCGAGGCCGGAATCGACTTCGCCGTCGACGTGAACGAGGACGCCCTCTGGACGGCGGTCAAGGACAACCTCGTCCTCGCGGAGTACGAGCGGTGCGGGATCGCGCTCGGCGACCAGCGGGGTGTGGTCGTCGATGCGGGAGCCCACGTCGGGCTGTTCTCGCTGCTCGCGTCCGCCCATGCACGGCGCGTGATCGCCCTCGAACCGCATCCAGGAAACTTCGAGCTTCTTCGCCGTAACATCGAACGGAACGCGAGGGACAACGTGGACGCCCGCCAGCGGGCCCTCTGGCCGGAGCCCCGAACGGTCGCGCTCGTGGACGGGCGCGAGTCCACGTCAGTCTCGGTGCGGCCGACGGACGGAGGGGAGGTCGCGGTCGCGGCGGAGACCCTCGACTCGATCGTCTCGGCGCCCGTCGACCTCCTGAAGCTCGACGTCGAGGGCGCGGAGTACGACATCCTCACCCGTGCGGAAGACTCGACCCTTCGGCGGATTTCCGCGATCGTCGCGGAGGTTCACGGCACGACGCAGAGCGACCCGGAGGGGCGGCTCACCACGGTGTCCGACCGCCTCCGCGACGCAGGCTTCCACGTCATCGTCCGGCGCGCGCCGGCGGCGTACTGGCTGGAGTCGATGCGTGCCGTCCTGCGGAGTCGGCAGCGTCTGCGCGGCGTTGTGCGGCTCCAGCTGGCCGTCGTTCTCGCCTACACCATCGCGGCCGCGACGGATCCCCTGCTCCATCTCCGCGATCGCTTTGAGTTCGACTTCGCGTTCCTCTTCGCAACGCGCAACCGTGCGAGCACGGCAGCTGATCGGCGGTGACCCGGCCGCGCTTTGGTCCGGACGTCGCGATGCGGACGCCCCGCTCGCCGGGCGGGTCGACCGCCGACGGTCGGCTCGACGTCCTCGTTCTCAACTGGCGCGACCTCCGCCACCCTCGAGCCGGGGGTGCGGAGGTGCTCACGCACGGGCACGCGAGTCGACTGGCGGAGCGTGGCCACCGGGTGACGATGTTCGTCGGCGCCGTTCCGGGAGCACCTCCCGACGAACGCGTCGACGGCGTCGAGATCGTCCGGCGTGGGGGGCCGGTCACGACGCGCGCGCACGCCGTGCGCTGGTACCGGGCGCAGGCGCGCGCGGGCCGGCGCTTCGACGTGGTCGTCGAGGAGATCAACACGCTCCCGTACTTTGTCGGTCTGGCGGCTCGGACGCGCTGTCTCCTGTGGATCCACCAGCTGGCACGGGAGGTCTGGTGGCACGAGGCGCCGCGGCCGCTCGCGCCCGTCGGGTACGGCCTCGAAGGTGCGTACCTGCGGCTCTACCGGGCGACACCCGCGATCGTCCCCTCGGAGTCGACGAAACGCGACCTCGTGGCGCTGGGCTTTCGCGGCGAGCGCGTTGCCGTCGTCCCGCCGGGGATTTACCCGCCCGGCGCGGAGAGCGAAACTGAGAAGGAGGCGGGGCTGCTCGTCTACGTCGGACGGGTGACGCCGTCGAAGCGGGTGCGTCACCTCCTCGTCGCGCTCGCGGCGGTCCGCAGCGCCGGCATAGCGGCGCGCCTGGAGATCGTCGGCCGCGCGGCCGGCGGCGAACGGGAGTCACTTGCGGCGTACGCTCGCGAGCTGAAGGTCGCGCCGTACGTGGGTTTCCGCGGCTATGTCGGCGAGGCTGAGAAGCAGGACCTTCTCCGCCGCGCGTCACTCCTGGTCATGGCGTCCGTCCGCGAGGGCTGGGGCCTCGCCGTGACGGAGGCCAACATCCTCGGTACGCCGGCGGTCGTGTACGACCGTCCGGGCCTACGGGACTCGACGGTCCACGAACAGACCGGGCTGGTGACCGGCGCCGATCCCGCTTCGCTGGCGGCGGGGATCGTGCGCGCGCTACGCGAGCCGGGTCTCTACGACCGCTTGCGGGACGGCGCGCTCGAGTGGGGCCGCACGTTCACCTGGGAGCGGGCAAGCGTCGCCTTCGAGCGCGCGCTCTACGACGTCGCGGGCGGCGACCATGCCTCGGGGACGCCCGGCGGTCAGTGAGGCGCGCGGTGGCCGACCCCAGCGTCAGCGTCGTCATCCCCACGCTCAACGCCGAGAAGTACCTCGTCGAGTGCCTCGAGGCGGTGCGAGGCCAGGAGTACGACGGCGAGATCGAGATCCTCGTCGTCGACGGCGGGTCGACCGACGGGACGCTCGCCGTCGCGCGAGACCAGGGCGTCGACCGCGTCCTCCCGAACCCGCTTAGGACCGGCGAGTCGGGCAAGGCCGTCGGCTTCCGCGCCGCGCACGGCGAGCTCATCCTCTCCATCGACTCCGACAACGTCGTCGTCGGGCGAGACTGGCTCCGGAGGATGGCCGAGCCGCTCGCCGACGCCGCGGTCATCGCGAGCGAGGCGTTGAGGTGGGACTACCGGCGGGAGGACCACTTCGTCACGCGCTGGTCTGCGCTGACGGGGGTGGGAGACCCACTCGCGCTCTATGTCGGCAACTACGCCCGCCACTCGCAGCTCACCGGCCGTTGGACCGGGTATCCGCATGCGGGAGAGCCGGTCGACGGGTGGCTCCGCGTCGTCCTCGACCCACGCTGGGTCCCGACGCTCGGCGCGAACGGATTCCTCGTGCGCCGCCGGGCGCTCGAGGTCGTGCCCGTGCGCGACTACCTGTTCGACATCGACTTCGTCTACGAGCTCGCCCGTCGCGGGGAGCGGACGATCGCGCTCGTCGACGTGCCGGTCCGGCACTACTTCTGCGACAGCGTTGGGCAGTTCTACGGGAAGACGCGCCGCCGCGTGGACGACTACTTCTTCTTCGCGGCCACGGGCCATCGGACCTATCCGTGGCCTTCGCGAGGCGCGCCCGTCGTCCGCTTCACGCTCTCCACGGTTCTCGTCGTGCCGCTGCTCTTCGACGTCGCCCGCGGCATGCGCCGGGCGCGCGATCGGGCCTGGTTCTTCCACGTCGCCGCCTGCTGGATCACGCTCTGGGTGTACGGGTTCGGCGCGATTCGCGGCCGCCTCCGCCCGCGGATGCGCGACCGGGCAGGGTGGCGTCAGTGACTGCGAGACATCGCGATCCGGCGATCGACGTTTCGGTCGTGGTCCCCGTCCTGAACGGCGAGGGCTTCATCCGGCGCAACCTAGAGGTCGTCGCGCGGGAGCTTGAGGCGGCTGGCCTCGCCTACGAGATCGTGGTCGTCTCAGACGGCTCGGTGGACGACACGATCCGCGAGGCGTCCGCAGCGAACGCCGAGAACGTCCGCGTCGTCCATTACGACCGCAACCTCGGCAAGGGCCACGCCGTCCGCACCGGCCTCGTGGCTACGAAGGGATCGATCGTCGGGTTCATCGACGCCGACCTCGAGCTGCATCCTGCAGCGCTCCCGCGGTTCGTCGCAGCCGTGCGCGAGCGTCGTCTCGACGCGGCGATCGGCTCGAAGCGACATCCCGAGTCGTCGGTCTCGTACCCGACTCACCGCCGCGTCTACTCGTGGCTCTACCAGCAGCTCGTGCGCGTCCTCTTCCGCCTGGACGTGCGAGATACCCAGGTCGGGATCAAGATGTTCCGGCGGGAGCTCGTCGACGCCGTCGCGCCGCACCTCCTCGTCAAGCGGTACGCGTTCGACCTCGAGCTGCTCGCCGTGGCGCGCGACTTCGGCTTCACCAGGATCGAGGAAGAGCCCGTCCGGCTCGAGTTCAGCGGCGAGCTCAGCGGTCTTCGCTTCGTTCCGATCGCGCAGGCGCTGTGGGACACGATGGCGGTCTTCTACCGGGTGCGGATCCTGCGGTACTACCGCCGCCGCCGCGCGCTCGTGCGCCCGGGTGACGGTGCCGAAGCTCCGCGAACGGTGCTCGTGGCGGTGGTGGACGACCGCCCCGCGGCGCCGGGTGCGCTCGAGCGGACGCTTGCTGCGGTCGAGCGACTCGAGCAGCAGCCGACCCGCGTGGTCGCCGACGTCCCCGAGGGGAACGGCGCCGTCGGCGCGCCGCTGGGGGAACGGCGCGCACGCCTGCTGGCGGGCGCCGGCGAGGACGCAGTCGCATTCTTCCGGCCGGGTTCGCTTCCGGTCACGACCTGGCTCGGCCGCCTGATCCCGCTCCTCTCATCGGCGGGGGTCGTCGCAGCGGGCGGGCCGGTCGTCTGCGCGCAGGACGGAACGCTCCGAACCGCGGTTTCGAGCTCGATCTACGAGTCGCTCTTCGCACTCGGCCGTTCCTCGCGACTGCACGTCCCCGGGAACCTCCGGGTCGGTGAGATGCAGGATCTGGCGAACTTGCTGATCCGCCGCGAGGCGGCAGTCGCGAGCGGGGGGTTCGGCGCCGCGACGCAGCGCGACGAGGACGCGGTTCGCTCGCTCGCCCGCGGAGGGCTCGTGGTCGGCGCACCGGACGCCGTCGTCGTGCGCGAGTTGCCGCCGGTCGTCGCGCCGCTGCTGCGCCACGCGGCGAGGGCGGCCGCCGAGGGATGGGGCACGTCGCTCGCACGGGACGGGCGTAGCGACGCGGGCGGGGCACTCCGCGCCCCGCTCGCCACGGCCGCTCTCGTACTGATGGTCGCGCGCTCGCCGCGGGCTCGTCGCGCCGGTGTCGCGGGCTACGCCTGCGCCCTCGCCGGCGCGAGCGGCCTGGCTGCGCTGAAGCACCGGTCTCCCGCGGTGGGTCTCGCGTTCGCCGGCGCGGTTCCGCTCGTCCACGCCGCCCGTTTGGCCGGCGCGGCGGCCGCCTTCACCGGGCGCGTACTGCGGCGACGGCGCGAGCCGGCGATGGCGGCGAGGACACGCCTCGCGTACGCGCCGCCTACCGCGTCACCTCGAGAATGAACGTGTTCGAGCGCACGCCACGATCGCGCAGTACGACCGGCAGCCGTCTCGGCCGGGCGAACAGCCGCTTCGGAACCAGCGCAGTCACCAGGTGCTCGTCGGCGTACTGGCTCAACAGGTCGACGCCGCCAACGACGACACGGGTCGAAGGGGTTATGCCGACTCCTTCGACTGCCAGGGCCGACCGGCCGTCGGGCTGGACGTTGAACGGCTCGCCGGCGCGCGTCTCCGACGGGTACGTCGTCACGATCCGCAGGGGTCCCTCCGCCGGGCTCCGCCGCGGGCTGACGACGATCGAGCGGGCGTAGACGGGAGCCCTGGCCTCCGCGCGGCAGAACCTCACGCTTCGGGCCGATCGCGTCTCCACGAGGCGGATCGGCAGGCGCGCAGGTCGAGCCCGGCCCGTCTGCACGGCGACGCCGTCGAGGATGAGCGAGCTGCAGCGCGTGCGCGGGAAGCGCTCGCCGCCGACCGCGACGGTGATCTCTCCCTGGCACGCCGAGGCGGCGGCGCGACGTGTCGCTGCGACGTCGATCGCGCAGACCGCAGCCCATGGCATGCCGCGCTGGTCGAGCCGGGTCAGGTACGCCACCGGCGAGGTGAGCTCGTCCACGGGCGCGATCCCGAGCCACGGCGTGAAGTTTCGTACACGCTCGCAGGCTTCGCGGTCGTCGGCACAGGTTGCGAACGTGCGGTCGAATTCGGCGAGCGAGGACGTCGGGGGAACCGGATCGCCGCTCGCGACGCTGATGAAGTGCGCGCTCAGAGGCGCGTCGGAGTCGTCGATGAGGAGCTCGTTCGCTCTCCGGGGCGTCCGAAGCAGCCCTCCCGCGAGAGCCTGCTCGTTGAACTCCATCGCCGTCTCGACGCCTCGGAACGCCTCGACGACGCGTGCGTTGAGGGCGTACGTCGCCGCCGACACAGCGGTCACGCAGGCCGCGAACACCACCGCGCCCGCGGCCGCCGCCGCCGGCCGCGAGCGAAGCGCGCCGAGCACCAGCGCGAGCGCCGCGACGATGACCATCGCGACTCCGAGGTATTCGATGAACACCGAGATGTACGGGACGCCGAAGAAGATCTCACGCTGCCAGCGATACGAGAGGACCGGGGCGAGCGCGGCCCCGATAACGAGGCAGACTCCCACGCCGAGCGTGGTAACCGCGGCGCGTCGCGGCGCAGCGTTCGCAACAGCAGCGGTGAGCGCGAGCGCGAGCACGGCGACGACGAGCAGCAGGAGTGCGATCGCGAGCGGATCGCTGACCTCGTCAGCGAGCAACGCTCGTAGCGAATCGACGAGCCCCGGCGCGACGTCCTCGCCCGCCGCCGCTGCGCCGTAGGGGCTGGCGCGGTGTTCCGGACGGACGTCGGCCTCCGCGTCGCGGTTCACGGCGACGATCAGATAGCTGAGCGGCACGCTCCCCGAGATCTGCTTCGCCAGTGCGGGGACGACAGTTGCAGCGGACACGTCGGGCTTGTACAGCGCCGAGTGGCCGTACTCAGTGATCGCGGGCGCCGCGGCTCTGAGGGCGAGAACGAGTACGACGAACGACGCCGACACGGCGGCGAACGGGGCGGCTCGCCGAACGACGACGCGCAAGGAGGGGTTCCCGAACGCCCACGCGACGGGGACGACGACCGGCATCAGGAGCGGCGTGCCCTCCCAGTACAGGCATGCGGCCGCGAAGAGCGCGACAGCGGCAACGTGCAGAACAACGCTGTTCCGGCGGATGCCGGCCAGGAACGCAACGAGGCTTCCGAGAACGAGCGACGCGACGATCGGTATGCCTGCGGCGTACCCGAGCAGAGGGTCGTGCCAGTAGCGGAACTGGACGACCGCGCAGAGAGAGAGGGGCAGCAGTGCCGCGTACGGCCAGGCGAGGCCGAGCTGTCTGAGAAGGATGGTCGCGAGCGCGACCGCGAGCAGAGCGATCAGGAGCGCGCCGACCTTGAACGCGAAGACCGACGGCGTGAGCCAGTAGGCAGGAACGACGACGAAGTACGCGAGCGGTGCGAACCGGCCAGTTTGCTGCGCCGACCGCTCTATCTCGTGGAAGATCAAGCCGGCGAGTGAGTCTCCGCGCTGGACGACCGCATCGGGCGTGAAGGCGTGTTGCGCGTCATCGCCGAGGTACCACGTGCGCGTCGTCGGCCACAGGAACAGCGCAAGCGCGAGGAACGCGAGAACGAAGGTCGCCGCGCGGAGCCGCGCGGCCCGCTCGCTCGGAAGCCACTGGACGCGTGGCCGTCGCGCGGCCACGGGCGTCGCCGCGCGCTCGCGCGTTGCACCGCCCGTACTCACGCGTCGGCCCGAACCGCGACGACTCCGATGAACGCGGCGTGCCTGACGTCGCGGCCCGCGACCGGCTGCGCGATTGCCGCCGGCAGCGGGTGGTAGCCGCTCCCGAACCGCTCCGCAACGCGAAGTCCGTGCAGCTCGAGGAGCTCGGCGAGGCCGACGGCGGTCAGCACGCGGGTGTGGAACCACGAGTGCGCCACCTGGTCGGCGGGCACGGGGGCGAGGTTGAACGGGTTCCCGATCGCGCCTCGGCTGGAGATGTTCGTGAGCGAGAACGGCATGTACCCGAGCGCCAGCGCGGCGACGTTGTGCCAGCTCGCGAGGTTCTCCGTGCAGATCACCGCCCGGCCACCCGGCGCGAGGACACGACGGACCTCGCTGACGAACGAGTCGAGGTCGGCGACGTGCTCGATGACCTGATTCGCGTGGACGAGGTCGAAACGGCCGTCGCCGTACGGAAGCGGGTTGTTCAGGTCAGCAGTGGTGACGTCGATACCACGCGCCCGCGCTTCCTCGGCGGCGGCCTCGACGATTTCGACGCCACAGAGCCGCCGGAGCTGGCTTCCGGCCGCCTCCGCGACGCTGCTCGTCCAGCTTCCGTCGTGGCAGCCGACGTCGAGCAGCGATTCCGGGGCCGCCCGACCGACCGCGTCGAGGATCCAGCGCCGGTACGCGTCCTCCGCCCCGTCCCAGAGACCGAGCAGGTAGTTCCGGAGTGCTCGCCCGACGAACGTGCGGTATGCGGTCACGGCCGCGATTCCAGGCCCCCGTACGCTGGATAGCTGCTACGACGGGCCACGACCGACAAGCCGAACAGGATACGCAGCCGACTGCGGCCGCCTACCCGCTATCGTCCGCCCGTCCGCCGTCGTCCTCGCCGACCGAGGCGACGCGCAGAGTGCGTCGAGTGCCCGGCCTAGCGATTGACGTCGTCCGCGAGCGCTATAAGGCTGTCCGCGCGGAGGCGGGACCGGGCGTTACCGTCGTCGCGGCCACCAAGTACGTGTCGATCGGCGACATGGCTGTGCTCGCCGACGCGGGCGTCGAAGTCGTGGGCGAGAACCGAGTCCAGGACCTCTTAGCCAAACACGCGAGCTTCGCGAGCGTGTTTCGCTGGCACTTCATCGGCCACCTGCAGAGCCGCAAGGTGAAGGCCGTCAACGAGACGTGCGAGCTCGTCCACTCGCTGGCGAGCGAGTCGGCGGCGCGGCGGCTCGCGGTGCCGGCGCTCGTCGAGGTCAACCTCTCCGGCGAGCCGACCAAGTCGGGGGTCGCGCCGGAGGAGCTCGAGCGCGTCCTCGGCCTGTACCACGACGTGCGCGGGCTGATGACCATGCCCCCGCTTGCCGACGATCCCGAGCAGTCGCGCCCCTACTTCCGCCGCCTGCGGGAGCTGGCCGACGCGTACGGACTGCGCGAGCTGTCGATGGGGACGAGCCAGGACTGGCGCGTGGCCGTCGACGAAGGGGCGACGCTCGTCCGGCTCGGTCGCGTCCTCTACGGCGAGTGACGGCGCGCCCCGGCCGGTGGGGAGAGGGGCGCCGGGGACGGGGGTAGCATCTCCGGGATGGGCCTGGCGGAGCTGTGGAACCGGACGCTCGTCTACTTCGGGATCGCCGACGACGAGGACGAGGAGTGGGACGAGAACGGCTACGCCGCCGAGGAGGGCCTCGAGCGCGCCTACCGCGAGCGTCCGAACGTGCGCCGCCTGCCGGCGCGCCGGCGGACGGGCGAGTTCGACGACTGGACGGATCCGGGCGAGGCGCAGACGGCCGTCGTCCGCCCCGCCGCCCGGCTGCGGAGCGTCGACGCGCCGCCCCGCGGGGCTGCCGCGGCGGCGATCCGCGTCCATCTCGTCGTGCCGCGGAGCTTCAACGACGCCCAGCAGGTGGCCGACAAGTTCAAGGACGCGATGCCGGTCATCCTCAACCTGCAGGGCGCCGACCCCGAGCTGTCCAAGCGCCTGATCGACTTCGCGAGCGGCCTGACCTACGCGCTCGACGGCGGCATGCAGCGCGTCGCCGACAAGGTGTTCCTGCTGACTCCGCCGAACGTCGAGGTGTCAGCCGCCGAGCGCGCCCGCCTCCTCGAGCGAGACGGCTTCTTCAACCAGTCGTAGGCGTTCGGACGCGAGTGCGTTCCTGCTCGCGTTCGCGGGTGCCACGTCCGCCGAGCGCGACCGCGGTGACCAGCAGACCCGCGAGCGTGGCGAGCACGAGCGGCGACCGCAGCAGGGCGGCCGCATCACCGACGCGCGGTATCGCGAGCCACTGGCTCCCGACGACGTCGGCCGCCTTTGGTCGCCACAGGTCCGTTGCCGTCCGGTTGTCGCCGCGCAGTACGAACCCTTCGGAGGCCGAGCCGCCGACGATCCGGTGGATGACGTGCGCGCCCTCGGCGGGATCCCCGGCCGGCACGCGGTACGAGACGACTTCGCCGGCCGCGTAGCTGCTCTGCTCGCGTACCAGGACGAGGTCGCCGTTCTCGAATGTCGGCAGCATGCTCGTACCGGAGACGAGCTCGTATGCAACGGGCCCGCCGAGCGCCTGCGGCCGGAAGGCGAAGAACCAGACGACGAGGAGCGCGACCGTCGCGGCGAGCCGCATCACGCGAAGCGCGGCGCGAAGGCGCCGAGCAGCGGTCGGGCTAGCGGGCATACCGGATCTCGAGCCGTGGGCGGTTCGCCGCAGTCCCGTTCTCCGTGGACGCGAACTGGACGAGCGTCGCGCCGGTCGACAGCGTGTTCGGGTCGCGAATTCGCCAGCCGTTGTTCGTCGCCGTCCCAGCGACGAAGGCGTCGACGTCCGCGGTGACCGCGACCTGGCGGGTCGCCGGCGCAGTCGTCCCGGTGGTGAACGTCGCGGACGGCGAGGGCGAAACCACGGGCTGGTTGCTCCACGTGATCGTTCCCTGGCCCCACCCAGCCGTGACGCGGTGAACCTCGTAGGTGAGCGACGTTAGCGGTGCGGCGAGGACGGTCAAGGTCAGCGTCGCCGACTCCACCCAGGCGCCGCTCGGGATCGCGCAAGAGCTCAGGTCGAAGCGAACGAAGCTGAAGCGCCGGGCCGCGAGCAGATTCCGCACGTCGAGCGTGGTTGCGGTGCCGAAGTTCGAGCTCCCCGCGTCCTCGCGGGTGTAGGAGTCGGCCGTCGCGGCGCTCAGCGTGCACGTCTGGACTACGACCGCGCGCGACGACTCGGTGAGCTGCCGGCTCGTCACGCCGAGCGTGGCTGCGTACGCGCTCCCAACCACGACGGCCGCCGTGACGAGGCCGCAGGCGAGCGCGCTCCTCACGGGCCGACCACGATGGCTCGGTACGTAGCGAGGCTCGTGGCCGCCGGCTGCGGGCTGACGCTCACTGCCGCGGAGCCCGAGAACCCCGTCGCCGGAAGCGCGCTCGAGCCGCTGCCGATGCTCGCGCTCGAGCTGTTGGTCAGCGTCAGCATGAGCGATCCGCCGGCGCACGCTGACGCGATGTCGCCGACCGTCACCGAGGTGATCGCTCCGCTCGTGTTCCGGACGCTCGCGAACGTGAACCCGTTCGAGTCGCAACGGCTCACCGTGCCGGTGCCCGCGCCGACGCTCGATGTCGCTACGGGCACCGCCGCGGCTGCCGCGAGGGTGATGGCAGCCGCGGCGGTCACGAGGCCGACGGCGAGAAGGACGAGGCGGAGCACCAGCCCGGCGCGCTCAGCTGGTCGGGACTCGTCGGCGCGCCTAGCCGGAGATCACCACGTGCACGCCGGTGACCGAGCTGGCTGCGACATCGTTGGCCGTGAAGTCGACCTGCGAGTCGCTCCCTGTCCCGGGGCTGGCCAGCGTCACGGTCTTCTCGCCGAGCGATGCATTCGAGGCGCCGGTCAGCTGGACCCGCATTGACTTCCCGGCGCAGGCGCCGTTCGCCGAGGCGCCGTTGACGCCGATGTTCGTGACCGTCACCGTCGTCACCTTGTAGCCCGTCGTGGCCGCGTAGGTGACGCCGTGGCTCGTGTTGACGCCGTCGGTGTCGCAGGAGGTCACGGCGGCGTTCCCGGCCCCGAGACCGCCGGAGGTGACGGTGAGCGAGGCGGCGAAGGCGAAGACCGTGGCGAAGGCGGTCGCGCCGAGCGTCAGTGCGAGGATCCACCTCGTCCCGACGATCCGCCGTGCGTAATTCTCCACTAGGAAGCTCCTTGTTGGTTGGCGTGTGCGCGGTTCGCGTCGTTTCGACCCGACGCGCGTACATCGACCGGGCGCCGAGGGTGCTCGCTCCCACGAACGAGTTAGGACGCCGGTGCTCGGAAGGTGGGTCCGTCAGGACGTCGGCCGGAGAGCATCGGCGCCGGGAGGTCGCCTGGTCACTCCGGATGCGCGGAACCGCGGGCCGGCAGCCCGCGCGCGTAGGGTTTGGACAGAGGGAGGCGAACGAACCTCGGATGGGCGCTCTGGCCAACTTCATCGTGCTGGCGGACGCCGTCGACTCGGTCCAGCGGTTCGTGAGCGCGTTCGTGCTGGTCTACACGCTGCTGATCCTCGCGTACATCATCACGAGCTGGATCCGGCTGCCGTACTCCCTCTGGCTGAATCGGATCCAGCGCTTCCTGTACGACGTGTGCGAGCCGTACCTGCGGATCTTCCGCCGCGTGCTGCCCCCGCTCGGGCCGCTCGACCTGTCGCCGGTTATCGCCATCTTCGCGCTGCTGCTGGCGGAGCGCGTCATCAACTCGCTGCTCACCCGTCTCTAGGAGGTCGCGATGACCCTCACACCCGTCGAGCTGCGCCACAGCCCGCTACCCCGCAAGCGTCTCGGCGGCGGGTACCGGCGCGGGGCGGTCGACCGCCTGCTGGCCGAGCTCGCCGACAACTACGAGGACGTCTGGCGCGAACGCGCCGACCTCTTCGACCGCGTCGAGCACCTCGAGGCCGAGCTGACCCGCCACCGGGAGCTCGAGTCGCTGCTGCGCACGACGCTCGTGTCGGCCGAGCGCTCCGCGCACGAGCTCAGGGACCAGGCCAAGCGCGAGGCGCAGCTCGTGATGGAGGAGGCGCACGCCGAGGCGCGCGCGACCGTCCGCGAGGCGCTCGCCGAGCGGGAGCGGCTGCTGGGCGAGTGCCGGCGCGTTCGTGCGCTGCTACGCGCGGCGCTCGACACGCTCGAGGAGCCGGGGCCCCGCGCACTGGCCGAGGGGCGCGCCGAGGCGGAGGCCGCCTGACGCGCAGGGCTACGATTCCGGCATGGCCGAGCCCTCCGCCCGCCTCCGCCTCCGTGTCGTCCCGGGCGCGTCGGAGGACGCCCTCGTCGGTCGGCACGGCGATGCCTGGAAGGTCCGCGTCGCGGCGCCACCGGAGCGAGGCGCCGCGAACCGTGCCGTCGTCGAGCTGCTCGCGCGTACGCTGGTCGTGTCCCCGGCGAGCGTCGCCGTCGTTTCGGGACACGGCGCGCGTGACAAGACGATCGGCGTACGGGGACTCGCGGCGGCCGAGGCCGAACGCCGGCTGCGCGCCGCGGAGAGAAAGGATCGACGGCCATGACGCTTCCCGACACCGACCGCTTTCGGACCATGCTGCTGGAGGAGCGCGAGCGCGTCGTCGCGGCGATCGACCACCTCCACCGCGAGAACCCGGGCTCGCTCGAGGACGAGACGGGTGAGCTCGTCTCCGGCAGCGCCGACAACCACATGGGCGACACCGCGACCGCGACCTTCGACCGCGAGCTCGACTACACGCTCGAGGGCAACGCCGAGGCGGTTCTCACCGCCATCGACGGCGCGCTCCGGCGCATCGAGGACGGCACGTACGGCACGTGCCGCGTGTGCGGCCGCGAGATCGCGCCCGAGCGGCTCGAGGCCCGGCCGTGGGCCGACCTCTGCATCGACGACGCGCGCGCGCAGGAGCGGCTCGACTAACCGGCCGATGGGCGAGGCCGCACCCGAGACGCCGCCCCCGCGCGGCAGTCGCCCGACCGTGCCCGAGGTCCGCGTCGGGTCCGCATCCGACGCGCTGACGCCGCTCTCGGTTGCCGAGCGCCGCGTCGGAGCGAACGCGGCCGAGTGGGGGGCGCTCGCGCTGGTGGCCGGCGCGGCCGCGCTCGCCGACCAGGTGACGAAGCATCTCGTCGCGAGCCGCGTCGCGCTGGGCGAGGAGATCCGCGTGGCCGGCCCATTTTCGATCCACCACGTCGAGAACTCGGGGATCGCGTTCGGGCTGTTCCCCACCGCGACCTCGGCGGTGATCGTCCTCACCTCGCTCGTCGTCGCCTGGATGCTCGTCTTCTTCGCGCGCTCGGCCGCCCGGCATCCCCTGCTGCCGATCGGGCTCGGGCTCGTGCTCGGGGGCAGCATCTCGAACCTGCTCGATCGGATCCGCCTCGGCGCGGTGACCGACTTCCTGGACGTCGACTTCTGGCCGGCCTTCAACCTCGCCGACACGTTCATCGTCGTCGGCGTCGCGATCCTGCTCGCGGCCCTGATCGCAGCCGACCGCGATGCGGCGCCACGAGCGCGGCGCTGAGGGTCACGGTTCCAGAGGCGGCCGCGGGGACGCGGCTCGACCGGTTCCTCGCCGCCCTGCCGGAGCTGGGGTCCCGCGCCGCCGCGGAGCGCGTCCTCGCCCAGGGCTTCGTGCGCGTGGACGGCACGGCGCGCGCCAAGAGCCACCGGCTGGAGGGCGGCGAGGAGCTGGAGCTCGAGCTCCCCGAGGCAGCTCCCGAGCCGCTCGCCGCGGAGCCGGTCCCGCTCCGGGTCGTCCACGAGGACGAGCACCTGCTGGTAGTCGACAAGCCGGCGGGCCTCGTCGTCCATCCGGGAGCCGGCCGCGCGACCGGCACGCTGGTGCACGGGCTGCTCGGCCGCGCGGCGGGCGGTGGCGACTCCGACCGCCCCGGGATCGTCCACCGCCTCGACCGCGACACCTCGGGGCTGCTCGTCGTCGCGCGTTCCGACGACGCCCACCGGCGCCTGCAGCGCCTGGTCCGCCGGCGCGAGCTCGAGCGCGAGTACCTGGCGCTCGTGCGGGGGCGTCCGCAATCCCGGCGCGGCCGGATCGAGGCGCCGATCGGACGCGACCGCGCCGACCCGACGCGCCAGTCGCTCGACACCGAGACGCCGCGCGAGGCGGTCACCCACTTCGAGCTTCGTGAGCTGCTGCGTGACCACGCCCTCCTCGCCGTCCGCCTCGAGACCGGGCGCACGCACCAGATCCGCGTCCACCTGGCCGCGATCGGGCTGCCGGTGGCGGGCGACCCCGTCTACGGCGTCCGCGGCGACCTCGGGCTCGAGCGCCAGTTCCTGCACGCCGCCCGGCTGGCCTTCCCGCACCCGTTCGGCGGCCAGCGGGTCGAGCTGACGTCGGCGTTGCCCGCCGACCTCGCCGCGGCGCTCGAGCGCGCGCGCGTGCTCGCGCGCGCCGCCGTCGGGCCGGTGGGCGGCCGCTAGACTGCGCCGGTTCGTTCCACAACCCGGAGACCAGCCGGAGCGGGGGTGCCGCAGCCCTGAGCGCGGTTCCGCGCCGGCCCACCGGAGCATGACCCAAACCACACCGGAAAGGGGCTGATCGCGTGGCAGTCGTCGCGATGCGGGAGCTGCTGGAGGCCGGCGTGCACTTCGGCCACCAG
>JACVRR010000155.1 GCA_014534345.1 Thermoleophilia bacterium | reverse complement strand
GCCTCGACCCGATGACGAACCGCAACGAGAGCCCGTTCGCGACCGCCTTCACCGTCTCGATCGAGGCGCGGGAAGGGGTCACGACCGGGATCTCGGCGCCCGACCGCTCGCACACCATCCAGGTCGCGATCGACCCGAGCAAGGGCCGCCACGACCTCGTCCAACCCGGCCACGTCTTCCCGCTCCGGGCGCGCCGCGGGGGCGTCCTGCAGCGCGCCGGCCAGACGGAGGCGGCGGTCGACCTCGCGCGGCTGGCGGGCCTGATCCCCGCCGGCGTCGTTTGCGAGATCATGAACGAGGACGGGACGATGGCCCGGATGCCCGATCTCGTCGCCTACTGCGAGCGGCACGGAGTCAAGCTCATCACGGTCGCCGACCTGATCGAGTACCGGCGCCGGACGGAGAAGCTGGTCGAGCGAGCCACGGCGGTCCGGCTGCCGACCGAGTACGGCGAGTTCCACGCGATCGCCTTCCGCGAGAACCTGACCGGGAAGCACCATCTCGCGCTCGTGCGCGGCGAGGTCGAGGGCGCGCAGGACGTCCTCGTGCGCGTGCACTCCGAGTGCCTCACCGGCGACGTCTTCCACTCGCTGCGTTGCGACTGCGGCGAGCAGCTCGAGCTCGCGCTGCGGCGGATCGGTGCCGAGGAGCGCGGCGTCCTGCTCTACATGGCCCAGGAGGGGCGCGGGATCGGCCTCTTGAACAAGCTCAAGGCCTACGAGCTGCAGGAGAACGGCCGCGACACGGTCGAGGCGAACCTCGAGCTCGGCTTCCCCGCCGACGCGCGCGACTACGGGATCGGCAACCAGATCCTGGCCGACCTCGGCCTGTCGACGATCCGGATCCTGACCAACAACCCGAAGAAGCTGACCGGGATCGAGGGGTTCGGGCTGACCGTCGTCGAGCAGGTGCCGCTCGAGGTGCCGCCGAACCTTGAGAACCGGCGCTACCTCGCGGTCAAGCGGGACAAGCTCGGCCACCGGCTGCACCACCAGGACCTGAAGTTCGACCGCGACGCGAATGAGTAGGGATCCCGCATCCTTCGAGGCCCAGGAGCCGCTCGAGAGCGAGCTCGATCCGGCTGTCGACGGCCGTCGCCCGGCCGAGCACGCGCCCGGCGAGTTCGCCGTGCCCGACGGCGTGGCCCTGCTCTCGGGGCAGCCGCGCGGCCGCAGGCCGGTCGCGCTCGTGATCAGCCGCTTCAACTCGGAGATCACGCAGGCGATGCTCGAACGCGCCCTCGACGAGCTGGCCGAGCTGGGCGTCGCCGCGCCGTCGGTGACGGTCATGCCCGTGCCCGGCGCCTTCGAGCTCCCGCTCGCGGCGATGGCGCTCGCGAAGACGCGCCAATTCGCCTGCGTGGTGGCGCTCGGCTGCGTGATCCGCGGCGAGACACCGCACTTCGAGTTCGTGGCCGGCGAGGCCGCGAGCGGCCTGCAGCTCGCCGCGCTCGAGACGGGCGTCCCCGTCGCGTTCGGCGTGCTGACCGTCGACACGCGCGCGCAGGCGGAGGCGCGCATCGACCGGGCGGCGCAGGCGGTCCGGAGCGGGCTGGAGATGGCCGACGCGTTCGTGCAGCTGCGCGACGCGGCGACCGGCGGCTGAGCGGCGCGGGCGTCGGCGCGCGGCCGGCCGCTACACTCGGCGGTCGCGATGGCCAAGGTGTGCGCGATCTGCGGGAAGAAGCCCGGCTTCGGGCACAACCGCAGCCACTCGATGGTGGCGACCAAGCGGCGCTTCGACCCGAACCTCCAGCGCGTCCGCGTGCTGCTCGGCGGCCGGCCGACGCGCGCCTACGTGTGCACGCGCTGCCTCAAGGCCGGCAAGGTCGAGAAAGCGATCTAGCGCGCCGCGGAGCGGCGCGCGTTTGCCTCGGTCCACCGGCTGCCTGCCCGCCGGGAAAAGCGGCCCGCTTCGCGGGGGCGGTAGAGGCACCCGGGGTTCTCGCCGCTGGGGCTCACACCGCGGCCCCGTGCACACTTCGAACCTGGAGCCGCCTGTGCGGATCCTGATCGTCGAGGACAACATCGTCTTCCGGGAGGCGCTCGAGCTCCTGCTCGCGCTGCAGCCGGACACCGACGTCGTCGCCGCCGTCGGCGACGGCGACGCCGCGGTCGAGGCGTGCCGCGCGCACGCCCCCGAGGTGATCGTCATGGATTACCGGCTCCCCGGCCGTGACGGCGTCGAGGTGACGGCCGCGGTGCGTGAGGAGTGCCCCGAGGCCGCCGTCGTCTGTCTGACGGCTGCGATCAGCGCTGCGGAGGAACGGGCGATCCGCGACGCCGGCGCCGTCGCCTGCGTGAAGAAGGACCAACCCCTGGACGAGATCGTCGGCGCGATTCGCGCCGCCGCCGGCGGCGCGGGCCGAGCGTAGCGGGCGGCTCGCCGCTAGAGCTGCCCGTCGTCCTCGAGCAGCCGTCGCAGCGAGCCCCTCGCGTTTTCGACCAACGGGGCGCCGTGCCCGAGGCAGAGGACGGTGAACGGCAGCCCGAGCAGCTTCTGTGCGCTGCGACGAGCCTCGTGCGGGTCGTGCATGTAGCGCGCGTCCACGAACGCGAGCCCGCCGTCACCTCGTCGGACGAAGAGGTCGGGCGCGAACGCGACGCCCTCGTCGCGCTCGAGCAGGAGCGTGTGCTGCGTCGTCCCCGCGCCGGGCGTGAACACAGCCAGCAACCCGCCCGGGAGCCGGTCGCCGTCGTCGTAGCGACCGTCGGGCTCCTCGGCGAGCGTCTGCGACAGCGCCGGCGCCCACAGCGGAGCTCCGAGCGCGCGGCGAAGCTGCCAGGACGCCCGCTGGTGGCTCCCCGAGGTCAGGCAGATCGCCGCCACCGGGCCGAGGCGCTCGAGCGCAGGCGCGGCGAGCGGCATGGGATCGACGAGCACGGCTCCCTCGTCGACCGCGACCGCGTGCGAGCTGCTGGTGAAGTCGATCCGGGTGTCGTGCACGGACCAGTGCCAGACGCCCGCAACGACCTCCGCGACGTCGTCCGCGATCGCGAGCGCGTCGGCCACGTGTCGAGCCTAGCCGTCGGCCGCCGTTCCTATACTCGCTCTCGCGCTGGCCGCCGTCGCCGCACAGACCCGTCGTCCGGCGGGCTTCGCGACTGGGGACCACCCCGGGTCGTGGCCCGCGCCACGCTGGCGCCCACGTCCCGAGCTGCTCGAGCGCTCGCTCGAGACGCTCCCCGGCGTCGGCCCGAGCCTGCGCCGGCGGCTGGCGAAGCTCGGCCTGGCGACCGTGGGCGACCTGCTCGCGCACCGTCCCCGGCGCTACGAAGAGCCCGTGGCGGCGCGCCGGATCGCCGACCCGTTCGGCGAGGAGGAGGTCGCGCTCGAGGGCCGCGTCGTGCGCGCCTCGAGCCGACGCGCGGGCCGCCGGCTGACGGTCCAGAGCGTCCGCGTGCGCGACGCGAGCGGCGAGGTCGACGCCGTCTGGTTCAACCAGCCGTGGCTGGTCGAGCGGCTGACCCCGGGAACGGAGCTGCGGCTTCGCGGCGCACTGCGGCGCGGCCGCTTCGCCGTCCGCTCCTACGACGTCGGCGCGGCCTCCGCGACCGCGGACTTCGCGCCGGTCTACCCGGCCAGCGAGGACGTCGCTCCGACGAAGCTGCGCCAGCTCGTCGAGGCGGCCGTGCCGCTGGCGCGGGCGTTGCCCGACGCGTTGCCCGCCTCGCTCCGCCAGCGCGAGTCGCTGCCGCTCCGCGCCGACGCGGTCGCTGCGCTGCACCGTCCGCGAACGCTCGCCGAGGCCGAGCTCGCGCGTCGGCGGCTCGCGTTCGACGAGCTGCTCACCCTCCAGCTCGGGCTCGCGCGCGCGGCCCGCGGGCGCGAGCAGGCGACGGCGCCCGCCCTCGCGCCTCCCGGCGAGCTCGCCCGCCGCTACCGGGGGGTGCTCCCGTTCCGGCTGACTCCCGATCAGGAGCGGACGATGCGCGAGCTCGACGCCGAGCTGACGCAGGCCGCGCCGATGCAGCGCCTGCTGCAGGGGGACGTCGGCTCGGGGAAGACGGTGGTCGCGCTCTACGCGCTGTTGCGCGCCGTCGAGAACGGCTTGCGCGGAGCGATGATGGCGCCCACTGAGACGCTCGCCGAGCAGCACTTCCTCACCCTGGAGGGCGTCTGCCGGGAGCTCGGCGTGGGCGTCGGCCTGCTGACGAGCTCCGTGCCCGCGCGCGAGCGGCGGCGGGCGGCGGAGGCCGAAATCCTCGTCGGCACGCACGCGCTGATCCAGGAAGGCGTCGAGCTCGACCGGCTCGGCGTCGCCGTCGTGGACGAGCAGCATCGCTTCGGAGTCGAGCAGCGGCGGGCGCTGACCGAGGGGCGAAGCCCGCACCTCCTGCACATGACCGCCACGCCGATCCCGCGCACGCTCGCGCTCACCGTGTACGGCGACCTCCGCGTCAGCGAGCTCTCGCGCCCGCCGGCCGATCGCAAGCCGGTCGTGACCCGCTGGGTCCCCGAGGAGCGGGCGGCCGAGGCGTACCGGCGCCTGACTCGCCTCCTCCGCGAGGGGCGGCAGGCGTACGTGGTCTGTCCTCTCGTCGAGGACTCGGAGGGCAAACGGGCGCGTGCGGCCGAGCAGGAGGCCGAGCGGCTGCGCGCGGCCGAGCTGCGCGGCTTCCGCGTCGGCTGCGTGCACGGCCGGCTCAAGCCGGCGGAACGCCGCGAGCTGATGGCGCGCTTCAAGGCGCGCGAGCTCGACGTCCTCGTGGCGACGACGGTCATCGAGGTCGGCGTCGACGTCCCGAACGCGACCGTGATGATCGTCCAGGAGGCCGACCGCTTCGGGCTCGCCCAGCTGCACCAGCTGCGGGGGCGAGTCGGGCGCGGCGGCGAGCAGTCGTACTGCCTGCTCGTCTCGCGCGCCAAGGAGGAGCTGACCGAGTCGGCGCGCGCGAGGCTGGAGGCGCTGGTCGCGACGAGCGACGGGTTCGAGCTGGCCGAGCTCGACCTCGAGCTGCGCGGCGAGGGCCAGCTGCTCGGAACGCGCCAGTCGGGGCTCTCCGACCTCCGCTTCACGCGCCTGCGCGCCGACCGGGACGTGCTGGAGCGGGCCCGTGAGGCGGCCGCGTCGCTCGTCGACCACGAGGGCCCGCTCGCCGACGAGGTCGACCGGCGCTTCGCGGACGCCGACGTTGCGGCCTGAGACCGAGCGCGGCGTCGCGGCCGCGATCGAGGTCGCTCGCGAGCACGGGCTCGACGCGATCGAGGGGCGGGTGCTCAGCGACCGGCATGGCGTGCTCGTACACCTGGCGGCCGCGCCGGTGCTCGCGCGCGTCGGGGTCGAGTGGCTCGCCGCG
>JACVRR010000161.1 GCA_014534345.1 Thermoleophilia bacterium | reverse complement strand
CGCGCCGCGCCGAGGCCCGCCTCGAGCAGCCGGACGCCGGGCGCGGGCTCGCCGCGCGGCGAGAGCGCGACCGGACGGCGGGCCGCCGCGCGCACGGCGGGGATCAGCGCCCGCGCCCACGCGACAGCGTCCGACCGCGTGGCGTCGAGCTCGTTCTGCAGCTCGACGAACGCGATGCGGCGGTCGCCCGCGAACGGCGCGAGCACCTCCTCGGCCCAGCGCCGCGACCGCTCGACCTCGCCGTACTGGCCCCACCAGTCGAACAGCGTCAGCTGGACCGTGAGCCCCTGGCGCTCTGCGAGCGCGACGGCCCGCGCCAGGCGGCGGATGCGTCCGGCGCGGGGCCGCGGGTAGCCGAAGGCGCGCGGCGCGACGATCAACCGCACGGTGGTCGCCCGCAGCGCGGCGATCCGGCGGAAGTCGCGCTCGAGCGTCTGCGGCCGCCAGCGCGTCCACATGCGCGTCCAGGCGTTGTCCGCCGGGTAGTAGTTGACGATCGCGAGCCGCGCCGGGGGGCCCTGCAGGGGCGCGGCTCCGCCGGCCGGGGTCAGAACGAGACCGGCGAGCAGAAGCAGCAGCGGAGCCGCGCGCCGCACGGCGACGCACGATAGAGCGCCACGCGACGCGCGATCCCCGTCGAGCCTCCGCCGTGCGCCTACGGCGCGAGCGCGCGCGCTTCCGTCTCGGTCGGCAGGCCCGCGTCGAGCCAGTCCTGCTTGCCGCCCACGTAGTCCCGGACGTTCGCATAGCCGAGCTCGGTCAGGCGCTCGGCTGCCTTGGCGGACGCCTGGCAGCGCGTGTTCGCGCAGTAGGTGACGACCTCGGCGTCCTTGTCGGGGACCAGCTGGGGCGCGAGCCGGTCGAGCTCGTCGCGCGGGATGTTGATCGCGCCGGGCAGGTGGACACGCTCGAACGCCTCCCGCGGCAGCACCTCGACGAGGAAGAGCTCCTCGCCGCTGTCGAGGCGTTCACGCAGCTCCGCACGCGTGATGGTGCTCGTCATGGGACCCCCTCGATTCGTGGTTCCGGGGGGACAACGCGAGTGCCGCCGCACGAGTTGCGCGTTTGCGCGGCCGCCTCCGCGGCGAGGTACGGGGTCGTGGCGGACGAGGAGTCGAAGGGCGTCGTCGAGGGCGCGCGCGAGACGGCCGGGGACGTCGTCCGCGAGGCCGACCGCGGCCAGAGCGAGCGTACGCCGGTGATCGCGCTGTCGGGTGTGATGCTCGTCGTCGCCGCGGCCGTCGGCGTCGTGCTGCTCATCGCCTTCCTCGTCTACTTCCTCGCCTGAGCGGCGCGGGCGCGGCCGTCATGCGGGCCGCGCGCGCACCTCCACGCCGCCGGCCTCGACCCGGACGTCGTAGACCGGCTGCGGGTACGCCGCGGGGCCGTGCACGACCGACCCGTCCGCCAGCCGGAAGGTACTCCCGTGCCACGGGCAGGTCACGCACCCGTTCTCGAACGTGCCGTCCGCGAGCGGGCCGCCGCGGTGGACGCAGCGGTTGGCGAGCGCGTACAGGCGGCCGTGCTCGCGGGCGACGAGGACGGCGACGCCGTCGACCTGCACCGCGCGATGATCGCCGTCGGCCAGGTCGGCGTCGTCGAGGACGCGCGTCCACTCGGTCTGACGCTGCTGGAACGTCGTCTGGTCGACCCCGACCCCCTTCGCGTACGAGAGGTGACCGCCCAGGTGCCCGCCGACGGTGAGCGCACCCATCGCCGCCAGTCCGAGCTGCTTGCCGCGCGCGCGGCTCCCGCGGCGGCGCGCGGCGAGCGAGGCCGCGAAGAGCGCGACGGCGGCGACGTTCGCGGCTGCGTGGACGACGCCGACCCGCCTTACGCTCGTGTCGCTCGTCTCGGTGTCGGCCCACTCGGTCAAGCCGGTGACGGCCGTTGGGAGGCTCGCGAGCAGCCCCGCGCCGATCAGGCGCTCGGCCGCGCGCTCGGAGTCCTCGCCGCCGATCAGGTCGAGCAGCGTCGCGCTCGTCCACGTTCCGATCGGGAGGTCGGTGAGGAAGGGGTGCAGCGCGTGACCGAGCCAGGTCCCGCTCAGCGCGTCCTTCAGCGCGCCGGGGCCGATCCTTCCCGCCACGCTCGAGAGCGCCTTCGCCGGCGCGTCGAGCGGCTCAACCTCACCGAGCCGCTCAGGCAGCACGTGCATCGCCGGGCTCGCCGGCCGTCCGTTCTCGACGGTCATCGTCTCCTCCTCGCTGGTGGGCCCGAGAGCGGTACCCGTATTCGGCGTCGGCACTCCTGCTGGCCCGGCACAGCCGCGCCCTGGGCGGGGTGGCGAAGGGGTCGCACACTTCGCGTGCCCTTCCCGCGGCCGCTTCGACGCGTCTGCGTCGGCGGACGTGACGGGGCGCGGCTCGACGCCGGCCGCGGCTCGACCTACACTCCGTCGTGAGACGGGACGACAGGACGCCGACTTGAAGCTCGCCGCTGCCACCGCCGTAGCCGCCTTGGCGCTCGTGGCCCCCGCAGCCGCGTCGGAGATCGTCCCCGGCCCGAGCCACGGCGATCCCCCGCCGGTCGTTGTCGACACGGACACGATCGAAGGCGTCCCCGTACCCGGGCCGACGCACGGCGACCCTCCTCCCCAGTGTCCCCTACCGCCGCCCGCCGGCCCCGGACTCCCGATCCCCCCGCCCGCTGGAGGGGTCTGCGGCCCTCCGCCGCCCGGCGTCGCCGTCGGCGGGCCTCCTGGCGGGGCGCCGGTGCCCCTCGACGGGCTCGTGCCCGTCGCCGGCGGCCTCCCGACGATCGTCGACGGCTCCTGTCAGTCGCGCCCGATCGAGGTCGGCCTCCGCGCCTGCTAGGTCGGCGTGCGCGATCGGCGCGGCGGCGGAGCGGCCGCGGCGCGTTCTACGCCGCGTCGGCCTCCGTCGCCTGGGCAGCGCGGAAGCCGATGAAGCCGCACTCGAGACAGACGACCGCGCCCGCGTCGGGGCAGTCGACGGCCAAGCGCCGCTTGCACTGCGGGCACGGCGCGAGCTCGTGCTCCTCGAACCACGTCCGCTGATCGACCATGCGTGCCACTCAGCCGACAGTAACCGCGGTTGGCGGCGCCTGCAATGGGCCGACCGGCCCATTTCGGAGGGCGATGGATGCCGGCGCGACGCAGAGCCGAGCGGACCCGCTCACGACCGCGCCGATGATCGGCCGCGGGTCGGGTCTTGAGGGCACGCGCGCCGGGGAGAGCCACCGACCCGGCCGCGGTCCTGCGGCGGCGAGCGGGAGCGTGCCCCTCACGACGACCGGGCGATGCTGATCGCCGCCAGCGCCCAGAGGCCGAGCATCACGCCACCGAGCAAGAACCCTGCAACCGCTCGCCGTCGCGCCTCGGCGGCCGACAAGTCGCGACGCCGCGCACGGCCGATGGAGCACAACGGGAACGAAAAAGCCGCTGTACCAGCGGCTTTTCCTATCGGGGCGCCGAGATTCGAACTCGGGACCTCTAGTCCCCCAGACTAGCGCGCTAACCAGGCTGCGCCACGCCCCGCCGGGCGCGAACGATAGCCCATCGGCGTCCCGGCGCCCGTGTCTTTCCGGCGAGCGGCGGGAACCTCTCTGGCGTGAGCGAGCCCGAGCCGGTGATGCGCTGCGGCTTCTGCGACCGCGACTTGCAGCAGTTGCGGGTCGACGACCGGGACACCGTCGAAGGGAAGATCTTCATCCTCGCGTGCCCGCACTGCCGGGCCGTCCTCGCGGCGGCCGGGCTGGGCGGGCCGCAGCTCCTCCCGCCGCGCGGGTGATCTCCGGGGGGCTATGACTCGAGCCGGCGGTAGAGCCGGTCGATCATCTCCGGCATGCGCTCCAGCCGTTCGGTCACGACGCGCAGGCGGTACTCGCGGAAGTGCTCGGGCTCCACGCCCAGCGCCTCGGCCAGCCGCTCGACCACGTCGTTCGAGGGGACGGGCCGGTTCCCGTGCACCAGGTGGTTCAGGTAGCCGGCCGACAGCTCCGTCAGGTCGGCGAGCTGCCGGTAGGTGATCCCGCGCTCACGCATCAGCCGTTCGACGGTCGGGCCGAACGCCTCCTCGCTGAACCGCCGCCGGCGCGCCATCAGGCGGTCACCTTGCCGATCTCGAGCTCACGCTCCTCACCGGTCGCGCGGTCGCGGATGTCGGCGACGCCGTCGGCGACGGCGCGCTTCCCGACCGTCACGCGCGTCGGGCAGCCAATCAGGTCGGCGTCCGCGAACTTCTCGCCGGCACGCAGGTCGCGCTCGTCCAGCAGGACGTCCTCGCCCTCCTCGTCGAGCTGGGCGGCGACGCGCTCGGCGAGCTCCTCGGCTCCCGGGAGCGCGACGACGTGGGCGGTGTACGGGGCGACCTCCCGCGGCCAGACGATCCCGCGCTCGTCGTGGTGCTGCTCGACAACCGCGGCGATCACGCGCCCCGGCCCGATCCCGTAGCTGCCCATCACGATCGCCCGCTGCGTCCCGTCGTCGTCGAGGTACATCGCACCGAGCGCCCGCGAGTGGAACGTGCCGAGCTTGAAGATGTGCCCCACCTCGATCGCCGCCTGTACCTG
>JACVRR010000145.1 GCA_014534345.1 Thermoleophilia bacterium | reverse complement strand
TACATCTCGGCTACCTCTATCCCGGCAAGGGCATCGAGACGCTCCTGCGCGCGTTCGCGCTGCTCGCCGCGGAGCGCGGGCGGGCCAAACTCGTCGTCGTCGGCGGCGCCCTCGAAGGGCACGAGGCGTATCCAGCGGCGGTTCATCGGCTCGCGACGGAGCTGGGGATCCAGAAGGGGGTGCGCTGGGTCGGCGCGTACGCCTGGGACGGCAGCAGGGGGTCGGCCCCGCTCCGTGCCGCGGACGTCTTCGTCATGCCGATCGAGATCGGCGTTCAGCTGAACAACAGCTCCGTGGGCGCGGCCGCCGCCCACGGCCTCCCCCTCGTCGCAACCCGAGGGGAGCTCGTCGAGCGCGCGTTCCGGGACGGCGAGAACGTCTTGCTGTGCGCACCTCGGGATCCGCACGCGATGGCGGCGGCGATACGCACCGTCATGGATGACGAGCCGCTGCGCCGGCGGCTTCGGAGCGGTGCGCGCGAGCTCGCGGACGAGTGGTTCTCGTGGCGGCGCGCAGTCGACCGGACGCTCGCGACGTTCTCGGCCTAGGCGCGTGCGCATCCTCGTCGTCTCCAACTTCTACCCGCCCTACCACGTGGGCGGCTACGAGCTCGGCTGCCGCGACGTCGTCGACGCGCTTCGGGCGCGCGGGCACGTCGTCCACGTGGTTACGAGTACGCACGGCATCGAGGGGCGAACGCGCGAGGCCGCGGACGGGATCGAGCGCGCTCTGCGCGCCGGCTTCCCGACGCGCGCCCGCGACGGGCTCCGGCCGCGTGCGCGGGCCCTGGTGCGGGAGATCGTGAACCGGCGTGTTCTCGCGGGCGCCCTCCGCCGGCACGGTCCCGACGTCGTTTACGTCTGGAGCCCTCGCTTCATCGAGCTCGGCGTCGGGCGCGCCGCCGAGGCCCGGGGGGTCCCCGTCTGCTACTTCGTCTCGGACGGCTGGCTCGCCGAAGCGGCCGCCGTGCGCCCGATCCTCCCCAGGCCGAGGCTCGCCCTCCGCCACGTCCAGTTCGCGAGCGAGTACCTCAAGCAGAGCGCGCTCGCGGCGGGGCAGTCGGTCGAGTATGCAGAGGTGATCCGGTGGGGCGTCGACACCGAGCGATTCTGCTTCGGGACTGAGGAGCGATGCGCTGCGCGCCTTCTGTACGTCGGGCGGCTGGCGGCCGAGAAGGGGCTCGACACGGCGCTGCGAGCCCTGCGGGTCCTCCTCGACTCGAGGCCGCGCGACGCGGCGCCGACGCTGACCGTTGTCGGCGGCCCCCACGGCGAGCGGCATGCGCGCGACGAGGTCGCGCGGCTTGGGCTCGACGGCAGGGTCCGCTTTCGCGGGCTCGTGCCGAGGGAAGAGCTGCCGTCGATCTACAGGAAGCACGACGTGCTCGTCTTCCCCTCGATCTGGCCGGAGCCTTTCAGCATCGCAGTGCTGGAGGCGATGGCGTCGGGCGTCGTGGTGGCCACGACGCTCACCGGCGGAACCGGTGAGGTCGCCGTGGACGGCGTCAACTGCGTGGCGTTCGCGCCGGGCGACGCGGCCGCGTGCGCGGCAGCGCTGCGTCGGGTACTCGAGGATCACGAGCTTGCGCGCCGGCTCCGCGAGACGGCACGCAGGCACGTCGAGCAGCGCTTCCCGCTCGAGACGATGGTCGACCGGATCGAGCATTCGCTGCAGCGCGCCGCCGTCGGCGACCGCCGTGTGAGCGAGCTAGCTACTTAGCTACTCGCGGCACGCCGCCCGCCCCGCTGCCGGCGCGCGAACGCCTCGCCCAGCTCGGCATACCAGTCCAGCCAGAGTCCGGCGACGCGCCCAAGGTCATGGTCGGCGCGAACCTGCTCGAGGCCGGCGGCCCCGAGCCGCGTCGCCGTCGCTGGCTCGCCGAGGAGGCGCCTGAGGGCGGCGGCGAAGCCATCCACGTCCCCGGGCTCGACGAGCAAGCCGTTCTCGCCGTCGCGGACGAGCTCCGGCACGCCGCCGACGCGCGTCGCGACCACGGGCACGGCCGACGCGAACGCCTCCAGGATCGTCAGCGGAAGCGTCTCGGCGCGCGAGGGGACGGCGACGACGTCGGCCGCCCGATAGAAGCGGGCGACCTGCTCCTCGTCGAAGCTTCCGCGGACGAAGGTGACGCGGCCTGGAGCGCCTCGCTCGCCGCCGTCGAAGGTGAGCGCGAGCGGCGGGGGGTCACCGAGCGCCTCGATGCTCCGCTCGAACAGCACAAAATCCTTGAAGTGGCTCGTTACTGCGTCGCGGGCGGGGAGGAGGACGACCGGACGGTCCACCGGGAGCCCGAGAGCGGCGCGCGCGGCGCGTCGGTCGCCGGGAGCGAAGACGCGCGTGTCGACCGGGTTGGGGATGCGCCGCCTGGGCTTCGTCGCGAGGTACGAGGCGGCGACCAGCTCCAGGAGCCACTCGGCGGGGCTCGCGACCACGAGGTCGGCGTCCTGGAGCAGTCGTTGCTTGCGCCGTAGATTCGCGCGGGTCCCGTCCCGGGTGAGGGCGGGGTAGATCGTGAGGTCGGGGCAAGCGCCGCAGCCGCGGCGCCAGCGCTCGCACCCGAACGCGTGGGCGCAGTGCCCCGTAATCAGCCACATGTCATGCAGCGTCAGGATCGTCGGGGCGAGCGTCGACAGTCGCCGCAGCGCGGCCAGGTCGAAGTACCCGCCGTGGAGGTTGTGCGCGTGCACCACATCGAGCTCCCCGACGGCCTCGGGCACGCGGTGGCTGCCCGGGTGGTCGAGATACTGGAGCCCGAGGGCCCATTCGAGCCGCCGCGTCAGCCGTCCGCGGAGGCCGCGCCCGCGGCGCGACGCGTCGATCTCGATCACGTTCGGGTCCGCGGAAAGTTTGCGCCCGACGACGAGGAGGCTTTCGTGCCCCCTCTCCCGAAAGGCGCGGTGCAGCTTCCACGCCGTCTTCTCGGCGCCGCCCTGGAGATCCGATGTGCTGAGCTGGACGATCCGCATCGTCACGCTCGAAGCTGCGAGAGCCGCCGCGCGAGCTCGTCGCCGCTCCAGTCGCGAACGAGGAGGCGCGGGATTCGGTAGAGGTCGGTGCCTCCACCGACACGGTCCTGGACATTCGCGCACGCGTGGGTGAAGCCAGCGCCGCGCACGAGCCGGACCGTCGAGTCGTCGAAGCTCGCGATCGTTCCATATGGGTAGGAGAACGCGCGCACCGGCCGGCCGAACGCCTCCTCGAGCCTCGCCTTGCTTCCCTCGATCTCCTCGCGCTGGCGCGCCTGTGGCAGCGCGGCCAGCACGGGATGGGTGACCGTGTGGGCGCCGACGTCGATCAGCCCGTGCGCCGCCAGCCGTTGCAGCTCCGCGAGCGTCAGGGGGCGACGCGCGGCAGCACCGTTCGGCTCGTCGGGGGCTGTGACGGCACGCAGCCGGTCGATCACACGCTCCCGCTCGTCGTGCTCGAGCGGCCGCAGGCGATCCGCGAGCAGGCGGTAGAGCCGCTGTCGGGGCCCGGGGTCATTGCGATCGAGCACCGTCCAGCGGGTCACGCGAGCGGCGCGTCCGGCCCCGTAGTCGGCATCCTCGCCGAGGTCGACGCGCAGCTCCTCATCGCCGATCTCGAGGGAGACGAGCCGGGGCAGCCGTCCGGGGCGCAGCAGGAGCCGCTCGAGCTCGTCCCACCAGAACCTCCCGCCGAGCAGCCCGGCGGTGACGAAGACCGTCGCCGGCACACCGCGGCGCTCGAGCAGCGGCTTCGCCGCGATCAGGTTGTCGGCGTAGCCGTCGTCGAAGGTAACCGCGACGCCGCGACCGGGGAGGTCGCCGCCGCTGCGGACGGCCAACGCCAAGTCGGCGAGCGAGAGGATCTCCTCCTCGCCGACGATCAGCTCGAGGTGCTCGGCGAACCGTTCCGGCGCAACCGACAGGAGCTGAGCATCGGTGTCGCCGTCGCCGACGCGGTGGTAGAGGAGGACGACGGCGCCGCGTGCCCGCTTCCGGATTGCCCGCGCGAGCCGCCTCCGCACGCGGCGGTCACTCGTCCGCATAGTGGCCCATGACGGGATTCCAATGCACTGGTGTCACGGCCGGAAGCCACGGCTCCCGCCGCGGCGGCGCGGGCACGTCCCACCCCTCGGGCTTGACCACGCGGACGCAGACCAGCAGCGGGTGCCCAGGATCGACGTGCTCGAGCTCGACGCGCGTCAGCTCCTCGGCCGGCACGTTCATCTGGTAGGCGATGCGCGCGAAGAGGTTGCCGAAGAGCTCGAGCTCGCAGTCCGCGTCCTCGAGCCCGCAGCGGCGGAGGAGGTTCTCGACCTGGAGCGGCGTGAACTGCCAGTGGACGAACAGCGGCGCGCCAGTGCCCATGTCGAGCCCGCGCGCGAACAGGTACTCGACGCTGGGGAAGTTCACAAGCAGCGTCCCGCCCGGCCGCAGGATCCGGAGCGAGTGGTAGAAGGCCGAGTCGAGGTCGTAGACGAGGTGCATCGTGAACTGGTTCACGAAGCAGTCGTAGGCGTCCGATGGGATGGCGCCCGCGTCGGTGAGGTCGGCGACGATCGTGATCTCCGGGTCGTGCGGCGCGAGGTCGAGCGCGTCGGCGTGCGCGAGCGCGGCACCTCCGTAGTGGCGGATCGTTGCGGTCGTCCCTATCTCCAGGCCGCGCCCGCGGATCGCCGCTCGGTGCCGGTCGAGGAAGCGACCCCAGTAGTGGCGGACGATCGGAACGCCGCGCTGGCGGCCATCGGCGAGCGGGCGAAGGCGCCGGAACCGCGCGCAGCGAAGCTCGCGGACGACCGGGAGCCGCAGCACCGGCGGCCGCGCGGCGTCGAGGAGAGCTCCGACCCGCCTGCGCGCGCGCGCCGCGGCGTCCTCGCGCCGGGAACGCGAGCGCGCCGTCACCGCCCCTCACCCGTCATCGCGCCAGTCGAGCGCGGGGGAAGAGTCGCGAGCGGAGGTCGCGCGGCGCACGGACGACCCATTCGCCGAGCCGTTGGCGCCGGCTCGGCGGAAGCCACGGCCGCCGCTGGAGCTCGCGCCGGGCGAGGCGCCACGCCTCGCTGCCCCCGTGCCCCTCCTGCTCGAGGTAGTCGACGAGCCACTCGAGGAACGGCTCGCGCGCCGCACGTAGGCGGCCCTCTCGGGCGGCGGTGAGGCAGCTGGACTCCGGATGCTGGCGGTAGCGATACCAGCGCCGCCCGGCGACGTAGATGGGCGCCGCGAGACAGAGCTTCGCGGCGATCACCTGATCCTCGTAGAGATTGCGGAACGACTCCTCGAACCCGCCGACACGCTCGAGCAGCGCGCGGCGCGTGAGCATCCCCGACGGCGCGAAGGCGGTGTTCTGGAGGAACGGCGCAAGCAGCGACGGGGGCTCGTAGACGCGCTCCTCGGCGAGTTCGACCGGGTAGACGAAGTTCCGCTCCGCGTCCTCCGGCGCGCCCGACCAGCTGTACCAATACTCGAGCGGGCCGTAGACCATTCCTACCTCGGGATGCGCGCGCAGGACAGCGACCATCGCCGCGAGCGCACTTGGCACGAGGACGTCGTCCGCGTCGAGAAATGCGATCAGCTCGCCGCGCGCGTGCGCGAGCCCCAGGTTCCGCGAGGCGCTCATCCCGCGGGTCTCGCGACCAGGGTGCTCGAGGTATGTGATGCGACCGTCCCCTCGCTCGGCGTGCTGTCGCGCGATGTCGGGGCTGCGGTCGGTGGAGCCGTCGTCGACCAGGACGAGCTCCCACGTCGGAAGCGTCTGCGCGGTGACGCTCGCCAGCGCCTGTTCGAGGAAGCACTCCTCGTCGAGAAAGATGACGATGACGGAGACCTCCGGCGCGGCCGGCTCCGTCGCATGGATCGCGCTCACGCGCGCGCCTCGCTCACGCTCGCGGCAAGACTCGGCTGTCGAGGGACGAGCGTCCAGCTGTGGTGGAGGAGCGCCGCCGCTTCGTCCTGTCGCGGCATCCTACCCGACTCGAAGAACGCAGCGGGTGCGATCTCGAAGACGCCGGCGAACTCCACGCCGTCGGCAAGCGTCCCGCCGCGCCGGACGCCGACCATCAGCCCGCACTTCCCCGGGGTCAGCCGGATCGGGTCGGTGACACAACGGACTGTGCCGGCTGCGGGCAGAACATCCGG
>JACVRR010000110.1 GCA_014534345.1 Thermoleophilia bacterium | reverse complement strand
TAGTTGATGAAGCAGCTCGGGAAGGGCAAGATGCCGGCGCTTCCCGGTCTCGGGGACGGGCGGCCGGGCGCTTCCCGCGCCGGGAAGCGCTAGCGAGGTGCGTGGCTCGCTGCACCTCGTGCGACTCCAGCAGCTCCTGATTCGTGACGGATGGAGGGAGGTGATGCAGTGGCAGTGAAATTGAGGCTGACTCGGGTCGGGTCGAAGAAGAACCCGATCTACCGCGTGGTCGCCGCCGACGAGCGTGCGCCGCGCGACGGCCGGTTCATCGAGATCGTCGGGCGCTACAACCCGCAGAGCAACCCGTCCCTGATCGAGCTGGACGAGGAGAAGGTGCGAACATGGCTGGAGAAGGGAGCGCAGCCGACGCAGGCGGTGGCGCGTCTGCTGAAGGCGAAGAACCTCGCGTGACGGAGCTGGTCGACTACCTCGCGCGGCGGCTGGTCGACGAGCGCGACGCGGTACGCGTTGAGAGCTACGCGCGCGAGGACGAGGTCGTCCTGCGGCTGCACGTCGCGCCCGCGGACCGCGGCAAGGTGATCGGCCGCCAGGGGCGGATCGTCCGCGCGCTGCGGACCGTCCTGCGCGCGGCGGGTGGCCGCGCGCGCCGGCGCGTCCTGCTCGAGATCGCGGACTGAACGGCGAGCCGCGCCCGCTCGTCCCCGTCGGCCGCGTCGGGCGGCCGCACGGTCTGGACGGGTCGTTCGTGGTCGAGGACGCGAGCGACGATCCCGCGCGGTTCACCGCCGGCGCCACGCTCTACGTGGACGGCCGCGAGGCGGTCGTGGTGGAGGGGAAGCGGGCGAGAGGACGTCCCGTCGTCCGGCTCGACCGCGCCACGGAGCGAGGCCAGACGCTCGCCGTCCCACGCGACGCCTTGCCACCGCCGGACGAGGACGCGTTCTACGTCTTCCAGCTCGTCGGCCTGCGCGTGGAGGAGGAAGGGGGCGGCGCGCTCGGCCGCGTCGTGGACGTCCTCTCGGCACCCGCGAACGACGTGCTCGAGCTCGACAGCGGTCTCTCCTTGCCCTTCGTCGAGGCGTGCGTCCGCGAGGTCGACCTCGAGGCGGGAAGGATCGTGGTCGCGCCCGGGTTCGGCGATCCGCTGTAGCGTGGGGCGGCGCGACGCCGGCACCGTGCGGCGACGGCGGACACCGGCCACGCACCCACGGCCGCCGACGGTGCACGTTCGGCGGGCGTCGGGGCGCGGCTAACCTCCGTCGGCGTGCAGATCGACGTGTTCACCCTCGTGCCGCACGCGTTCGCGTGGCTGACGGAGCAGCGGCCCGTCGCCGCGGTGCTCGGGACGACCCTCGAGCTCCGGCTCGTCAACTACCGCGACACGACGCCGCTTCGCGCCGGCCAGGTGGACGACGAGCCGTACGGCGGCGGTGCGGGGATGGTGCTGCGCGTCGACGTGGTCGCGGCTGCGCTCGACGCGGTGTACGGAACGACGCCCCCGGCGCGGGTGATCGCCTTCACGCCGCAGGGCCGCGCGCTCGACCAGGCGCTGGTGGAGGAGCTCGCCGGCGAGGAGCGGCTCACCCTTTTGTCCGCGCGCTTCGAAGGCTTCGACGACCGGGTCGTCGAGCACCTGGCGACGGACGCCGTCTCGGTCGGTCCGTACGTGCTCTCCAACGGCGACCTGCCCGCCATGGTGGTGATCGACGCCGTCGCCCGGCTGCTTCCCGGCGCGCTCGGCGCGGCGGAGTCGGCGCGGGAGGAGACGTTCTCTGCCGAGCTGCAGCGCGGGCTCGAGTACCCGCACTACACGCGCCCCGCCGAGTTCCGCGGCTGGCAGGTCCCGGACGTCTTGCTGTCCGGCGACCACGGCCGGATCGCGGCCTGGCGCCTGGAGCAGAGCCGCCGCCGGAGCGGGGCGCTCCGCTCGTGAGGAACCCGGTCGACCGGCTCACCGCCGGCCTGCCGCACCCGCTGCGGGTCGCGATCGACTGGATCGTGACGATCGTCGGCGCGATCGCGATCGTCCTCGCGATCAAGCAGTGGGTCGTGAACCCGTACCGGATCCCCTCCTCGTCGATGGAGCCGACGCTCCACTGCGCACGTCCCGAAGACGAGTGCCTGGCGCGCTTCTCCGACCGCGTGCTGGCGAACCGCTTCCTCTACCACTTCCGTGAGCCAGAGCGCGGTGACGTCGTCGTCTTCGAGACGCCGCGGCTGGCCGTCGAACGGTGCGGCGCGGGGGGGACGTTCGTCAAGCGCGTGATCGCGCTGCCCGGCGAGACCTGGCGGATGGCGAACGGCGTAGTGTTCATCAACGGCCGCCGCCTGCGCGAGCCGTACATCGTCGGGGGCCGCCGTGGCAACGACGACGCACCTCCGCAGAAGGTCGCGGCCGACCACTACGTCGTCCTGGGCGACAACCGGATCCACTCGTGCGACTCGCGGGCGTGGGGCGCCGTCCCGGAGTCGCACCTGATCGGCAAGGTGTTCGCGGTCTACTGGCCGCCCGACCGGATCGGGTTCCGGTGACGGCGTGGGGGGAGCGGGCTCCCCCCACGAACCCCCCTCGGCCGCGCGCTGCTCGCACACCGGTTGGCTGCGCGGGGGAACCCCGCTCCGCCGTCGCGACACCTCGCCGGTGCTCGAACAAGTAACGGCCGGCGCGCCCGGCAGTGCGGACGGCGGTGGGCTGACGCCGATCGCCGCCCGCATCAGTCCGGCCGGCCCGTACTGCCGGCGTGCCGCCGTTGCAGTACGGGCCGTCCTTGGGCGTCGCTGGCGGGCGACGGGTGCTTGTGGCTGTGAACCACAAGCTCATTGCGGCCCTCGGACGGCCGGAAACCGAGAGCGCGGCACGCGCGAGTCTTCCGGCCGCCGCGAGGCGTCGAGATCCTGGTGAGAGCGCCTAGCTGCGCACGGCCGGCGCCGCGCGGCCTGCGAGCTCGAGGCGTCCTCCAGCGGCGCGGCGTCCCGTGCGCGAAGCGCGACTTGCTCGGGCGAGAGCGCAGGCGGGCGGGCCTTACGTCGCCTGCGAAAAGGGAGGGGGGCTCGTGGGGGACTGCGGGTTCCCCCCGCGTTCGGCTACGCTTCCCGCGGCCGGACGCCGGTCTCCTCACCATGCCGAACGTCATCGAGACACTCGAGCGCGAGCAGCTGCGCGACGGCTTGCCGGCGTTCAAGGCGGGCGACACCGTCCGCGTCCACTTCCAGGTCATCGAGGGTCAGCGCCGGCGGATCCAGGTGTTCGAGGGCGCCGTCATCAAGCGCCAGGGGTCCGGCGCGCGCGAGACGTTCACCGTCCGTAAGACCTCGTTCGGCGTCGGCGTCGAGCGAACGTTTCCGCTCCACTCGCCCAAGATCGAGAAGCTCGAGGTGGTCGCCCGCGGCGACGTCCGGCGGGCGAAGCTGTACTACCTGCGCGGCCGCACGGGCAAGAAGGCGCGCATCCGCGAGCTTCGATAGGCGCGGGGGAGCAGGCTCCCCCACGAACCCCCGCCGCCTCGCGGTGCTCCGACACCGAGTGGCTGCGCCCAGGAACCCGCCTCCGAGCACGGGGGAAACCAGTTTTCCCCCGTGGGCCCCCTTCTGGCGTACGGGACTTCGAGCACTTCAGTGGCTGCGGCGGGGACCCCTGCGCCCTCGGAACAGTTGCACCCTGGTCCAGCTGAGTAAGCGCCGGGAGCCCCCGATAGTGCGGACGGCGGTGGCTTCGCGATCGTCGCCCGCATTACTCCGGCGGGCGCGGAGTGCGGCGGTGCCCGCGTGCACTCCGCCCCGTCCCTTGCCGTTCCTGCCACGCGGGCGGAGCGCCGGCGTTTCTCGCCGTCATGCGGGGTTCCGGCGGACCGGTCCCGGGCGGGGATATGGCCGCGGAAGACGTGTCGCGCGAGGGCCGGTCCTGGTGTCTGACACCGCGACATGTCCGCGGGAGCCAGCTGCGAGCGAGGTCGACAACCCTTTTGGTTCAGCCCTTTCTGGTCGATTGCGAGCATTCGGTGACACTTCCGTCTCGGTCTGGGCACGTCGTCTGGCACCGGGGGCCGCGAGGACCGAGCGTCGGGTCTTCGGTGCCCGTCACGCCATTGCGGGACGTTGCCGACCGTCGCGAAGGCGTTGCGGTGTGGCGTCGCTCTCGTTCCGATCGCCGCGCTATCGTCGCGGCCGTGGCGCTCTCGTCGGGGCAGCGGTTGCTTCGGTTCGACCGGCGGCTGGGGGCGCGGTACGTCGCGGGCGCCGACGAGGCCGGGCGCGGGTCGCTCGCCGGCCCGCTCGTCGTGGCGGGCGTCTTGCTCGACTACGCCGTCCTCCGTGACCACCGAGTGCGGCCGCTCGCATCGCTCAACGATTCGAAGCAGTGCACGCTGGAGGAGCGCGAGCGCCTGTTCGAAGCCGTCGTCGGCGCGGCCGCGCGGATCGCCGTCCGGGCCGTCTCGCCAGGCGAGATCGACCGCTTCGGGCTCCATCGCTCCAACCTCGCCGCCCTGCGGGCGGTGCTGCACGAGCTCTCGCCGCCGGCGGAGGCGTGCCTGGTGGACGGCTTCCGCCTCGGTGCGACCGCCCCGCCGCACCGCGCGGTCGTCGACGGGGACGAGCGGAGCGCGGCCATCGCGGCCGCCTCGATCGTCGCCAAGGTGACCCGCGACCGGCTGATGCGGCGGCTGGCCGCCCTGTTCCCGCAGTACGGGTTCGAGTCGCACGTCGGCTACATCACGCCTGCGCACTCCGCGGTCGTCCGTCGGCGGGGACCCTCGGCGCTCCACCGTCGCTCGTTCCAGGCGCTCTGCTACCTCGGGGAGCCGCAGGCGGCGGCTCCCGCGTGAGCACGCGCGCCGTCGGGGCCGCGCTCGAGCGACGTGCGGCCTGGCACTACCGGTTGCGCGGCTACCGCGTTCTCGCGCGTAACGCCTGGGCGGGCGGCCACGAGCTCGACCTCGTCCTCCGGCGCGGCGGCAGGCTGGTGTTCGCGGAGGTGAAGGGGAAGGGCGGCGACGGGTACGGCCCCGCGGAGGCGATGGTCGGGGCCGAGAAGCAGCGGCGGCTGCGACGGGCTGCCGAGGCATGGCTGGCGGCGCACCCCGATGCCGCGGCGCTCGAGATCTCGTTCGACGTCGTCGCCGTCGAGGGGCGCAAGCTCCGCCGGCTCCCGGCGGCGTTCTGATGCTCTCCGAGGAGGTCCGCGGCCTCGTCCGCGACGTGCGGCTCGGCTTCGCCGCCACCGTCTCGCCCGACGGGATGCCGAACCTGTCGCCCAAGGGGACGACGCTCGCGCTCGACGACCGGCGGCTCGTGTTCGCCGACATCCGCTCGCCCGCGACGGTCGCCAACCTCCGCGCGAACCCGGCCATCGAGGTGAACGTCGTCGACGTCGGAACGCGTCGCGGCTACAGGTTCGCCGGGACGGGCCGGGTCGTCGAGGCCGGGGACGAGTACGACGGGCTGCTCGCCTGGTACCGCGAGCAGGGGTTCGAGCTGGAGGGGCGCGCCGACCGGTTCGTCGTGGTCGAGGTCGAGCGCGTCTCGCAGCTGCTCTCGCCGGCGTACGACTGGGGCAGCAGCGAGGAGGAGCTGCTGCGGACGTACACCCGCCACTACGCGACCGTCTGGGCCGAGCAACTCGGCGGCGCGAGCTGGCCGCCGGAGATCTACGAGCTCCACTACCTCGCGGACGGCGACCCCGTGCACGGGTCCGGCCACTCCGGCGATCTCGCGACCTGGGAGATCGGCCGCCGGCCGCTCGCCGAGGCGATCGACCGCCCCGGCGCGTTCCTCGACGTCGGCTGCGCCAACGGGCTGCTCCTCGAATCGCTCGTCCGCTGGTCGGCGCACCCGCTCGACCCGTACGGCGTCGACTTCGCGCCCCGCCTGGTCGCGGAAGCGCGCCGCCGGCTCCCCGACTACGCGGACCGCTTCTTCGTGGCGGACGCCCTGGAGTGGGACCCGCCGCGCCGCTTCGACTTCGTGCGCACCGAGCTCGTCTACGCGCCGGTCGAGCGGCGGCGCGTGTTGGTCGAGCGGCTGCTCGGCTGGCTGGAGCCGGGCGGACGGCTGCTCGTCTGCGGCTACGGCGGCGACGAGGTGGTCGCGCCGCTCGAGGAGTGGGGCTTCGAGCCCGAGCTGGTCCGCGAGTGGCGCGGCGGGCGAAGCGGCCGGCGCGTGCAGCTGGCGGTCGTGCCCGCCGCCGCCGCGCGCTCGACACGAACTCGGCACACACGCGGCACCCATCGGTGACGGATCCGCGCGTACGGTCGCTTGCGGATGCTCGCGCGCGCGGTCACGCATGCGCTCGTCGGGCTCGACCCGCGGCGCGTGGAGGTGGAGGCCCACCTGCAGAGGGGCGTGCCGGCGTTCGCGATCGTCGGCCTGGCCGACCGCGCCTGTCAAGAGGCCAAGGAGCGGGTGCGGAGCGGCATCTCCTCGGCCGAGGCGGAGTGGCCGTCGCGCCGGATCACCGTCAACCTCGCCCCGGCCGGGCTGAAGAAGGAGGGATCGGGGTTCGACCTGCCGATCGCGCTCGCGATCCTCGCCGCGTCCCACCAGGTCCCGCCGGAGCGGCTCGCCGGCCACGCGGCGCTCGGGGAGCTCGCGCTCGACGGGCGTGTGCGGCCGGTCGCGGGCGCGCTCGCCGTCGCCGAAGGCGCCCGCCGCTCGGGGTACCCCCGGCTGCTGTGCGCGGCGGACTCCGCGCACGAGGTCGCCCTCGCCGGCGTCGAGCCCGTCCCCGTCCGGCATCTGGCGGAGGTCGTCGCGTACCTGCGCGGCGAGATCCCCGCCCCGGAGCCGCCGGCGAACGGCGCGCCCGCCGCCTCCGCCCAGCGTCCGCCCGACCTCGCCGACGTGCGCGGCAACGAGCGCGCCCGCCGCGCGCTCGAGCTCGCCGCTGCCGGTCGGCACAACCTGCTGCTCGCGGGCCCGCCCGGGACGGGGAAGACGATGCTCGGGCGCCGCCTGCCGGGCATCCTGCCGCCGCTCACCGACGAGGAGGTCCTCGAGGTGACCCGGATCCACTCCGTCGCCGGCCTGTTTCCGCCCGGCCGGCCGGTGATCACGTCACCACCCTTCCGCTCGCCACACCACAGCGCGTCGGCGCCGTCCGTCGTCGGCGGTGGGCCCGGCCCGCGTCCGGGCGAGGTCACGCTCGCGCACCGGGGCGTCCTGCTGCTCGACGAGCTGCCCGAGTTCCCGCGGCCCGTGCTCGAGGCGCTCCGCCAGCCGCTCGAAGACGGCGTCGTCTCGATCGCGCGCGTCGGTGGGCGCTCGCTCTTCCCGGCCCGCTTCCAGCTCGTGGGGACGATGAACCTGTGTCCGTGCGGCGGCCGCGGCGACCCGGGCGCCGAGTGCTCCTGCTCGCCGCAGCGGCTCGCTGCCTTCCGCGACAAGCTGTCGCGTGCGCTGCTCGACCGGTTCGACCTCGTCGTGACCGTCCCCCGGCCGCGCTCGGCCGAGCTCGGCGGCGCAGCGGGCGAAGCCTCCGATGCAGTGCGCGCGCGCGTGGTCGCGGCGCGTGACCTCCTCGCATCGGCGCCGCCCGAACGAACCCGCGAGGCCGACGACCTGCTCGCGCGTGCGGTCGATCGGCTCCCGCTCTCCGCGCGCGGCCGCGAGCGCGTCTCCCGGGTGGCGCGCAGCGCGGCGGCCCTGGCGGGCTGCGAGCGCGTACTGCCCGAGCACGTGGCGGAGGCGCTCGCCTACCGGCATCCCCGCGAGCTGGCGGTGGCTTGAGCAGCCTCCGGGTCCCGATCGGCCGGAGACACTCGCTCGTGGGCTTGCACACCCACGGGCCGAGCCGCGTGGAGCGCCTGCCATGAGCGAGCTGGCGCTGGCCGCCTTCGCAGCCGAGACGTCGAGTCACGTCGTCGGCCGCCCGCGGGACGGCCGCTTCGCGGCGTTCGCGCGCGCGTTCGACGAGCGCGCCTTCCGCGCGCGGCTGCACGCGCGCGGGTTCCGCTGGCTGCCGCGCTCGGATCCGGCCTTCCCGCCGCTGCTGGCCGCGATCCACGACCCGCCCGTCGGCCTGTTCCTGCGGGGGAGCGCGGACGCGGCCGTCCTGGCCCGGCCCGCCGTGGCAGTGGTCGGCGCGCGGTCCTGCTCGCCGTACGGGGCCCAGGTCGCCCGGGCGCTGGGCCGCGAGCTGGCGGGGGCCGGGCTGGTTGTCGTGAGCGGGATGGCACGCGGGATCGACGGCGAGGCGCACCGCGGCGCGCTCGAGACGGGCGGCGTGACCGTCGCCGTGCTCGGCTGCGGGATCGACCGCGACTACCCCGTCTCGCACCGCGAGCTGGCCGCGAGGATCGCGGCGAGCGGGCTGATCGTCTCCGAGTACGCGCCCGGCGTCGAGCCGGCACCGTGGCGCTTCCCGGCCCGCAACCGGATCGTCGCGGGCCTCGCGGTCGCGACCGTTGTGGTCGAGGCGCGCGAGGCGAGCGGCGCCCTGATCACGGCCGACCTCGCGCTCGAGGAGGGGCGCGAGGTGCTCGCGGTGCCCGGCGAGATCACGAGCGCGCTGTCGGCGGGGACGAACCGCCTGCTCCGGCTCGGCGCGACGCCGGTGACCGGGATCGCCGACGCCCTCGACGCCGTCGGCGTCGAGCGGCTCGCAGGCGCCCCGCCGGCCGTCTCCGACGAGGCGGCCGCGGTGCTCGCGGCGCTCGCGGACGGTGCGGCGGCGCCCGACGAGCT
>JACVRR010000080.1 GCA_014534345.1 Thermoleophilia bacterium | reverse complement strand
GCCCCGCTGCGCGCCGGCGTCGCGAAGCCCGACCTCGCGCCGCGCGGCTGGCGCGACGTGCTCGGCGACCTCCCGGTCGGTCTCTGGATCGGGTAGGCGCGGCAAACTGGTTCCTCGCCCGACCCGGAGGGCATACTGCCGCGATGTCCGAGGGCGCGTGGACTCCGGGGGAGCGCGACCGGCGGCCGCTGCCGCGGCTCGAAGACCTGCCGACCGCACCCGAGGGGTACGACCCAGGGGCGGTCCGGGAGGCGTTCGACGCCTTCTACCGCCACGCCGCGGAGCTCGACGCGACGCTCCGCACGCTCGAGGCGGTCGACGCGTTCGGCCGCCAGGCCGAGGCGTTGCGCTCCGACATCCGAGCGCTCCGCGCCGCAGCGTGGGGGCCGGTCCCGACGCCGCGCGCGGACAACTGGCACGTCGCGTACCGGCGCCGCTCGGCGGCCGGCGCGGGAGGCGCCATCTCCGATGCGTTCCCGCGGGTCGTGGTCGAGACGGTCTTCATCCTCGTCGTCGCGGTCGGTGCGGCCGTGGCCGGCGTCGGCACGCCTCTCGTCGTCGCGCTCGTCGCCGCCGCCTGGCTGATCGTGGGCGCGGCCGAGATCGCCGCGTCGCTGGCCGGGCCTCGCCTTCACCGCCGCCGCGTGGCGGCAGCGGCCCCAACGGAGCCGGCGCCCGCGGAGACCCCGGTCGCACGGCAGCTCGAAGCAGAGACGGGCGAGCACGCAGCTCCGCAGGAGCACGAGCCCGTCGCCGAGGAGCCGCCCGCCGCCGAGGAGCCCGAGCCGGTTGCGGCCGCCGTCGCCGAGCCGTCGGCGGAGCCCGACGTGGGGCCCCCCGACGACGCGGAGCCGGAGCTCGCCGCCGAGCCAGACGCCGAGCGAGCCGCCGAGGCGGAGCCGGAGCCCGTCGTCGCCGAGCCCGAGCCGCTCGCCGAGGGGGAGGCCGAGCCCGTCGTCGAGGCGGAGGCCGAGCGGGCCGCGGAGCCCGAGCCCGAGCCGGTCGACGCAGGCGGATGGGAGCTCCGGCCGGCCGCGGCCGTCCCGGCCGCGGCCGAGCAGGGCGAGCTCGCAGACGAGCTCCCGGAGCCGGAGCCCGAGCCGGTCGCGGCCGCCGCAGCGGCCGAGCAGGACGAGCTCGCAGACGAGCTCCCGGAGCCGGAGCCCGAGCCGGTCGCGGCCGCCGCAGCGGCCGAGCAGGACGAGCTCGCAGACGAGCTTCCGGAGCCGGAGTCCGAGCCGGTCGCGGCCGCCGCAGCGGCTGAGCCCGACCAGAGCGAATCCCCCGAGCTAGAGCCGGGTGCTGCGCTCGCCGATGCGGAGGCCGGCGACGAGGCAGCCGACGACGCCGAGGCAGCCGCTCCGGAGCCTGCCGTCCTCCCGACCGCGGCGGCCGCGCCGGCGGCGGCCGACCCGTGGGAAGCGGCCCCGGAGATTCCCGCAATCGAGCACGACGCCGCGCCCGTGGAGGAACGATCGCGGCTGCGCTTCTGGCGCCGGCGCCGGGAGCCCGAGGAGCAGGCGCTCTACCCCGAGCCGAGCGGCCACGTGCAGGTCATCTCCGTCCGGCCCGCGGGCGACGCGGAGACTTCCGGCGCACCGGACGAGCCGGCCCCGCCGCCGGAGGAGGGCTGGGCTCCCCCGCCCGCGTCCCGCCAGCCGGCCGACCGCCTTCGGCGCGGGAGACGCTGACGCGTCGGCCCGCGGACGCCGGCGGCCCGCGGCCGGGTCCGCGCTTGACACCCCCCGCTCGAGGACGTTTGATCCCCGCGATGGCGTCTGCGGTTGATCCGGTGCTGCGCGCCGGGCGGGCGGGGGAACCGCTGGTCCGGCTGGAGGCCGTGCGCAAGAGCTTCGGCGACCTCGTGGTCCTCGACGGTATCGACCTCGAGGTGGCGCCCGGGGAAGTCCTCGTGGTCATCGGCCGCAGCGGCAGCGGCAAGAGCACCCTGCTTCGCTGCGTGAATCTCTTGGAGCCGCTCGACTCAGGGCGGATCTTCTTGGAGGGCGAGGAGATCACCCGCAAGGGCGTCGACGTCTCGGCGGTTCGCCAGCGGATCGGGATCGTCTTCCAGCAGTTCAACCTGTTCCCCCATCTGAAGACGATCGACAACCTCACGCTCGCGGCGCGCCGGATTCGCAAGCTCCCGCGCCGGACGGCCGAAGGGCGCGCGCGCGAGCTGCTCGCGCGCGTCGGACTCGAGGAGAAAGCCGACCAGTACCCGCATCAGCTCTCGGGCGGCCAACAGCAGCGCGTCGCAATCGCGCGCGCGCTGATGATGGACCCGCACGTGATGCTCTTCGACGAGGTCACCTCGGCCCTCGACCCGGAGCTCGTCGGCGAGGTGCTGGTGGTCATGCGCGATCTCGCCCAACTTGGTATGACAATGCTCGTCGTAACGCATGAGATGCAGTTCGCGCGAGAGGTGGGCGACCGCGTCGTCTTCATGGACGGCGGGCGGATCGTCGAGCAGGGGGAACCGCAACAGGTCCTCGACTCTCCGCGCGAGGAGCAGACGCGGCACTTCCTCCGGCGTACGCTCCAGCTCGCGCACTCCCTGGAAGAGTTGTCCGTCAACGAAGAAGGAGGGGTCGAATGAAACGACTCATGCTGGCGGTCGGCGCCTGTGCGCTCGTCGCCGCCGCCGTCGCGGCGTGGGCGGGCGCCGGCCTGGAGCCCGCCGCGACGACGACCGCCACGCCGGCGGCGGCCGAGGCCGAGCCGACCGCTGCCGAGGCGCGGCGGCGGAGGATCAGGCTGCCCGCGCTGCCCCGCGACATCCGTACGCGAAGGCACTTCCGGGTGGGCGTCAAGTGCGACGTACCGCCATTCGGGTACATCGACATCCGCCAGCGGAACGCCGGCTTCGACGTCGACATCGCCCGGCAGTTCGCGCGCTTCGCGTTCCGCCGCCCGAACGCCGTCCGGTTCGAGTGCGCGCCGACGCCGGCACGTGAGCTGCTGCTCACGAGCGGACGCGTCGACCTCGTGATCTCGACGTTCACGTATACCGCCGACCGGGACACGCGGATTGACTTCTCGCGGGCGTACTACCAGGCGACCGGACGGCTACTCGTCCGCAACAACTCGCCGATCCGCCGCCTGAGCGACATCCGCGGCCGCACGGTCGCGACGACGAGCGGCTCGATCTACGACCGTTGGGTGCGGCGCTGCTTCCCGACCACGAACCTGCAGGTGTTCGACAGCTTCACGAACGCGAGGCTCGCCTTCGACCAGGGCCGCGCGGACACGCTGATGTGGGACGACACGGGCGTCTTCGGGATCGCCGAGCGGGATCCGAGTGTGAGGCTCACTCCCGATCGGTTCCTGGCGGCCCCGTACGCGATCGGGATCAGGCAGGGGAACCGGGCGCTGAAGCGGTGGACCGATGCGGCGCTGAACGCGATGCGCAGGCGCGACATGTTCATGCCGATCCTGCGCAGGCACGTTCCCAGCCCGAACCTGTCCTTCTATGCGCGCAGCATCCTGAGGCCGCGGCACAACTTCAACTACGTGCCCGGGGGCGACCCGACCGCACGTTGCAGCTAGCGGCGCGCACCAGCGCGTCTTTGGTTGATGGGGAGCGGCCGTGCAGGGCACGGCCGCTCCCGCCCTCTCGGCGATGATGCTGGCCGTCGCGTTCGAGCTCGGTGCGTTCCTCGACGAGAACGCGACCGAGCTCGCGCACGCGCTCGTCCGCACGCTGAAGGTCTCGGTGATCGCGATCGCCGGCGCGTTTGTAATCGGCGCCGTCCTGGGCGCCGCCAGGGCGCACCGTGTTCCGGTGATCAGCCAGCTCGCGGCCGTCTACGTGGAGGTCATCCGGAACACGCCGATCCTCGTCCAGATCTTCTTCATCTTCTTCGGGCTGCCGCAGCTCGCCAACGTCGAGTTCGTGGGAGTGCGGCTCGAGTTTCTCCGCTTCGACGCCTTCACCGCCGGCTGGCTGGCGGTGATGATCTGGGGCGGCGCGTTCAACACCGAGAACTTCCGCGCCGGGTTCGAGGCCGTCCCGTACCGCTACCGCGAGGCAGGACTTGCGCTCGGGTTCGGCCGGGTGAGGACGTTCCTGAACGTGACCCTCCCGATCGGCGGCCGGATCGCTCTCCCGTCCTCGATCAACACCTACATCTCGGTCCTGAAGAACACCTCGCTGCTGTACGTCATCGCGTACGACGAGCTGACCTCGACGGCCCTGCAGATCAACGCGCTGACGCTGCGGACGCTCGAGACGTTCTTCGTCCTGGGGGTCGTCTACCTCGCCCTCGTGTGGACGCTGTCGGCGCTGATTCGTCTCCTCGAGGGGCACCTCGCGCTCCCGGAGTCGCACTAGATGCTCGCGGTCACGATCCCCGACTGGGTCGAGCCGGTCGCCCGCTACATCTTCGAGGTCGGCATTCCGAACACGCTTCGCATCGCAGCGATCTCGCTCGTCGCCGCGACGACGATCGGCGTCCTCCTCGGCACGCTCCTGACGATTCGCTTCCTCCCGAGCAGGGCGCTGATCCGGCTCTACATCGAGGTCTGGCGCGGGCTGCCGATCCTGGTCACGGTCTTCATGATCTACCTCGCCCTACCCGCGTTCACGCTACGGCTCGAGTTCAAGCCGCTGACCGCCGCCGCGATCGGCCTCTCGCTCTGGGGGAGCGCGCAGATCGCCGAGGCGACGCGCGGCGCGATTCAGTCGATCCCCCGCGAGCAGCACGAGGCGGCGGCCGCCCTCGGCTTCGGCTGGGTCGGGCGGCACGCGTTCGTGATCCTCCCGCAGGCGCTGCGCCGGCTGCTGCCCCCGCTGGTGAGCCTCTTGGTGAACATCATCCAGAACACGACGATCGCGCAGGTGATCGGCGCGCCCGAGGTCCTGGAGACCGCCGAGCGGTCGGTGGAGCGGATCGCCTCGGAGCCGCCGGCGGGGACCGGCGAGATCCACGCATTCGAGATCTACGGCGCGGTGATGGTGGTCTTCTTCCTGATCTCGTTCCCGCTGACGCGGCTGGCCGCGTACCTCGAGCGACGGCTCGTGTAGCGCCTACTCCTCGTCCTGGTCGCCGTCGCGCCTGCGGGCCTCCTCGCGCTCGCGCCGATCGCCGTCCTCGTCGTCGTCGCCGAAGAGCGACTCCTTGGCGCCCTGGATCGCGCCGCGCGCCGCGCGCCGCCCGCCTCCCTCGTGGGCGTCCCCGCCGATCATGTCGGGGAGACCCTCGCTCTGGGCGGCCAGGTCGAGCCGGTTGACCGCCTCGGCGAACCGGAGGTAGGTGTCCACGCTCGCGATGACGATGCGTGCGTCGATCGTCAGCACCTCGATGCCGACCAGCGAGACTCGGACGTACGCGTCGATGACGAGCCCCTTGTCGAGGATGAGGTCGATGACCTCGGCGAGCCCGCTCGGGCTCGGCGCCCGCTGCAGGTAGTTCGCCGCCGTTCCCCGCTGTACCGCTGCCACGTGCCCTCCTTGACGTCCGGTGTTCCCGCCCGGTGCCCGGCACGCCGCGCGCGCAAACCATCCCGGCGCCGACGCGGCACCGCCGCCGCAGCAGCCGTTTCACGAAGCTTGCGGCGGGAATGCGAGCAGGATCGAGCGCGAAGAAGGGGGTTGTCCATGCCCAAGGAGCAGGCGAACAGCGCGGAGGAGAGGACCCGGCCCGAGGCCGAGTCGGCGGCGAGCGAGAACGGCGGGAGCCGGATCAGCCGCAAGCTCGCGATTCCGGTCGTCGCCGGCGCGGCAGTGGCCGCCGTGACGATCGCCGTCCGCCGAGGCGGCGGCCGTGTGAAGGACGCGGTCGCGAGCGCCGACGTCGACGAGCTGCCCGAGAAGGCGTCGCGGGCGCTGGGCGTCGCGAAGGACCGGCTGGGCGACCTGGCCGGCAGAGTCCCGCCCGTCGCGGACAACCTCCGCGACATCCTCCCCGGCGGCGGCGAGGCGAACGGGCGCGGTCAGTCCGGGTCGGACGGCGCGGCGCCGCTGTACCGGAACGCCGAGGAGCGCGAGGCCGCGCAGAAGGAGCGCGAGGCGCGCCGCGCGGAGCGGCGGCAGCGAACGCGCGCCTGAGCGGACGACGAATGGGCGACGCGAACGGAGGCAGCGGTACGTACGTCTACGGGGTCGCACCCGCGGGCTCTCCGCTCGCGCTCGCGGGACGCGGTCTCGCCGACCAGCCGGTCTACGCCGTCGAGACGGCGCGGCTGCGCGCGATCGCGAGCGCCGCGCCGGCCGGGCTGGTGGAGGCGACGCGCGAGAACCTCGGCGCGCACCTGCGGGTCGTCCGCGAGGCGCGCGAGGCGGGGACGGTCGTCCCGTTCCGCTTCGGCCTGGTGATGCCGGACGACGAGGCCGTCCGCGCCGAGCTGCTGACGGCTAACGCCGACGCGCTCGAGGCCGTGCTGGCCGAGTTGGACGGCCGCTGGGAGATGACCGTGCGCGCGCTCTACGACGAGGACGCGCTGCTCCGCGAGGCGGTCGACGGGCGCCGCGACGTCGCCCGCCTGCGCGAGGAGGTGCGCCGGCTGCCCGAGGACGCCGGGTACTTCGCGCGCATCCGCCTCGGCGAGGCGGTCGCCGCCGCGATCGGGGCGCTGCGCGAGCGCGACGCCGGGCTCGTGGTCGACCGGCTCGCTCCGCTCGCGGTGGACGTCCGCACCGCCCGCGACCAGCCCGAGCGCGTCGCCGTCAAGGCGTCGTTCCTCGTCGACGAGGACCGGCTCGGCGAGTTCGACGCCGCCCTGGAGGCACTCGCGACGGAGCTGGCGCCGCGGATCCGCTTCAAGGCGGTCGGGCCGCTGCCCGCACACAGCTTCGCCGACGTGTCGCTCACGGCCGGGAGCGTCGCCTGATGGGCCTGTTCACCGCGCTGCTGACGCTGCCGCTCGCGCCGGTCCGCGGCACGGTGTGGATCGCCGAGCGGATCGCCGAGCAGGCCGAGCTCGAGCTCGAGGGCCCCGAGCGCATCCGGCGCGAGCTCCTCGAGCTCGAGGCTGCGTACGACCTGGGCGAGGTCGACGACGCGGAGTACGAGCAACTCGAGACCGAGCTGCTCCGGCGCCTGCGCGCCGCGTCGGGCGGGGAAGGGGGCGGGCCATGGCCGTAGACACCGACGAGCGGCGCGAGCTCGCGGACGCGGCGGAGGACGAGGCGCCGCAGGACGCGCCGTCGGACGCCTCCTCGCCGCTCGCTGCGACGCTCGGCCTCGCGGCCGTGCTCGGACTCGCTGCCGCGGGCGCGGTGGTGGTGCTCGCGCGCCGCACGAAGCGCGGTCGCGGCGACGCGGCCGCGCGCGACGAAGCGGGGGCCGACGGCTCCGAGGGCGTCGCGCCGCGCGAACGCGCCGCGGACGAACCGCCGACCGAGACGGACGGCGGACCGGGAGAGCTTCCCGAAGCCGGCGACGTGCCCGCGGCGGAGCTCGAGACCGGCGACGGCGCGCCCGGCGACGAGTCGACAGAGGAACCGGCGGGAGACGGCGAGACGCCCGAGCCGCGCGCGGAGACGGACGGCGGCGGCTCCGACGACATCCCGGACGCCGGCAACGTGCCGGCCGCGGAGCGCCAGCCGCCCGGCGAGGCCGAGCGGGACGACGGCGCCTCCGCTCCGCCGAGCGACGAGTCACGCGACGAGGCGACCGCCGGGCGGGCGGCCGCCGACGAGCCCGACGCCCGCGAGGCGGACGACGAGCACCCGCCGACGGCGGAGGCCGCAGCCGACTCGCCGTCGCAGACCGGTCGGGAGGGGGACGACGCGCCAGCCGACGACGACGGCACCTCGCCGCGGTTGCGGAAGGGCGAGCTGGTGCAGCGCGCGAAGGAGCAGATCGAGGAGCTCACGGGCCGGCGGGCCGAGTCGGTGTCGGCGCTCGAGCGCGCCGACGACGGCTGGCGCGTCAGCCTCGAGCTCGTCGAGCTGGCCCGGATCCCCTCCTCGACCGACGTGCTCGCGACCTACGAGCTCCTGCTCGACGCGGACGGCGAGGTGGTCGGCTACTCGCGCGGCCGCCGCTACCATCGCAGCCAAGCCGGCGGCGAGGAGGACGGCGAGTGAGCACGCTCCGCGTCTGGTCCTGCCGTACGAGAGCCTCGGCGCCCGTCGAGCTGCGCCGCGACCGCGATGCCGAGGTCGCCGCATGAGCAGCATGGGCGGCCGCGAGCCGATGCCCTACCGCGGGGCGCCGCCTGCCCACGGGACGTCGACCAACCTCGCCGACATCCTGGAGCGGGTCCTCGACAAGGGGATCGTGATCGCGGGGGACATCCGCATCGACCTGCTCGACATCGAGCTGCTCACGATCAAGCTGCGCCTGCTCGTCGCGTCCGTCGACAAGGCGAAGGAGATGGGGATCGACTGGTGGGAGCGCGACGGCGGGCTGTCGTCGCTCGCAGAATCGCGCGACCGGGAGCTCGACGAGCGGCTGCGCCGTCTCGAGGCGGCCGCCGGCCTCGAGCCGGCCGACGCCGACGCCGACGGGCGCGAACAGGTCGAGGCCCCGCGCGAGCACGCGCATGAGCCCGGAGCCGACTGAGGCGCGCGCGGGCTTTGGCGTCTACGTCTACGGCGTCCTGCCTGCGAAGACGGCGTCCGTGCCACCCGACCTCGTGGGGCTCGACGACCGGCACCGCGTGACGGTGTGCGCGCACGAGGGCCTCGCGGCGATCGTCAGCCGCGTCGCGCTGGACGAGTTCGGTGAGGAGCGGCTCCGCGACAACCTCGCCCGGCCGGAATGGCTGGAGCAGCGCGTCCGCGGCCACGAACGCGTCCTCGAGGCGTTCCTCGAAGCGCCGGCGCTCCTACCGCTTCGCTTCGGCGCGATCTTCCGCGGCGACGAGCAGGTGCAGGCGATGCTCGCCGAGAACGCGGACGCGTTCGCGGCCGCGCTCGAGCGCATGCGCGGAAGGCGCGAGTGGTCGGTCAAGGCGTTCGTCGACCGGCAGGCGCTGATCGAGCAGCTGGCCGCCTCGGGCGGCGCCGGCGGCGGCGCACGCGGCGAGGGCCACGCGTACTTCGCGCGCAAGCAGCGCGAGCGCGACGCGCGCGAGCGCGCCCACACCGTCGCCGCGGCGTTGGCGGAGGAGCTGCACGAGACGCTCGCCGAAGCCGCGAGCGCGGACACGTACCTCCCGGCGCGCTCGGACGCGCCCGACCTCGTCCTCAACGCCGCGTACCTGGTCGAGCGCGCGCAGGAGTCGTCGTTTCTCCGCGTCGTGCAGGAGGCCGCGCGCGAGCGGCAGCCGGGCGGGATGCGCGTCGAGATCACCGGCCCGTGGCCGCCGTACTCGTTCGTCGGCCGCGACGAGGACGCGCCGTGAGCATCCGGCGCTCTACGGTGATCGTATGAACCCCGTCGTCGTGACGCAGCGGCACCGGGGCCGCTGCCCCGCGGTCCCGCGATGAGCAGCGCCCATCCCGCGACCCGCCAGAGCGTCACCCTGCTCGAGCTCGTCGACCGCGTCCTCGACAAGGGCGTCGTCCTCAGCGGCGACATCACGCTCGCCGTGGCGGACGTCGACCTGATCCGCGTCGAGCTGCACGCGCTGCTCGCGTCGGTCGACCGGCTCGACCGCGCCAGCGACCGTCGTGCTCTACCTGTACGCGATCGCTGAGGCGGGCACAGCCGCGCCGCAGGCCGCGGGGGTCTCGGGCGCGCCGCTCGCCGTCGTGGAGGCGGGCGCGCTGGCGGCGATCTGCAGCGTGCTCGACGCGGCTCCCGAGGCGACCGAGGCTGCCGTCGTCGAGCACGCCGGCGTGGTCGAGGCGGCCGCTGCAGGGGGGTCCGTCCTCCCCGTGCGTTTCGGAACCGCCTTCGCGGACGCGGCGTCGCTGCGCCGCGAGCTCGCCGACCGGGAGTCTGCGCTGCGCCGGGCGCTCGAGCGCGTTCGGGGCCGCGTCGAGCTGGGCGTGCGCGTCCTGGTCGCGGCCGCGCCCCGCGCTCCCGCGGCCGACGGGCGCGCATACCTGCTCGGGCGGCTCGACGAGCAGCGGCGGGCGGCCGCGATCGCCGAGGAGGTCCACCGGACGCTCGCGCAGGAGGCCGCGGCGGAGACGTTCCGGGTGGCTCCCGGGCCGCCGCTGCTGCTCAGCGCGGCCTACCTCGTCGACGCGGACGCCGTCCAGCGCTTCCGCGAGCGGGTCGACGAGCTCGCGGCCGCCCGTCCGGGCGTGGACGTGCTCTGCACCGGCCCGTGGCCGCCGTACAGCTTCGCCCCCGCCGACGGAGGCGGCGAGTGAGCCCGCGCCCCGACGACAAGTTCCTCGCCGGCCCGCGCGACCTCGCCTCGCTGGGCGACGCGCTCGACCGCGTCACGACCCCGCTGCCGCGGCGCGTGAACGCCGACCCCGAGCGCGTCGAGCGCGGCCTGGCGCAGCTCGTCCTCACGCTGGTCGAGCTGCTGCGGCAGCTGATGGAGCGCCAGGCACTGCGGCGGATCGAGGGCGGGACGCTGACCGACGACGAGATCGAGCGTCTCGGCCAGACCTTCATGAAGCTCGAGCAGCGGATGGAGGAGCTGAAGCGCCAGTTCGGGCTCGAGGACGAGGACCTCAACCTCGACCTCGGCCCGCTCGGCGACCTCTTGTGAGCCCGCGGCCTCGTGCCGTTTACCGCCGCGTCGTTCATGGAACCGCAAGCAGACGACGCCAAGCGAGAAGGGGGATTCGATGCCGAGCCTGAAGGACGCCGCCGAACTCACAGAGCAGCTCCAGGAACTGACCGCCCAGCTCCACTCCGAGCTGACCGAGGGCGAGGTCGACTTCGACCGCATGATCGAGCTGGCCGACCGGATCAGCGAGCACGCCGACGGGCTCGCCGGCGCGTTCAACACCGTGAACGACGCGCTCTCGCAGCGAATCTCGCAGGTGCGGGACGGCTCGCAGGGCGACGAGCAGGGCGAGTCGGAGGAGTCCGGGTCGCAGAGCAAGCGCGGCGGCTCCTAGCGAGGGCCCCCGAACCGGCGCCGCGGTCGCCGCTCGCCGGCGCCGCGACGTGGGGTCGCGCGACGCGGCTCGAGCGCGCCCCGGACCCTACTTGCGCTGGCGGAGCCGCTCCTGGAACCCGAACCGGAGCGGGCCGCCGTCGGTGCCCGGCGCCGGCCGGGCCAGCTTGGCGAGATCGAGCTCGCCCTCGTCGAGCTTGCGGACGAGCTCCGTCAGCTCGTCCTTGTTCAGCCTCGAGAGCGCCTTGGTGATCCGCTCGACGAGCTCCGCCTTCTTCGGCCCGGACGACCGCTGCTGCGCTTCGCCGGCCGCGCGCTTCTCCGTCTTGCCGCCGGTTGCCATGGCAGGCTCGTACCAGGAACGCGCACCGGGGAAACCAGTTCCCCCGTCACCACGCGAAGAACGACTGAGCCGACGCTTGGTTTCGTCGTCCCAGCGGTGCCACGGAGAGCGCCGAGTGTGACCGCCCGTACTGCCGGCGTTCGGCCTCGCAGGGCGGGCGGTCCTCCGGCGTCTGCGGCGAGCGAGCGCCTGCTGCTCGACCCGGCCGCTGCCGCCCGTCCCAGGAGCCGTGGGGGGGGGGGGGGCCCCCCCCCCCCCCCCGGCCGGGCCCGGGGGGCCCCCCCCCACATCGGGTGGGGGGGGCCGGGCCCGGGGGGGCCCCCCCCCCCCCGCGCCCCCGGGGGGGGGGGG